>CAZQYA010000103.1:0-6865 GCA_964597325.1 uncultured Desulfovibrionaceae bacterium
AGCGGGGGCAGGATTTGAACCTACGACCTTCGGGTTATGAGCCCGACGAGCTACCATACTGCTCCACCCCGCGTCATGTGAGAAGAGCTTTCTATGCAGGTTTACAAGCGTTGTCAAATGCTATAGTCACTTTTTTTCGTATGAAAAACACAATAAATAAAATTTCTCTGGTAATTCCGGTATTTAATGAAGAGGAAAATCTTCGGGATCTGCATGATGAGATCTCCCGAAGCCTTGCAGGGCTGTCCTGCCAGTGGGAAATGGTGCTGGTCGACGACGGCAGCACCGACTCGAGCCTCTCCATCATCCGGGATCTGGCGGCCGCGGATCCTCGCGTGCGTTTCGTATCCTTTGCCGGCAATTGCGGCCAGTCCGCGGCGTTTTCCGCGGGGTTCCGCTTTGCCGGGGGCGATGTGATCATCACCCTGGACGCGGACCTGCAGAACGATCCGGCGGACATTCCCGGCATGCTCAGGATTTACGAACAGGGCGTGGACATGGTCATCGGCTGGCGCGTCAAGCGGCGTGACAGCTGGGTGAAAAAGTACGCCTCCAGGCTTGCCAACTGGGTACGAAACGCAATAAGCCGCGAGACCGTGCTCGACACGGGGTGCTCCCTGAAGGTCATGCGCGCGGAGATGGTCAAGGCCATTCCCATGTTTACGGGTATGCACCGTTTTCTGCCCACCCTCATGAAGCTTGAGGGGGCGAAGGTGGCGGAGGTGCCGGTCAATCACCGGCCGCGCAGCAAGGGTGTCTCCAAGTACGGGATATGGGACCGGGCCTGGGCTTCGGCCTACGATCTCCTGGCGGTGCGCTGGATGCAGAAGCGTCATATAGGTTATGTCGTTTCGGACACCAATTTGAAATAATCTCGAAACCGCTGTTTTCGCGTGCGCCCGTTCAAGCCGGGCCTGCCGGAGACAGCGTGGTGTGGCGCGCGGGCGTCATGGGCGGAACATGGAATTCACGACGCAGTGGTGGCTGCTGGCCATCGGTTTTCTGGGCCAGGCCTTTTTTTTCATGCGTTTTTTCTGGCAGTGGGTTGTCTCCGAGAAGGAGAAGCGAAGCGTCATTCCGGTGTGCTTCTGGTATTTCAGCCTGTTGGGTAGTTTTTTTCTGCTGACCTACGCCATACTGCGCCGCGATATCGTCTTCATCGTCGGCCAGTCCACCGGGGCGATCATCTATACCCGTAACCTGTATCTCATCCATAAGGAGCGGATACGGTTGAAGAAGACGGGGTAGGTCGGGACCAGCATGCTTCCCAGGGCCAGGCCCGTGCCCCAACCGGCCATGACGTCCATGGGGAAGTGCTTGCCCAGGTAGATGCGTGAAAGCCCGATGACCACCGGGATGAGCCAGAGGCTTTTCCGGCGGAAGACGGCATAGAGGAACAGCGTGGCCGCAGCGGCGTTGGAGGCGTGAGCCGACGGGAAGGAAGAGCCGGATTGTTTGGAAGGCGCGTAATCCGCAGGTCGTGTTTTCCAGGTGCCCGAGTCGATGTACCGCGTTCCGGCCAGGCTGTGGTACGGCCGCACCCTGCCGACGCTGTCCTTGACGACGGAGCAGGTCAGGTCCGACAGGGCGATGCTCAGGGCCAGGCCGATGATCACGGTCAGGGTTACCCGTCCGCCCTTGAGTCCGACAGCTGCCAGAACGATGCCCAGGGCCCACAGGAAGGCCGAGCTTGAAAAGAGCGGCATGAGGATGTCGAATACCGGGTTCTGCCAACCCTGGTTGATCCAGGTGAACAGGTTCAGTTCCCAGGCGGGAGTGTGGAAATACATGAGCGTCTCCTTGGTCGGCCCCAATTTGGGTGAAGCCGCTGAAATTGTCCAGCGCCGACCTTGATCAGAGTTCTTGACTCGACGCTTTTTTACGCCTATTTTCCCAGTTTACTTTTTTTGAAGGAGAAAAGAAATGAGCAAGAGAACATATCAGCCCAGCAATACCAAGCGGAAAAGAAGCCACGGCTTTCTGGTGCGCTCCAGAACCAAGAACGGCCAGGCCGTGCTGCGCCGCAGAAGAGCCAAGGGTAGAAAAAGATTAGCCGTCTAACCTATCCCCCCTCGCACCGCCTGAAGAGACGGCCCCAGTTTACAGACTGCTACGATCGGGGCCGTCGTTTTTTTTCAAAGAGCTTCACACTCTTTGTCCTCGCGCGGGAAGACGCCGGAGCAGGCTGGCGTCTCGGGCTGACGGTGAGCAGAAAGATAGGCAAGTCCGTGCGGCGTAATCGGGTCAAGCGATTGGTTCGGGAATTTTTTCGAATCCATCAGCATGATTTCGCCACGAGCGCGGATATTGTTGTCGTGCCCAAGCGCGGCATCAGCGTGGACTCCATGAATTTCGCGCAGGTGGCTGCGGAGCTTGGGCCGGTGATGACAAAGATCGTCTCCCGTGCCACGGCCGGATAGGCCGACCGGAGTTTGCATGCGCCGTGTATTCGTAGCCATCCTTTCCCTGTATCAGTATCTGATATCCCCGCTGTATTCACCGTGTTGCCGCTTCACTCCTTCGTGTTCCGAATATGCCCGGCAGGCCGTCATGACTCATGGCATCTTCCGGGGGATGGGCCTTGCCCTCATGCGCCTCTTGCGCTGTCATCCCCTGTGCGAAGGCGGCTACGATCCGGTTCCCTCCCCTAAAACTTCTCAAAGAGAGATTGAATTCCATGGATAGCAACAAGCGCGTCATCCTTGCCATTTCCCTGTCCCTGATGGTGCTTTTGGGCTGGAACTACTTTTTTCCGCCCGCAGCCCCGCAGGAAGCGCAGACCCAGAACGTCACATCCCCCAACCAGACCATGGCCCAGGCTCCCGAGGCCACGCCCGCCGGCACCCCCCAACAGCCGGCGACTCCCACGGTTCAGTTCGCTCCCACCGGCGGAGAGCAGCTGGTCGTGGATACTCCGCTCTATCATGCCGTGCTCAATACCGCGGGCGGCGTGCTCGAGAGTTTTGTTCTCAAGAATTACAGGGAAACCATTGCCCCGGATTCCAGCAACATCGATCTGATCACGGAGCGTTCCGTGACCAAGGCACCCATGGGGCTTATCTGGAATTCCCAGCCCACCTGGGCTCAGGGCCAGTGGTCCGTGCAGGGTGGCGATCTCGACCTGGCCGACGGCCAGAGCGGAAGCATCCGCCTGCAGGGCAGTCTCGGCGGCGTCCAGATCGAGCGTGTCCTGACGTTCACCGGCGGGACATACGAGGTCAAGGAGGAGGTCAAGGTGACCAACACCTCCTCGGCCCAGCTCCAGGGCAACCTGGCGTTTTCCCTGTCCAGCGGTTCGCTGACGGCCGAGAGCGACAAGTACAACCTGACCAGGATCGCCTACATGGTTGCTGGCTCCCTGGAGCAGGAAGACAGTGCCGACGATCTGCAACTCGGTTTCGTGTCTCAGGCTCCGGCACAGTGGGGCGGTATCGAGAGCAACTATTTTCTGGTGGGCCTGGTGCCCACGTCCGCGGACATGCCCGTCCGCGGCAAGCTTGAGGATGGGGTTTACCGTGTGACGGTCACGGATCAGCTGCTTCTTGATCCGGGTATCACCCAGCTGCGTTCCGCGTCCTATTATCTGGGCCCCAAGACCGGCGAGGACTTGGCCGCCATGCCCAAGGATCTGAAGGCCAGCATCAACTTCGGCTTCTTTGATTTTATCGCGAAGCCTTTGAGCAAGTTTTTGAATTTCCTCCATAAATATGTGGCGAACTATGGCCTTGCCATCATGATTCTGACCATCATGATCAAGGCGCTGTTCTGGCCTCTGTCGCATAAGAGCTACAAATCCATGGAGCAGATGAAGAAGCTGCAGCCCATGATGGCCAAGATTCGCGAGAAGTATGCCGACGACCGCGAAAAGATGAACGCCGAGATCATGCAGCTCTACAAGACCTACAAGGTCAACCCGGCCGGCGGCTGCCTGCCCATGCTCATGCAGATTCCCGTGTTCTTCGCCCTCTACCAGGCCCTGCTGGGCGCCATCGAACTGCGTCATGCCCCGTTCATCCCGCATCTGCCGTTTACGGACATGGTCTGGCTGGCCGACCTTTCGGCCAAGGATCCGTACTATATCACGCCGCTGATCATGGGCGCCACCATGTTCCTGCAGCAGCGCATGTCGCCGCCCATGGGTGATCCGACCCAGGCCAAGATCATGATGTTCATGCCCGTCATCTTCACCTTCCTGTTCCTGAACTTCCCGGCCGGACTCGTGGTGTACTGGCTGGTCAACAACGTGCTTTCCATCGGTCAGCAGTGGCTGATGATCAGAAAGTCGAAGTGATCCAACCGCGCGGTGCGGGTCAGGAATGACCCGGCGCCGCGTTCGGATCCGTTGAGAAACGTTTCAGGACGTTAAGGAGAATGTGATGAGCACATACAAGGAGTTCCAGGGCAAGACCGTTGATCAGGCCATCGAGGCGGCGTGCCGTTTTTTCGATGCCAAGCGGGAAGCGCTGGAGATCGAGATAGTCAGCGGCGGATCGTCCGGGATTTTCGGATTGGGCGCCAGAAAGGCAACGGTGCGAGCCGTGCGCAGACGTTCCATGGAGGCCGCCGCACCCCTGGAGCAGATCGCAGGTCCGGTCCGGGACGAGCCGAAGGCCCCTGCGGAGGATTTCGGGGTTGTCGAGGAGCCTGCCGGGTCCGACCTGGCCGTGGATCTGGACGATGAGACTGAGGCCGCCGCAGCGTCCGTCCTTTCGGACGCGGAGAAGACTCGCCTCGAGGCCGACATCCGGGCCATAATGGCCGTCCTGCTGAAGCCCATTGCCGAAAACGTGACCCTGGACGTGGATGCTTCCGCCAGTCCAGTCACGGTTCATATCGATGACGAAGAAAGCTCGGGACTGATTATCGGTCGGGACGGGCAGACCATCACGGCCCTGCAATACCTGGCCAACCGCATCATATCCAAGAGCTGGCCCCGGAGTCCGCGAATTCAGCTTGACGCGGGCGACTATCGGCAGAAGCAGGAAGAACAGCTCCTGGGGATCGCCCAGTTTCTGTCGGAGAAGGCCAAGAAGTCCGGCCGGGTTCAGAGTACCAGGCCGCTCAGCTCTTTTCACAGGCGGGTCGTGCACATGGCCCTGCAGAATGACCGCGGCGTGCAGACACGCAGCAAGGGCGAGGGGCACATGAAGCGGGTGCTCATCATGCCGGTCAAGCGCGCCAAAAACACCGGCAGGCCGCCCAGGCGGCAGGAGCCGGCGCAGGCGCGTCAATCCTGACAACCAGGGCGGGCCTCGCGGTCTGCCCTTTTTTCATGCCATGAAGAATGACACCATCGTTGCCATTGCCACGCCTCCCGGACAGGGGGCCGTTGGCATTGTCCGCCTGAGCGGACCCGCCGCCCGGGATATCGGGCTGGCCCTTTTCCATCCTTCGCGTTCGGATTTTGCGGAATTTCGGGCATACCGACTGCATCACGGGTGCCTGCGGGACGCGTCCGGTGATTTCATCGACGAGATTCTGGCTGCCTGGATGCCGGGCCCGCGTTCCTTCACGGGAGAGGATGTCCTTGAATTTCAGTGCCATGGAGGCGCAGCAATACTGCGTCGTGTGATAGAGGAGTGCCTTGCTCACGGGGCGCGTCTGGCCGAGGCCGGCGAATTTTCCAAGCGCGCTTTTCTGAGCGGACGCATGGATCTGACCCAGGCCGAGGCCATCATGGAGCTGGTGGCCGCGCCGACTCGCGTGGCCGTGGGGATGGCCGGCAGCAAGCTCGAAGGTCTGCTTGCGCAGCGCATCGGCGAATTGCGCGAGCAGCTCGAGGGTCTCAGGACGCAACTCTGCGTGGCTGTGGATTTTCCCGATGACGAGGTGGAGTGCCTGGCGCCCGATGAGCTTGGCCGGGTAGTGGCCGATGTGCATGAGGCCATGGCCGGGCTGGCCGACAATTACGACCGCGGGCGCTGCTGGCGCGAAGGGGCGCTGGTGGTTCTGGCCGGGCAGGTCAATGCGGGCAAATCGAGCCTCATGAACGCCATCCTGGGCGTAAGCCGCGCCATCGTCACGGACGTTCCCGGCACCACGAGGGATTACCTCGAGGAATCGGTGCAACTCGACGGCCTGCCTGTCCGCCTGGCCGATACGGCCGGTTTGCGCAACTCCCAGGACAGTGTGGAGATGCTCGGCATCGAGCGCAGCCGAGAGCTCATGGCGCGGGCGGACCTGGTGCTGCTGGTCATCGATTCGGAACTCGGGCCCGGCGCCGAAGACCTGGATCTTACGGAGAACACGGCGAATCTTCTTGTGGTGGCCAACAAGATGGACCTCGTTTCAGACAGGCCCGACTGGCTCGATCAAGGGCCCTGGAAGGACATGCCCGTCTGCCGCCTCTCGGCCAAGCATGGCCAGGGCCTGCCCGACCTGCTGTCCACGGTGCGCCGTATGGTCGCTGGAACCGACAACCCCGAGCCCGGCACGCTGGTCCCCAATCTGCGCCAGTACACGGCATTGAACACGGCCATGCAAGAACTGGATTTCCTGCGGAACGACCTTGGCGCGGGCCGGCCCTACGACATCCTCTCGGTCCGCCTGGACACGGCCTGCGCCCTCCTGGGCGAGATCACGGGCGAGATCACGTCCGAAGACGTCCTGAACGCCGTATTCGACGGGTTCTGTATCGGAAAGTGACGGGGCCGCATTGCGGCGGTTTTGGACTTTTGATGTAAAGAGTAGTCAAAGAAAGGCATAACGGGACGTCCCATTATGCCTTTCGTGTTTCAGGGGATGGATGCCGGGTTCGCGAGAAGATATCGTCTCGAGAAAGTCTGCGCACCTCTGGAGGCACAGGTCGTGCCGCAATCTTTCGAGCGATGTCGCCTCGCTTTTTCTCACGGTAGCGTGAAATCGA
>CAZQYA010000103.1:6875-11459 GCA_964597325.1 uncultured Desulfovibrionaceae bacterium
GGGAAGTCAGGCGCAACGACCACTTCATAATTCCTGAAAAGCGTTCGCTTCGCTGATACGCTTCTCTAACCAATTTTTTCACGGCAACGTGAAATTGATCTCCACTCTTTCCAGGCTCACGGCCTCCAGGACCACATCGAGGGTCTGTCCCATGGTGAAGGTTTTGCCGGTGCGCTGTCCGAGCAGGTCCTGTCGTTCCGGGTCGAAGACGTAGTAGTCGTCCAGGGTGGCCAGGCGGACCAGGCCGTCCACGGGCATGTCCAGGAGTTCCACCCAGAAGCCGAAATCCGCCACGCCCGAAACGACGCCGCGCATGGTCTCGCCGATCCTGTCTTCCAGAGCCAGAATGGCCGCGCGTTTCTGGATTTCGCGTTCCGCCTCCATGGCTTTGCGTTCTCGTGCGTTCAGCCCTTCGCAGATGGTCTGAAGCTTTTCCGCGTCCATGTTTTCTGCTTCGCGGGCAAGAAGGCGCTTCAGGCTGCGGTGCACGAGCAGATCTGCGTAGCGCCTGATGGGTGAGGTGAAGTGGCAGTAGGCTTCGGAGGCCAGGCCGTAATGCCCGTCGTTGTCGGGCGAGTACTGGGCCTGCATCATGGTGCGCAGGACAAGGCGGCTGACCAGGAATTCGATGTCCGTGCCTTCTGCCGCACGGGTGAGCTGCTGCAAACCTTTCTGGTCCAAATCCTTGGGCAGTCGGTCCACCATGCTGGTGTGGGCCAGGGTGTTGCGCAGGATCTCGATTTTGCGATCATCGGGCTGGGGGTGGATGCGGTAGGGAAAGACGCGCTGTTTCGCCCCCAGATACTCAGCCACGCGTTCGTTGGCCGCAATCATGAATTCTTCGATGAGCCGGTGGCTGAACAGGCGCGTTCCCGTGAACACGCTGACGATGTCCTCGACGATGCGCACCTGCGCCTCGGGGATGTCGAAGTCCAGGCAGCCGCGGTCCTGCCTGCGTTTCATGAAGAGCTTGGCCAGCTCCTCCGCATCCCGGAGCATGGGCAGCAGGGGCGTGGTGGTTTCGTCACTGTTTCCGTCCAGGGCGTTCTGGACCTGTGCATAGGTCAGGCGCGCCTGGCTCATGATGACCGCGTTGTACAGGCGCGGCGCGCCAGGTGTTCCGTCCAGGGCGTAGGGCGTGTCCACGACCATGGCCAGGCGCGGAACGTTCGGGCGCAGGCTGCACAGGCCGTTGGACAGGGCCTCGGGGAACATGGGCTCCACCGAGAGGGGGAAGTAATAGGAGTTGCCCCGGGCCAGGGCCTCGGCGTCCAGGTCCGAGCCCTCGGGAACGTAATGGGCCACGTCGGCAATGGCCACCACGAGGCGGTAGCCGGTTTCCTGGCGCTCCACATAAATGGCGTCGTCGAAATCCTTGGCGGTTTCGCCGTCGATGGTCACCAGGTTGATGCCGCGCAGGTCCGTGCGGCCTTCCCAGTCCTCCGGGGATGGGGCCTCGGGAAGGCTTTCGGCCTGATGCAGTGCGGCTTTGGGGAAGTGCTCTGGGATGCCGTGTCCGGCTTTGACCAGAAGCTCCTGGGTCGCCAGGTCGCGCTCATCGCCGAGGCGGCGCAGGGCCGTGCATTGCCATAGTCCGTTTTCGCGCTCCTCTTCGGGGCGCACGCTCAGGATGTCGCCTTTTTCCGGGGCGGGGATGTGGCTCGTGTCCACCACGGTGTAGAAGGGCATGCGCGAGTCGGCCGGGTGGCAGAAATGTGTGGTCTGGTTGATGCGGCGCACCACGCGGACGAGCAGCTCCGCGGCGGCGCGCTCCAGAATCTCCACGACGCGTCCTTCGGGCGAATCCTTGCGGCGCGATGTGTCGACCACGGCGGCGACCCTGTCGCCGGGCCAGGCCCCGCCGAAGTTGTTCGGGTGGATGAAGAGGTCCTTTCCTTCCCGATTGTCGAGGATCAGGTAGCCCACGCCGGAGCGGCGGATATCAAGGGTGCCGGTCACGCGCGGCAGGGTGTCGAGCAGTCCGTAGCTTTTGCCTACCTGGGTGATTTCACCGCTTTCGACCAATTGGGCCAGGGTGGATTTGATGGCTTTTTTCAGGGAGGCGTCGGCGTCGAACAGGCCGAAAATGGTCTTGGTGCGCAGGGGCTTGCCGGCTTCGCGCAGGACAGCGAGGAGGGCTTTCTTGGAAAATTTATGTGTCGGTCTTTTTTTCGAAGGCATGAGGGTTCCGGGTTAAAGTGTGAATATGCTCGCCCAGCCAGGTGCGAAACGGCATGTTTCCGGCGGCGGAAAAGCTTGTGGTCAGTTGCGGTATCCAGAGCCGTTCGTCGGCAAAGGGGGCCAGTTTGACCGCGTCCTTGGGCGTGCAGACGATGTGCGTACAGGAGTTGCGCTCGGCCGCCGCGACGATGGCCTGCCAGTCCGTGAGGTTGAAAGGGTGGTGGTCCGGGTAGACCAGGTGACGCACGGGTTTTTCGCCCAGGTCGCTTTTGCAGGTCTGGCTGACCTTGTCCGGGTTGGCGATGGCGGTCACCAGGACGAAACGTCTGCCGTCCAGGGTCTCCAGGGATTCGCCCGTCAAGGCGTTGGCCACGCCCCGGGCCGTGACGCGAAAGAAGAAGATGGGTTTGCCCAGGTACGTCAGCTTGATGCGCGCCAGGGTTTCCAGGCATCCGTCATCGTCACCGAACATGGTGTTGATCAGGAACGCGTCGGCCCGGTTCAACGCCGATGTGTCCTCGCGCCATGATCCAGCAGGAATGACGCGGTCCCATTCCTGCTCCAGGTCCTGGGGCGAGAGGAGGCAGAGATTCAGGTCGCGTCTGACGCGCAGGTGCTGAAAGCCGTCATCGAGAATGAAAAGTCCTGTTTCTGCGGCGGCTTTGCCGGCCCGAACGCGTTTGGGGTCCACCAGGATGCGGGCATGGGGGTGGGTCCGTTTGAGGAGCAGGGGTTCGTCTCCGGCGTCGTGGGGTGGGCTCAGGAGCTGGACCTCATAGGGCAGGTGCGGAGGTTTGCCGCCGTAGCCGCGGGTCAGCACCGTGGCCTGGATGCCTTCTTCGCGGGCCCAGTCCAGAAGCCAGGAAACGACCGGCGTTTTGCCTGTCCCGCCCCAGGATACGTTGCCCACGCTGATGCACGGGGCGGAAGGCTGCCAGGATACCCATTTCCCCGAAAGGTAGAGTTGGGCGCGCAGGCGCATGGCCCGGGCGTAGGCTTTGCTTACGGGACCCAGGACCGTGGCGAAGTTTTCCTGCAGGCGGCTGATGCGTTCGGGTATCATGGTATAATGTGAAAGGGCGGCCTGAGCCGCCCTTGTTGTTAATCCCGGGAGGCCCCGAAGAATCTGAGCAGGAAGAGGAACAGGTTGATGAAGTCCAGGTACAGGGTCAGCGCGCCGAGGATGGTGCCGCGGCGTACGGCCAGGGCGTCGTCCATGGGGGCGGATTCGCCCATGACTTTCAGCTTCTGGGTGTCGTAGGCGGTCAGGCCCGTGAAGATCAGGACGCCGATGCCGCTGATGACGAAATCCAGGGCCGAGCTGGCCATGAAGATGTTCACGATGGAGGCGATGATGATGCCGATGAGGCCCATGAACAGGAAGCTGCCCCAGCCGGTCAGATCTTTCTTGGTGGTGGCGCCGTAGACGCTCATGGCCGCGAACATGCCGGTGCAGACGATGAAGGCCTTGAAGATGGAGGCCGCCGTGTACACGAGCAGAATGACGGACAGTGTTGCGCCGTTCAGGGCGCTGTAGAGCAGGAACAGACCCGTGGCCATGCCTGCGGACATCCGGTGCACAGCGCCGGACAGCCCCAGCACCATGCCGAACTGAGCGATGATCAGGCCCCAGAAAAAGATGGGGTTGGTGAAGATGGCCTGGGCGATGGCCGGAGTGGTGGCCACGGCGTAGGCCACGAGAGCGGTGATCCCGAGCCCGAGGCTCATCCAGTTGTAGACGCCACGCAGGAACAGGTTGGTGGCCTGTACATCGGTGCGGGTTCGGGAAACTGTCTGGAAGTTCATTTTTCCTCCTCTACGGAAATGTTGGTCATATGTTTGGCCAAACAAAATTTCAGTCTGTCAGGCAACCGGGAAAGACTTTTCTGACGCCCCTGCAAAAGTCACGGAAGAACCGCTGAGTGTCGTTCCCGCGAAGGCGTGTCATGCCAGGCTCTCACGCGGAGCTGGACACGTGCACGGAATCCATTCTTTTCAGATAGCTAAAAAACATGGATCCCCTTCTTCAAGGGGATGACGACTTTTTGCAGTGATATCTGTCTGGAGGCGCAATCATCTGCGCTCCCGCTGGTCTCCCCGGACGCCACGTTCTCCAATTTCAGCCCTTTTGATTTAGGTCATCTGGTGCGCAAGTCAAGAACCGGCAAGCCCTGGCACAAAAATGGGCGCATACTGACAAGAATTGTCACCCCAGGGTCAGAAAAAATGTCAAATTTTAACTAACCCAAAGAAAAAAAAGGGAATGACAAACTGGCACGGAACGTGATAGAGCCCCCACACAAGCATGGATACCTCAACCCAATTTTTCGTGGAGGATAGTATGAACCGGTTCAGAAAGAATGAAAAAGGCTTCACCCTGGTCGAACTTCTGATCGTCGTGGC
>CAZQYA010000104.1:0-11415 GCA_964597325.1 uncultured Desulfovibrionaceae bacterium
TGGGAAAAATCTTGCGAGCTTCAGACATGGTGTCCTCCTTTAATTAAATAACAAATATTTTATCGTCTTCGATGAGCTTTTCGCCAATGGGCAAACGACCTACGTACCGGGCGTAAATGAGCGCCGTGGTGCGGTACACCAGATGCCCCAGTTTGGACCAGGGCAGATATGCAATCAGCATGAAGATACTGACCAGATGCAGGTAATAGGTGAAGAAGGCCAGAGGAGCCACACCGGCAAGGCGGAAGACTTCCGAACCGATGCCGGTCAGGGTCACGGTCCAGATCACGCCCAGCAGATACCAGTCGTAATAGTTGGACACGGACTTGCTGGTGTCCGAATTGAGCCGGCGGCGGGTCAGCAGGGTCAGACCCGTGACCAGCAGGACAGCACCGACATTGGCCAGAATCTTGACCGGATGCCACAGGGGCATGGGCGTATGCCCGATCGGAGCAAGGATCTCGACGACCTTACCGCCCCAGTGTGCCACGGCGACGATCGAGGTGACGATGGCGCAAGCTACGAATCCGTAGAACAGAATCATATGGCCCTTGACGCGCTCTTCGTCGGCAGGACTGTCCACGCAGTTCTTGAAGCGGGTGTGCTGCAGGACATCATACTTGATGGTATCGATGATGGCGTCCTTCAGGGAAGGCTTCTTGTAACCGAGGACGAAGGTCTCGGGGACGTTGTTCTTAAAGCCGTCGATCATGTTCTTGATGCCCAGGCCGAAGCAGATGGCCACAAAGATGGCCACCAGCCCGAACAGGGGGTCGATGGTGAAATCACCGGGAAAGAGATTCCCGTAAATGATCTTGCCCTCTTCTGTTACCGGGAAGAAGGAGCCGACAAGAGCGGCCCGGATCATCCAGATGATGCCGAAGATGACGGCCGGAATGCCGGCCAGGATGGGCAGATGCTTTGGAGAGCTCATCCACGTGCCGATAATCGCAGGAGGAACCAACTTGCGGTACGCCATGTTGCGCAGGGCGGCCATGAGGTCGCCCGGCTTGGCGCCGCGGGGACAGAGCTCGGAGCAAGTCCCGCAGTTGTGGCACAGCCAGATGTCGATATCGTTGACAAGCTTATCCTTGAGGCCCCACTGCGCCCAGACCATCTCCTTACGAGGATACGGATTGTCTGCAGGAGACATGGGGCATGTGACTGAGCAGGTCGCGCACTGGTAGCACTTCTTGAGATCCGCACCACCCACCTCCTGCAGTTCCTTGACGAACTGCAGATTAGGCTCGATTTTCACTGTTTTGGACATACATGCTCCTCCTAGTATCCCTTGAACGGGTTGGGGCCGAGCTTGGTGATCGAATTGACGAAGTCATCGATCATGTCGGGCACCTTGTCGTATTCGTCAATGGCCACCTGCAGCTGTTGCACCCGTTCGGTCTCGATGCCGAGCTTGCCCAATGTCTCGCCGATGTTGGCCATACGGCGGTTGCACAGCTCCGACCCCTTGACGAAGTGGCACTGGTAGTCCTCGCCGTACTTGCAGCCCAGGAGCAGACAGCCATCGGTACCCTTGGACATTGCGTCGGCAATCCAGATGGTGTTGACCGACCCGAGGCAGCGTACAGGGACGATGCGGACATAAGGACTCCACTTCTTTCCGCGCATGGCAGCCATGTCCAAAGCCGGATAGGCGTCGTTCTCGCAGGCAAGGATGAGCATGCGCGGACCGCCCACTTCCATGTCGTCGGGAACTTCGACCTGCTTGATCATGGATCCTATCTGGTCGACATTGTAGTTGTCGAAGTAGATGACACGCTCCGGACAAGCGCCCATGCAGGTGCCACAACGACGGCAGCGCGAAGTGTTCGGCATCGGGTTGCCCTTTTCGTCCTCGTCCAGAGCGCCGAACGGACATTCTTCCGTGCAGCGTTTGCACTGCGTGCAGCGCACAAGGTTGAACTTGGGGAAGGACAGGTCGCCCGAACGCGGATGCACGGACATGCCGCGGTTGGCGGACTCCAGACACTGGACGGCCTTCAGGGCCGCACCGGCAGCGTCGACCTCGGCCGTGGCCATGGTCATGGGCTGACGCACCGTGCCTGCAGTGTAGATGCCTGTACGACGGGTTTCATAGGGAAAGCAGATGTAGTTGGAATCGGCATAACCGTTGAACAACTCGAGGTCGGGCATGGCCGGACCCTGCCGATAGGTCAGCTTCAGGACGGGATCCAGAGCCGTGGTGGGAACCATGGCTGTAGGCAGCACGAGCATGTCCACCTCAACCTCGACCTTGGCGCCGAGGAGGGTATCCTCGAGGACGACGATAATATCGCCGTCACCACCGTCGCGGACATCCTGAATGACGCCTTTGGTCATCATGACGCTCGCATCGTTCTGAGCGGCCTTGTAGTACAGTTCGTTGATGCCGGGAATCATCATGTGCTCATAGACCACCATGGCAACGCCGCCAGGAATGAACTCGCGTACATAGTTGGCCTGTTTGAGCGCCGTCAGCGAACTCAGCTCGGAACTGAAGGACAGATGCTTGCAGGTGTCCTGTTTGGTGAAGTTGGTCTTGGGCGCATCGTCCTCGCTCTTCTCTTTGTTCTCTGCAGCGGCAAGGGCGGCAACGCGGGCTTCCTCCTCCTTGACCAGGAAGGGCTCGAGCTTGTCGCCGAATCCCAGCAGGAACATGACCTTGGTAGGCTTCTCGCCATCGGACTTGCGCACGATGGCGCCATCCTTGGCCATCATTTCGAACTCTCGGGCGGTGACAACGTTCTTGAGCTGTCCGTAACCCAGGGGCTTCAGGAACGAAGTATCCTGCGGTACCCAGCCCGTGGCGACGACGATGGAACCGATGGCAAGCTCGCGCTCTTCGCCACCCACTGAAACGATAACCGTATAGTTGCCCGGTGCGCCTGAAATGCTTACGATTTCCGTCTTGGTCAGCACGTCGACCTTGTCGGACTCCATGACGTCAGAGATCTTCTTCTCGATACCCGTGGCGTGTGCAGCATCGTAGGGATAGGTAAAGGGTATGGTCTTATACATTCCGGCAGCGGCGCCGCCGAGCACATCTTTCTTTTCTACAAGGGTAACATCATAGCCAACGCCAGCCACATCCATGGCTGCGCTCAAGCCGGTCCAGCCACCACCAATGACGAGCACGCGGTTGACGACATCGAATTCTTCGCAGGTGGGCACTGCGGCCTTCTGCAGCTTGACCACGCCCATATTCACGTAATCGTTGGCCATCTTGTGCAGCAGTTCGGGAGTCTTGCCGGCAGTCGGATCTTCGAAACACATCACACACTGCTCACGCAGGTTGACGCGCTCCACCAGGATATCGGCACCAAACTTGTAAAAATCCCAGTCAACGCGCGGAGAAGAACCGCACACGCAGACTGCGTTGATGGTCCCGGCGTCGATGTCGGCCTTGATGGCGGCATGGCCCTCGGAGCTCGACAGGCGTGGGTGAACCTTGACCACCGGGCAGAGGTCGCCCCATTTCTTCTGGACGCCCTCGCAGAGTTTCTCGATATCGAGAACCTCGCCGAGGCATGATTCGTCAAAATATACACCAATCTTGTCGGCCATGTCCTACCTCCCTCTCACGGTCTGAATCGCTTTCATCGCCGCCCCGGTACCAGACTGGGCCGACTTCATCACGTCCAGAGGTTGTTTGGCACAGCCTGCGGCGAAAATACCTTTTTCTTCCCCACCAACAATAAACCCTTCAGCGTCCACAGGGACATCAAGGGGCAGGGGAGCGCCGGCCAGGCTGGGCTGCATTCCTGTGGCCAGAACCACGAGATCGAACCGTTCGACAGATTTGGTGCACGACACCGCATCCTCGACGGTGACCCACACATCGTCGCCGGCATTGTCCTTTTCGACAGCGGCGACCTTGCCCTTGACGGCAAAGACCTTCTCATCGGCCAGAATCTTCTTGGCGAAGTTGTCGTAACGGCCAGGCGTACGCAAGTCGATGTAATAGATGGTTACTTCGGCGTCAGGATACTGCTCGCGCACATACTGGGCCTGCTTCAAAGAAGCCATGCAGCATATGTAGGAACAATAGTGAAGATGATTTTCGTCACGCGATCCGGCGCACTGCACAAAAGCGATTTTCTTGGGTGCAAGGCCGTCGGAGGGCCGGAGAATCTTTCCATCAGTGGGTCCATAGGGCGAAGCAAGGCGTTCCATCTGCATGTTGGAAATGCAATTCTTGATTTCGCCAGCGCCGAGGTTGGCCAGATTGGTCACGTCATAGGGTTTCCATCCCGTAGCGATGACGATCGAACCGACGTTCAGCGTGATGGACTTTTCTTCTTCGGAAAGATCAAGATATTCGCACTTTTTCACCTTGGCCTTGTCGGTGTCGCTCAAGTTAGCTTTGTCGACGACATAGCGCTGCGGAAAGGCGAACGGTGCATCCATGTATACCGGCTTGCGGGTGGAGAGGCCGAACTCGAAATCGTTGACAACTTCAGAATCAAGCTCTTCGCACAGTTCCGAGAGATCCGGGCTGCTGGGACCAGCGTGACGAGGCTTGATCTGGACGGTCACATCGTAGTTCCCGACGCTTCCCTCCACCTTGGTCACTTCGGCGAGGGTGAAAAATTTTACCTTGGGGTTATTCTTTATCCGTTGAAATTGGATTTCCAGGCCGCAGGACGGTGGACACAGCTTCGGAAAATACTTGTTCAGCTGCATAACACGTCCACCCAGAAACGGGGTCTTCTCTATAATGAAGACCTCATGACCGACTTCTGCGGCCTCAAGGGCGGCGGTGAGTCCTGCAAAACCACCACCGATGACAAGTATGCTGTTGCTAGCCATTAGATTCCTCCCAGAACACTCATGTTGAAGGCCACAAAAATGAATAGAATGGCCCAAGCATGATCTATAACTACCAGCACAGGTTACAGATCATGCATAGACCATTCTATATCCTGATACAGAAAAAAGGCTGCGGGATGGACCCGCAGCCTTTTGGCCCATAAACTAGTCAGGGATGATCTGGTAGTAGTTTCTCTTGAAGATCTCGGTTTCACCAGTGGCCGGGTTGAACTTGGAGTTAACAAAGCACTTCCACTTGGCATCGTCCAGACCCATGAAGTCCGCACGATAGTAGAAACCGGGGTAACGGCTTTCCTGACGGAACCGGATGTGCTGCATGTGCAGACGAACGGTCCACAGTCTGTGGAACTGTTCCCAGCAACGCAGCAGATCATGCAGGTCGCGGGCAGCCAGCTTCTTGGAATCTTCTTCCAGCATGTCGAGCAGCGTGAAGCCGGTGTCGAGCAGCTTTTCGGAAGTCGTGTACAGAGTCGAAACACCGCCGCCGTATTCATCGGTGGCCTTGATCAGGCGCATCATGAAGTTGTTGGGGGTGATGTAATTCGGGTTGACGACCGGATCGGTGGAAGCACCCTTAAACTCTTCGAAGGTGTACCAGGGCTGGTAGATTTCCTTCTTGAGTTCCTCGGCGGACACGCTCAGTTCAGGAGCGTAATCCTTGTGATCCACGCAGTAGCGGACCATCTGCTTACCGACGATGCGACCTTCGGCATGGGAACCGGAGGAGAACTTGTGGCCGGAAGCGCCGACGCCGTCAGCACAGGTGAACAGACCGTTGACCGTGGTCATACGGTTGTAGACCTTACCGTTGGCAGCCTTGACCTGGTATTCCTCGGGAACCCAGGGTTCGGCAGGACCGGAAACCCAGATACCGCAGCAGCCGGAATGGGAGCCAAGCAGGTAGGGTTCCGTGGGCATGATCTCAGAGCCGCGTTCTTCGGGCTTGATGTTCATGGCGGCCCACAGGTTGGCCTGGCCAACGCACATATCAAGGAAGTCTTCCCAAGCTTCGGACTCGAGGTGCTTCTGCTCGGACTTGGACAGTTCCTTGAAGGTGGTCTGCAGGGCAGTGGCGGTGTCCATGTAGATGGGACCGCGACCTTCGCGCATTTCGCGAAGCATCATGTGGTTACGCAGACAGGTGGGGATAACGTGACCCTTGGCGTAGCCGCGATCCTCGTAAGGCTTCAGCATGGCGCGGTTGGTGACGCAGTAGTCTTCACCCTTGGCGTTGGTGGCTTTGGCCTTGAAGAGCAGGAACCAAGCGCCGACCGGGCCGTAACC
Source organism: uncultured Desulfovibrionaceae bacterium (assembly GCA_964597325.1). GTDB lineage: Bacteria > Desulfobacterota > Desulfovibrionia > Desulfovibrionales > Desulfomicrobiaceae > Desulfomicrobium. Next base: position 6,115 of record CAZQYA010000104.1, read on the forward strand.
GTCCTTGAAGCGGGCGGGGACGAAACGGTTTTCCATCATGGTCATTTCGGCACCGACCTGAGCACACATGGTGTAGGTGGAACCGGCGTTCCAGACAGGATACCAAGCGCGGCCGAGACCCTCACCGGTGGAGCGGGGACGGTACACGTTGACGGCGCCGCCACAAGCCACGGACATGGCTTTGGCCTTGATGACGTACACTTTGTTTTCGCGGACGGAGAAGCCCACGGCGCCGGCGATCTGATTCGGGACCTTGGCGTCGAGGAGCAGCTTCACGATGAACAGGCGCTCGATGTAGCGGTCGGCACCCAGGGCGTTCTTGGCGGCTTCAGCAACGATGACCTTGTAGGACTCACCGTTGATCATGATCTGCCAGCGGCCGGAACGGACAGGGGCGTCGCCGTTGCGCAGAGCCAGGCCTTCCTTCTTGGCCTGGGCGCCGTCCAGGTTCTTGCCGTCCTTCTTGATCCAGCAGGGCAGGCCCCACTCTTCGAACAGATGAACGGAATCATCCACGTGACGGCCGAGGTCGAAGATCAGATCTTCGCGGACCAGGCCCATGAGGTCGGTGCGGACCATGCGGACGTAATCGTCGGCTTCGTTTTCACCGATGTAGGTGTTGATGGCGGAAAGGCCCTGGGCAACCGCACCACCGCGGTCGATGGCGGCCTTGTCGACCAGCAGCATCTTCACACCAAGGGGGTCACCCCAGCGAACGGCTTCGAAAGCCGTGCCGCAGTTACCCATACCGCCACCGACCATGAGAATGTCGGTCTCAAGCTCAACAACTTCCGGCTCGGCACAGGCCAAGCCCTTGATCGTATCTTTAACAGGAATCTGAGGCATATGTTCCTCCTGAAATTTCTAGCGTTAGCGCCGAATTAGGCAACGGCAGACTTGAAGGTAACCTTCACGTCGGCTTCCGTGATTTCGAACTTCTTGCCAAGGGCCTCCTTCGGAGCGACCAGGGCAGTCTCTGTGAACAGCAGTTCGCTTTCCAGATCGCCGGGTTCGGGCTTGCCATCGAAAGGCTTGATGGAGCCTTCAACGGTGGTGCGGATGGGGAACTTGAAGCGCTTCACTTCGCCATTGCGGAACTGGACCGTCCACATGATGTCTTCGGCGCCGCGCAGCGGGATACAGGTGCCGCCCATGGGAGCGAAGTCGGCGTAAGGACGGGCAGTGATCGCACCCTGAGGGCAGATCTTAACGCAGGAGTAACATTCCCAGCAAGCGGACGGCTCCTGATTGTAAGCCTTCATTTCGACGGGGTCCAGGATCATCAGGTCATTAGGACAGATGTACATGCAGGCAGTCTTCTCACCGCCCTTGCATCCATCACACTTTGCTGGATCAACAAAGGTTGGCATAATTCCTCCGAATAAAGAGTTAAAAACTACTAAGCCACAGGCCCGAACAAAAAAACCCAAGCTTTTCGCTTGTGAATCTTTTATCAAAGCACGGTTTCCGTGTCAAGCCGTACAATCCGGGATCGTGGGTTTCGCAACCCCGAGCCCGCAAGGCTCAAACGGGAGACAGGCTGAAAAGCCCGCCTCCCGGAATGCAGCTAACTACATCTTGGTCGCAGCAGCGTGGCTCTGCATCTTGATCTCGACCTTCTCGGTCAGACCTTCGTAGTACTCGCGCAGGATGACCAGGACTTCGTCGCGGCCGAAGTGATCGGCAACGGGAGCGCCGTCGGACAGAGCCTTGCGCAGCTTGGTACCGGACAGGACCACGCGCTCTTCCTTGGCGTGCGGGCAGGTGCGCAGGGAGGCCATTCCGTCACACTTGTAGCAGTAGAAGGTCCAGTCGATCTTCATGGGCTGCGTGATCAGGTCCTTGCCAGCGCCGAGGTTCTTGGGAACGCGGTCAAAGATTTCCTGGGCCTCGAACAGGCCGTAGAAGTCACCAACACCGGCATGGTCACGACCGATCAGCATGTCGGATACGCCGTAGTTCTGACGGAACGTGGAGTGCAGCAGGCCTTCGCGGGGACCGGCGTAGCGCATATCCAGGGGGTAGCCGCCCTGAACCACGTTGGCTTTCACGAAATACAGGTTGATCAGAGTGTCAATGCACTTGATGCGGACTTCGGCCGGGATGTCGCCGGGCTTCAGGTTACCGACCAGGGAGTGAATGAACACGCCGTCACACACTTCACAGGCGATCTTGGCCAGGTACTCATGGGAGCGGTGCATGGGGTTGCGCAGCTGCAGGGCGGCAACGCGGCTCCAGCCCTTCTCTTCGAAGATGGCGCGGGCTTCGCTCGGGGACATGTAGCAACCGGGGAACCTTTCGCGGTAATCACCTTCGGACAGAACTTTAACGGGGCCGGCGATATTGTACTTCTTCTGAGCCAGAACCATCTTGACACCAGGATGATCCTCGGGAGCGATTTCCCAGAACTTGTCGTCGGCAGACTCTTCGCCCTGGCCCTTGTAGACCTTTTCGCACTCCCACTTCTTGTCGGCATCGGTCATCTCGAACACTTCAGTGACCTGCATGGTCGCCATGAAGACGCCCTTCTTGGGGTCGAACAGCGCGATTTCCTCGCCAACCTTCACTTCTTCGTCGGTGTCCAGGGTCACAGGCACGGGCCAGAAGGTGCCGTCGGCCAGGGTGAAGTTTTCGCAAACGGACTTCCAGTCGGCCTTGGTCATGAAGCCATTCAGCGGGCTGAAACCGCCGATGCCCATCATGATCAGGTCGCCCTTGGCGCGGGGGCTGATCTCGATCTTCTTCAGGCCTTCGGCCTTTTTCTGCTCGGCAGCCAGTTCATCGCCCTGAAGCAGACAGCAAACCAAACCTTTTCCACCATGCGGGGGTACGAGAGCCATAATGCGGATCCTCCTAAATATAGTTTGTTATTATCTTCACAAATAACAGGTCGGAGACCCTTATTTGCTTCGGTGCGAGGCTCTTGTCAACCTTTTTGTGATTTTTTTATCAACCTCCCGGCAAACCAATTCCCCCAATAATCGCCATCCTTTTTTCTCCAACATGGCTTTTATTTCAGAATGTTATGAAATTCAATCACAATATCCGCTTGCAATCCATACTTTCTTATTGTTAAACGACGCAATTGATCCATTAAATTTTTGCGGGTCTTCTACTTACAAACCCGTAGCACCTCAGCCACAAAACAACGCCCATGGCCGAAAAACACACTTCCCTCTCACTTACCCAAGAACTGGCGCAGCTCGACGAGCGACTCGTCGGCCTTATTGCGGCGCGCACAAATCTCTTGTCCCGGGCAGCGGCTTCGCGAAGGGCGAAAAACCTCGGCATCACCGATCCGAATCAGGAAAAGGCGCTCTGGCAGGTCTGGCGGGATTCTTCCAAAGGGGACAATCTCGAGCCCCAGATCCTCAAAAAGATCTTCCACTTGACCAATAACCTTTCCTACGCCCGGGTGGAGCGCAACTCCCAAAACGACAAGCCCCTGTGCCTGTTCCCGCGACGCAAACCCGTCAACATCGACCTCAACGCCCCGCGGGACCAGATCCTGCGGAGCATGATGTTCTTCATGGGCGCGATCAATTCCACCCCCCTGACCGTCGCCCCCTTTCAGGGCAACGATATCTCTCTTGAGCTCATCAACGCCCTCAACCTCTGTGGGTTCAACCTCGCCTTTCACAACCGCCAGTGCTCGACCCAGCCTGTCCGGTCCTGGTCCCTGGACAACAAGATTCTCTACGCCGGTCAAAGCAAGTTCCATTTCTATCTTCTGCTCTGCCTGGCCCTGGGAAAGGTCACGCGTGCCAAATTCACGGGTTCGACCAAACTCAAGATCCACGACGTCAGGCCGGTACAGGACCTCCTGCCGCAACTCGGCGCGAGGCTGACCGTTGTTGAACCGCACAGCAATGGTCTCCCGGTTCGCGTTGAAAGCAGCGGGCAACTGCCCGAAAACATTTCCATCCCTAAGGGAATTTCAAAAAAGTTCGTTTTGGCCCTGACCGTCGCGGCCACAACATTCAAATCCGGCCTTTCCATAGAACTGCACGAATCCTTTGCCAGCAGCAAACTGCTGCGCAAGGGCATCGTCTTCCTGCAGCAGTATCTTCCCGAGCTGCAGTTCGACGGAACACGAATCATTGTCCCCCCCGCGCCCCTCGCTCTTGACCTTTCCACCGTGGACATCCCGGTGGACCCACTCATGAGTCTGCACCTGCTGGCACTGCCGTTCTTTGCCGACGGCACGGTGACCCTGCGCGGGAAATGGCCTGAGTACATTCCGTACCTGCAGGACGTCATGGACATCCTGCACGAATTCGGTCTGCGCATCACCATTGGCGCCGACAAGATTTCCTCGCACATGGGAAACAGACCCAAGCAGTTATCCCTGGACCTGTCGTGCTGCCAGGAGTACCTGCCCCTGGTGCTGGCCATGGCCCTGGGGCTGCGCGGCAAGTGTGCCATGACCCTGGACACCTCGCGCGAGGACGTCGAGCACGCCCAGGACCTGCTTGAAAATCTCGGGGCCGGCTACTCCATCGAACCCGGATTCCTGCAGCTCGGCCTTCCCGGTACCAGAAAGCCCAGCGAATCGGCCTGGCAGAGCCCGGGCCCATACTGGACCCTGGCCGGAGCGCTCATATCGTTCACCCACCCCGGACTGTGCATGAGCAACGCGGACAACATCTCGTCGGTCTGGCCCTGGTTCTGGAAAATCTTCATGAACCTTCCGGACCCGCAGAACTTCATCCACCCTCAACGCAGTGAAGAACAAGGCAACGACATTCACGATGACAAGCCCAAGCGCAAACGAATCAGAATCTCGACAGATTGAAATCATAGAGCAGGAAATCGACCGCTTCCGGTCCGAACACGCCGAAGTCCATGCCAGGATTCTCGACCTTCTTCGACGTGAGGATCCGGCAAACGGCGTTACCTATCACGAAGACATCTTCCGCCTGCAGCAGGAGAAGCTGCGCCTGGACACGGAAATCCAGTTCCGGCAGGTCCAGCTTCGTCGGCTCACCGCCTCCTGGTAAACCAGATACTTCAGGCTCCCAGCTCCGGCTGGGAGCCTTTTCTCATACACGTCTTTCCCGCAAGGAGCTTTCATGAAAAAAAGCCTCACCCATAAGATCATTGCAGCGCATCTTATCGACGGGGACATGAACCCCGGCAAGGAAGTGGCCATCACGATAGACCAGACCCTGACCCAGGACGCCACGGGCACCATGGCCTACCTGCAGTGGGAGGCCATCGGCCTGCCCCGGGTCAAGACCGAACTCTCGGTCAGCTACGTGGACCACAACACCCTGCAGATGGGCTTCCGCAACCCCGACG
>CAZQYA010000105.1:0-11389 GCA_964597325.1 uncultured Desulfovibrionaceae bacterium
TCGTGCACTTCCCAGTCGGCCACCTCGCCTTCCTCCACCTCTTCCCAGCCGCTGAACATGGCCGCGATGTGGCTCGTGAGGGTGTGTCCGGTGGTGGTCATGTAGATGTGGATGATCACGAAGGACAGGATGGCGAAGGCGCAGGCCAGATGGATGAGCGCCAGCAGCCGCAGGTCCAGAAACGTCAGGTTCCAGATGGCCCAGTCGTTGTAGAGCCAGTACAACAGGCCCGTGCCCATCTGCAGGGTCAGCAGGATGGCCGTCAGACCAAGGTAGGTCAGACGCTGCAGGGGGTTGTGCTTGGCCTCCCTGGACTTCTGCACCGGGTGCGGCAGGCCTTTGAAGATGCCCGAGGTATAGTAGCCGATGACCTCGAAGAGCTTCTTGGTCGTCGGGATGTACTGCCGCCACTCGCCCGTGGTCAGCACCCAGAACACGATGAAGATGAACAGGATGATCCAGGTCAGGCCCAGGAGGTTGTGGTACTCCACCGCCTTCTGAAAGCCGAACAGGGTGAAGGTGCCGTGCACCTCGAAGCCCGTCAGCAGCAGCAGGAAGATGAGCAGGGACTGCACCCAGTGCCAGAAGCGCTCGAAGCGCGTGTACAGGTAGATCTTCTTCTTGGCTTTCATGTTACCCCCTCCTACGTCCGACGGAACTCAGGAAACGCCCCAGGCCGTGCAGAGCCACGCCCAGCAGCGACGCCAACACCAGAGCCCAGCCTCCCGTGTTCAGAAGCTGAACCGAATCACGCCCGGGCATGTAGAAACCTTCCAGGTGGTCCAGGCGGCCGGCCTTGGCGTGGCATTCCACGCAGGCCACGGCCTGGTCCTTGGGCGCCACCATGTGCGTGATGGGGAAGACGTATTCCGTTTCCACGAAGTCGTACTCGCCGCTGTAGGGCAGGTCGTTATAGGACTGGCCGGCCGCGATGGCCTTGTCCCAGTCGTACGAGGCCCAGTAGGCGTCGGAGCCCTTGGGACCGAACAGCCTGGGGATGACCATGGTCTTGTTGACCTTGTCGTAGGGCGTCTTGCCCGCGTGCACCTTGAAGGGAAAGATGCGCGAGTTGGGGTCGTTCACGTCGCCGATGGGCCAGGACACCCGCACCGTGGTCGACGGGTCGACCACGTCCTTGGCCGTGGTGCCCCGGATGGAACCGTTGAACCACTCGTAACGCGGCACCTCGTTCTTGCCCCACACGAAGTCTCCCTTCTTGGGATCGTAGTCGGGCTTGCCGAACTCGTCCTTGTTCACTTTGCGCTTCTTGTCGCCGGCCGTGGACCAGTCCCAGAACATCTTGGTGGGATTGATGCGCGCGTAGGTCGGAATGTGGCAGGACTGGCAGGCCACCTTATCCGTGTGGTCGTTGGCCTTCTGGTTGGTCTTGTGCGGCTGCGCGCCGTGGCAGGACTCGCACATGATCTTGGGCGTCAGGTCGTCCTCCAGGAGGCTCTTGCGGTCCTTGGAGGCCGGCGTGGCGTAGATGCGGCCCGCGATGTTATGTGCGTCCGTGGTGTGGCAGCGCGTGCAGTGGAAGTTCTGGCCGTCGGTACCCATGTGCACGTCAAGCTGCTTGTTGGGCATGGCCATGGACGAATCGAGGTCGCCGTGCTTCACGCCGTCCCCGCCGCCGCCGTAGAAGTGGCAGGTGCCGCAGTTGTCGCGGCCCGGCCTGCCCACGGACTGGGCGACCTTGTTGTAGTCCGGCGGCAGGAACTCGGTCTTGCCCCCGAACATGGTGGCGTTCGTCACCGGGTAGCCGGCCTTGGTGGGGAATTTCTTGTAGGTGCCGGTCTGCTCGTGGCAGACAAGACAATCCACCTTTTCGGCGCTGGTGAAATCGAAATTCTTGTCCTTCCAGCCGTAACCGATGTGGCAGGAGGTGCAACGCGGCTCGTTGGAGCCCACGGCGATGCAGAAGTTGTTCACGGACACGCCGCCTTTGCCCGTATCCCCGCTGGGGTCGGCCGGATCCTTCCAGGTCCAGTGGATGGTCTTGTGGAGTTGCATGGCTGCCTCGTTGTGGCAGGACAGGCAGGCCTTGGTCACGGCCTCGGGCGAATCGAACTGCTGCTTGAGGATGGGGTGCCTGGAATGGTCCGCCGTAATCCATTTGACGTCGTCGTTCCTGACGGTCTGCCGGGCCAGGGCGCGGCCCGGGGCCTCTTCCACAGCGGCCTGGACGCCGAAGGGGGAAAGGCAGAGGACGAGAGCTCCGCACAGGGCGGATTTCCAAAAGGTCGCGTTCATAAACCCTCCGTTGAATCTGATTGAAAGAACTGGAGGCACCTAGTTTTGACACTCATAGCATAAATTCAAGTTCTGGCAATGCATGTGCGCATTCGCAGCAAACAATTCGTACAAAAACGATCGGAAAATATAAAAAGAACACGACACGAATGCGTGCATTTGTACCGGAAGTACAGGAAGGGTCAGACGATGCGAAGGAAAGTGCGGTCCTAATCCGTATCGTCGCCGTCGGGGGATGCGCTCCGCAGGGACTGGAGTGCGGCGTGCAATGTGCCGGCCTTGCGGACACCGAAGCCGGGAAGAGAGGCGAAATCGTCGAGGCCGGCCCCAAGCATGGCTTCGAGGGTGCCGAACCGCTCCCAGAGCAGTCGAGCCGTCTTTGGCCCAACGCCGGGAAGCTTCTCGAGTTCCGTGGCAAGCTGGCCGGTGCGCTTGTGGCGGCGCAGGCGGGAGATGACGAAACGGTGGGCCGTATCCCGGACGTGCTGCAGGAAAAGCAACTCGGGACTGCCCGGCTTGAGGGAAAGCGGGTTTTTGCGACCGGGGCGGAAGACGGCGTCGCCCAACTCTCCGGCCCTGCGGCTCTCGCCCTTGGCAATGGCGGCCAGGGGGATGCTTCCGCCATGTGCCTGCATGGCCCGCTCCACGGCGGCCAATTGGCCCTTGCCGCCATCCACCAGGAGGAGGTCCGGCCAGGGAGGGCCGGATTCCAGCCGCCGCTTCACGAAGGAGGACAGGGCCAGATAGTCGTCGGCCGACCCCTCGAGTTCGGGAAAGCCGTAGACCCGGTAGTCCTTCTTCTCTTCCCTGCCGTCCACGAAGACCACCATGCCCACGCGCATGCCCTCGCCCTGGATGTGCGAGGCGTCCACGCATTCGATGCGCTCGACCTCTCCCGGCAGCCCCAGAGCCCTGGCCAGTTCGGCCGGGTCTGTCTCCGCGCGGCGCCGGCCGGCGGCATGGGCGGCGGCGTTGGCCGCGGCGATGTCCGCGAGGCGGCGCTCCTGATCGCCGCGCGCCTTGGCCACGTTGACCCGGCCTCCGCGCATGTCCCCGAGCAGTTCCTCCACGGCCGGGTCCACCCCGCCCATGGCGGTGACGATGCGGGGCGGTACGAAACGCTCGGCCGTGTAGTACTGGGTCAGGAAGGATTCCACCAGGCGAACGGCATCCTCGGGCTCATCCAGGGATTCGCCCGCAAACCAGAAATTCTGGCCGTCGATGATGCGGCCCTGGCGCACGAAGACGATGGCCACGGAAGCGCCCTGCTCGCCCATGCCGACCCCGATCACGTCGATGTCCCGGCCATCGGAAAGCACAGCGGCCTGGCGTTCCACCGTATCCTGCAGCGCTCGGATACTGTCCCGCAGGCGCGCCGCCCCCTCGAAATCCAGGGCGTCGGAGCGGCGCATCATCTCCTCGCGCAGCCCGTTCAGGAGCTCTCCGGACTTGCCCGATAGAAAAAGCTCCACCTGGCGCACCACCGCCCGGTACTCCTCCTCGGACACGGGCAGGCAGCAGGGTCCGAGGCACCGTCCTATATGGTACTGCAGGCAGGGTCTGGTGCGGTTGGCGAAAACCGTGTCCCGGCATTTGCGCAGGGGAAAGAGCCGGTCGATGACGCGCCGGGTCTCGCGAGCGGCCAGGGCCGAGGTGAAGGGGCCGAAATAGACGGAGCCGTCGCGCACGACCTTGCGCGTCAGGCGCAGGGCGGGAAAGGGGTGGTTCCGCGAAAGACAGAAAAGGACGTACTGCTTGTCGTCGCGCAGGACGATGTTGTATTTGGGCCGGTGCTTTTTGATGAGGCTGGCCTCAAGCAGCAGCGCCTCCTTCTCCGTGGCCGTGCACAGGAAGTCGATGCTCTCGACCTTGGGCATCATGACGCGCACTTTGGGCGGCAGCCGATGCTCGGGCTGGAAATACGAGGCCAGACGGCGGCGAAGCTGTTTGGCCTTGCCCACATAAACGATTCTGCCCGCGGCGTTCTTCATAAGATACACGCCCGGGCAGGTGGGAAAGGAAGGCAGGATGTCGCGGGAAATCATCTGCGTCGTCTGCGCGGGGGCCTCTTGCGGGGCGGCGCCCCCTTGTCGGGTTTGGGTTCGCCCCGGACGAACTGCGGACTCTCGGATTCCAGTTCACTGCGAAGACTCCCCCAGATTTCCGCCGGTCCCAGGTCGGTCCCGGCCACGAGCAGCCCAAGCTGGTAGAGGGCCAGGGTCTCCGGGAAGGAATCCTGGGCAACGAACCCGCGCTTGGAGAAGCGCTTCTTCTTGTCCGGCTCGAAACGGCTCTGGTTGGCCATGATCTGAATCATGCGCGCTGTCATCCATTTGGGCATATTCAGGCGTGCGCAGATGGGGGGGAGCAGGTCCGCCAACAGGGCGTTGTAGATCACCCGCTCTCCCAAGGCCTCGTAACGGTTGACCACATGCCGCACGGGAGCGGTGAAAAGGGTCGCAAAGACCAGCACTGGCTCAACCTTGCCTACGGTCCTGATGCGTTCGTCCAGTTGTTCGAGCCATTTCCAAAATTCCGAATCCTGTCCATGATCGTGATCCAGGAACTCCGCGATCTCGGGGATCAAGTCATGCAGAAGCCCGGTCTTGTAGAGCAGGCGAAAGGCCTTCTCCCCGGCGCCGAAGGCAAAAAGCTTCTGAAGTTCCTCGAACACACGCGGCGGGGATGCCTTGAGAATCTCGTCATGGTGCCGGAGAATGGCGTTGTAGGTAGCCGGCTCGATATTGAACCCCAGGCGAGATGCGAAACGCACAGCCCGGATCATGCGCACCGGATCCTCGCGGAAGCGGATGTTTGGATCGCCGATGCTGCGGATAAGACGATTGTTGATATCGCTCAAACCACCCACATGGTCGATGATGGTAAAGCGCTCGACCTCATAGAAAAGGCCGTTGATGGTGAAATCCCGACGCAGGGCATCCTCTTCGGGAGTGCCGTAGCAGTTGTCCCGCAGCATGTACAAATCATCGCCGTTCTCGTCGTCCTGATCCGGACAGCGCCGGAAGGTCGAGGTCTCGATGATGTGGTTGTCGAAACGGATGTGCGCCAGCCGGAACCTGCGCCCGATGAGAAAGCAGTTCTTGAAGGCACGCTTGATCTGACTCGGGGTGGCATTGGTGCTGACGTCGAAATCTTTGGGCGTACGGCCAAGAATGAGGTCGCGCACACTCCCGCCCACCAGATATGCCGTAAACCCCTTGCGCACCAGTCGGTACATGACTTTCAGGGCGTCGGGGTGGATGTTCTGGCGGGAGACCGGATGTTCTGATCTTGGTATGATGACTGAAGTCATAAGCAGTGAAAAAATCCTGTTGAAAAAAGGGATGTCTGCAGGGGCAGTCGGGTCGGGCCGTCTTCAGGGCCCGGTCGCGGCGCTAGACCCTGTCGCAGGGCACAAAGGCCAGAAATTCCTCCAGCAGATCGTCGACATTGGCTCCGTACTCCCGGAGGTCGTAGGTGGCGCCGCAGGACCTGCAACGCAACTCAACGGAACGTCAATGCCTGCGCAACTGGAGGGACAGCCCGCAGGACCGGCAACGAAGCCTGGTGGGAAATTCCTTGCGGTCGAACATCAGGAAAACGAAGCCTCAATGCCCTGGACAGTTTCCCGGACGTCGCTGATAATCTGATCGTAGTCCACTTCGGCCGACGGGATATCCGTGCCCGCAAGCCAGAAATCCGCAGGCTTGCGGGGATGAAAATTCGAATCGGTCATCATGATGACGTGCCTGGAGAGGCGCAGCAGATTATACAGAGCGGCAAACGATCCTTCGAATTCCTGGCCGCCCTGGGCGTACCCGGCCACGATCCGGGCCAGATCCGGCGGAAAGTGCCAGAATTCGAGGACCGAAGCCCCCGCGGTGAAGTGGTCATGACCCTTGAACCATTCGCGTTCCGCCTGGAAGAAATCCGCCAGGTCCTTGTCGGCGTTCTCGACAAAAAAGTCCTGAAAACGATCGGGAAAATTGACCAGCAGCACCACGTAACCGATATTGTGCAGCAGGCCGAGACATTCAACGTAATCAAGCCCTTCTTCCACGAGGTTGTAGGCCTCGGGCACCTCCAGGATGAACTTCTGCATGAAGGTGCTGGACGTGAGGCTCTGGTGCCAGATGTAACGCAGGATGGCGTTCACCTCGGGGGACTCGTGATAGAAGGCGGAGCGCAGCACGACCTGGTAGACGATCCGCTTGATCTCACGCTGGCCCAGGCGGACCAGGGAGGTCAGGATATCCGTGGTCTTGTTCACTTCGTGATAGAGGGGGGAATTGGCGCAGGCGATGAGATTGCCGAAGATGACCGGATCAAGCTTGGCCTGGGCCGCAATCTGTTTGACCGTGACCCGGGGCGAATTGAGCATGGCGATGAGATCCAGCCCGACAGGGCTGATCCCGGGGAGATCGAAGCTTAACGTTTCCATATATCCTGCCTTGACTTATTTGAGGGCGGGCATGTCCCGCCAGCCGAGCCGCACGGCGGCCCACAGGCCGACGAGGGCGGCCTCGGCCGCATCGTGGCCGGGCGTGGTCGGCGATGACCAGCCTTCCCGGCGCAGGATCGAGGCCACGAGGGCACATGCCGCCGCCTTGGCCTTGTTCCCGCTGACCATCTGCCTGGGAATGAAAAAATCCACACGCCAGTCCTGGGCCTGAATGAACATGCACGGCAGGCCGCGTCTGGCCGCGGCATGTTCCCAGACCGCCGCCGTGGGCCCGCCGCCTTCCACTACCAGATACTCCAGAAGGGGCAACTCATAAAGCACCCGGGCCGCTGCTTTTTTGAGCCGCGCGGTGTTGCCCAGGTTGTGGGACCGACACCATAAGAGGCGTCCCTGGCGGTCCAGCAGGGCGAGGCCCGTGCGCACGCCCGCGTCCACGGCCAGGAGCGCGGACATCAGAGATCGACGATCTCCACATCGTCCGGCGTCAGGGGGTGGCGCATGAACACCCCGCCCACCCTGGCAAAGCGGCGGGCACCGTCAGTGGCTAAAAAGGTCAGACTGCGCTTCGTGGTCGTGGCGCAGATATCGCGCCGCTCAAGCATGGCCTGGACGTATTCGGCCGTGGTCCGGGCTGAATCCACCAGGGCCACGTCCGGACCGACTACCGACTGAATGGCGCCGGCCAGGACCGGAAAATGCGTGCACCCAAGCACCAGGGTGTCAATACCCGTTTCCTCGGCCATGTTCCCGAGGTATCGCCTGGCCGTCATTTCGACGATATCGCCATCGCACCACCCTTCTTCGGCCAAGGGGACGAAGAGTGGACATGGACGGGAAAAAACGCGGGCATCGGGACGGATGCGCAGAATCTCGCGCTCATAGTTGCCGCCGCTGACAGTGCTTTCGGTACCGATGACGCCGATGCGGCCCGAACGACTCCGGTGACAGGCAGCCTCGGCTCCGGGCCGGATGACACCGACCACGGGAAGATCCGGATACGCCTCTTTGAGGATGTCCAGAGACACCGAGGTGGCCGTATTGCAGGCCACGACCAGCAATTTGATGCCCCGCTCCCTGAGCAGGGCCGTGGTCTGCAGAGCGTAACGGGCCACGGACTTGGCACTCTTGCTGCCGTAAGGCAGCCGGGCTGTGTCGCCGAGGTAGAGAAAGCTCTCCCGCGGCAGGGCCTCTGTCAGTGCCTTGAGAACCGTCAGGCCCCCGATGCCGGAATCAAAAACCCCGATGGGCAGCGTACAGTCATTGTCGCGCATGTCAGTCGAATGCCGCGGGTCGCAGAGAGTCGCGCAGATGGGCGCGGACCTCGTCCAGATGCCGCTGGTTCGTGCGTTGCTCGGACAGGGGCGGCAGTTCGTCGAAATCGAAAAAACCGACCTCCAGGGTCTCCATGCTGCTCCGCGCCTCTCCTCCGAGAAGCTCGCACAGGAAGACCAGCTTTACCGCATGGAAAAACACGTTGGCCCGCACCCCCCGGTTGGCGTCGAAGGCCCCGAGAAGCTTCACGGCGCGGACGTCGAACCCGCTCTCCTCCTGGGTCTCGCGTTCGGCCGTTTCCGAGGGGCGGTCCCCCACGTCGGCCCAACCGCCCGGCATGGCCCACTTACCATCGGCCTTCTCGCGGACCAAAAGAATACGGCCATCTCGGACCACTGCCGCCCGCACGTCGACCTTGGGCGTGGCGTATCCGGGCTCAAGGGAAAATATGCGTGCCGTGTCCCCGGCATCGAGCTGGGAGTGGGCAGCCAGGATCTCGGCCGCAATCTTCTCGAGGCGGACAAAGGGCAAAATGTCGAAATGACTCTTGGTGAAGGCCATACCGGTCTGGGCCAGCGACTGAATCTCCCGGGCCCATTCCAGCCAGCGCGGTGCTGTATTGTCGGTCATGATCTCACGCCGAGGCCAGGTACCTGGTTATGGCATCGACGATGGTGCGCCACGTCTTCAAACGCTTGGCGTCGTCGCACTCCAGCAGCGTAACCCGGAACCCCTTACGGTTGCAGCAGAAACCCGTCAGAGGCACCACGCATACGCCCGTGGCTCCAAGCAGGTAGTAGACGAAGCGCTTGTCCACCTCCACGCCGTCGACGATATCCTCGATGTATTCACGCACCTTCGGATTCCCGATCTCCAGGCTCTGTTCCCCGTTGAGCGCCCCGTCCTCGAACATGACGGACATGTAGAAGGCTCCCTGGGGCTGGATGACCTTGACGCCGTCCACGCCCTGAAAGGCTTCCCAGGCTTCATGGGCCCGTTGCTCGAACATTCTGCGCCGGGCCTCGAGATGCGCCTTGTAGCGTGGGTCGCCCATAACCGGCGGAATGGACAGCTGAGGCAGGCTCGTGGAGCAGACCTCGAGCATCTTGGCGTTCAGGAGGCTCCTGATATATGCCCGAAAATCGGGGTTCTTGTCCTTGTTGTAGACCTCGATCCAGCCGCAGCGGGCTCCGGGCCAGGGGTATTCCTTGGATATGCCGCGCAGGGCCATGCCCGGAACATCGCCGATGACCTCGGACAGGCTGCAGGTCTGATGGCCGCTGTAGACGATGTTGGCGTAAATCTCGTCGGCCAGGACGAAAATGTCGTACCGCCGGGCAATGTCCACGATCTTCTCGATGAGCTCGCAGGGGTAGACGGCACCCGTGGGGTTGTCGGGGTTGATGAACAGGATGCCGGCGATGGAATCGTTGTAGCGGACCTTGTTCTCCAGGTCGACAAGGTCGGGCATCCATCCGTTGTCCGGGTCGAGTTCGTAGGTCAGGTGCTCGTAACCGGAGTGGGCCGCCTCGGCCGAGGAATGGGTCGAATAGGCAGGGGAAGGGCCGATGACGCGGGCCTCGCGCTTGAGAAAGCCGAAAATCTTGGCCACGGCGTCGCCCAGGCCGTTGAAAAACATGATGTCGTCGGCCGTGACCTGGTAACTGCCGCGCTGGTTGACCAGCTGGGCCACGAACTCCCGCGTTTCCAGGACACCCTGGGTGGCGCAGTAGCCGTATGTGGTGTCGTCCATGGCCAGATCAGCGATGATTTCCTTGATCCAGACGGGCACCTGCTCGCCCTTCTCGATGGGGTCGCCGATGTTTTCCCAGATGATTTCGACCCCCATGTTGCGGAGGTCCTGGGCCACGGCCACGATGGCCCGAATTTCATAAGTCAGCTTTCCCCAGCCGACGTGTTCGATGTCTCTGCGCATGTGTCATCCCGTCTGCCGCGCGGTCGCCGCGGACCACGCGGGAAAAGAGTGCGGCCCCTCAGCAAGAGGCGCGAAATAAAGCTAAAACGTGTATTCCACGTCCGGATGATTGTAAATAGCAGGAAACCCTACTTCAGCGCGGATTGGAGAATGGAACGCAACTCGTCGATGTGGAAGGGCCGGGAGACCACGGCCACGGTGCGATGGGCGAACTCCCTCGTCAGGGAGGAATCCCCGAAGCCCGTAAGCAGGATAAGTGGAGTCTCGGGCATCTGCTGCAGACAGGAACGAATCAGGGCCTCGGGCCGGTCGCAGGATGCCAGGATAAGGTTGCAGGTGTCGCGAAACTTCAGGAAATCCCCACGTCCGGGGACACAGGCTTCGGCCTCGTAGCCCACTTCCATGACGATCTCGCGCAGCATGGTGCGCATCTGTTCGTGATTGCTGAGCACCAGGATGCGCGGCTTCAGTGCGCCGCGCGGCTTACGCATCCGGTCCAGGGGCTGCAAAAAATTCTCCATGGCCAGGCGCACCAGGCCAAAACGTTCGCGCACAAAGGCGTAGGCCGGATTTTCCAGGAGGCGCTCGCACAGGGACGCGGCCCTGTCCAGGGTGGCCACCAGCTCCATGTATGTGTCGGGCTGGGTCGTGTCCGTCTCCCCGGCGCCGGAGCGGGCCACCATTTGCCCGAAGTCCGGCCGCTGTTTCATGCGCACCACCACATTCTCGAAAAACTCCGAAGGCTCGTTGTTGGCCCAGTCCTTGTTCAGCCGTTCGCTCAGCACTTTGGCCACGGACAGGATGGCCTGGCTGGCGGGCAGATCCTCGCGCAGGGCCACGAAAGGCCGACCAGTGGCCGATATCCTCCGCGCCGAGTCGTCCATGGGGATGGCGCCGAGGAAGAGAGGCTTCAGCGACAAAAACTGCATGACCGTGTCCTGGAAGCGCGAAAAGACCTGACGGGCCTGTGTCCCGGATTCGGCCCGGTTCACGAGCACCAGGGGCGGCCACCACAGCCCGTTCTCCTTGAGGACCTTGATAAGGGCGTAGGCGTCCACCAGGGAACTGGCCTCGGGGTTGACCACCAGAATGATCTCCCGCGTGGCCAGGCACAACGAGATAACCTGGGCCGAAATGCCCGGGGAGTTGTCGAGGATGAGAAAATCGTAGCCGGACAGGGACGAAAATTCCTCCACAAGGCGTTTGCGGGACTCGGTGTCCAGCTCGGCCATGCGCGCCACGCCGCTACTGCCGGAGATGAGGTCCAGGCCGGGGCGGACCGGAACGAGACATTCCTCCAGAGGGAGTTTGTCGAAGAGAACATTTTCCAGGGTTCGTTTCGGCGCAGGCAGACCCAGATGCACTTCGGCATTGGACAGGCCGAAGTCGGCATCAAGGATGCAAACCGTATGGCCGGCCCGGTTCAGGGCCAGGGCCAGGTTGACGGCCAAGGTGGTCTTGCCCGT
>CAZQYA010000106.1:0-11096 GCA_964597325.1 uncultured Desulfovibrionaceae bacterium
GGAGCTGTGTCAGCTTCTGAACCTGTCCCTGCCCGGGGAATAGGCTTGTCGGAGGCGTGTTTTTGAGTCTTTGCCCATTCAGGAAAGGCGTGGATCTCACGCAAAGCCTGACATGGCCCGCCTCCGCGGGGATGACATCGAGGCGGGGCGGAAGATCTCTCCTGGAAAAAACAACAGCCTGATGTCCTGACCGGGCGTCATTTCCGCGAAGGCGGGCCACGTCAGGCTACGGGTGGAATCCAGAGGTTTGCGTTTTCGCGGTGACGCCGCCCTTCAAGAAAAAGCACGATCCCTTCCACCCACGATCTCTCTTCCCCCCCCCCTGAATGGGGTGCAGGGGGCGCGCCCCCTGCCCGCCGGAGGCCTCTCCTACTCCCCCATCCTCTCAGCAATCCACTTCGCCCAGACTTCCCGTGCTCTCTGGGCATACAGCTCCTTGCGCTTTTTCTTGGGCGCCTTCCGGTTCAGGGCGGGCATGAGTCCGAAGTGGACGTTGGAGGGCTGGAAGCGTTTGGCCGGGGTGCGCAGGTGCGAGAGCAGCGCGCCCATGGCTGTTTCCTGTGGGGGCAGGTCGGCCTTTCCGGCCAGGAAGAGGCCCAGCCACAAGCCGGTGGCGGCGGATTCCAGGTAGCCTTCGACGCCGCTGATCTGTCCGGCGAGGTAGGTGCCGGGGCGGTTTTTCAGCTCCATGGTCGGGGTCAGGACTTCCGGGGCCGTGACGTAGGTGTTGCGGTGGATGCTGCCCAGGCGCAGGAACTCGGCGTGTTCGAGGCCCGGGATCATGGCGAAGATGCGCTTTTGTTCACCGTATTTGAGCTTGGTCTGGAAGCCGACCATGTTCATGGCGGTCTTTTCCAGGTTTTCGGCGCGCAGCTGGACCACGGCGAAGGGCTGTTCGCCGGTGCGCGGGTCCGTGAGGCCCACGGGTTTGAGGGGGCCGAAGGCCAGGGTCATTTCGCCGCGTTCGGCCATGACCTCGATGGGCAGGCAGCCCTCGAAGTGGATCTCTTTTTCAAACTCCCGCGGGACGACCTTGTCTCCGGCGATGAGGGCGCGCACGAAGTTCAGGTATTCCTCTTCGTTCATGGGGCAGTTCAGGTAGTCCTTGTCTTCCGGGGCGTAGCGCGACGCCCAGAAGGCCTTGTCCATGTCCACGGATTCGGTGAGCACGATGGGGGCGATGGCGTCGTAGAAAGCCAGGGACTCCTGTCCGACGATGCGGGCCAGGTCCGCCGAGAGGTCGTCGCCGGCCAGGGGCCCGGCGGCTACGACGAGGGCGTCGTGCCCTTCACCGTCGAGCTCGGCGAGGCTTGCGATTTCCCGGCGCACCAGCGTGATGCGCGGGTGTTCCCGGATGCGTCTGGTCATTTCCGCGGAGAAGCGTTCCCGGTCCACGGCCAGGGCTTTGCCGGCGGGCACCTCGGTTTGTGCGGCCACGGCCATGACCAGGCTGCCCAGCTCGGCCATTTCCATCTTGAGCAGGCCGATGCCGGTTCCGGCCTCGGTGGAGCGAAAGGAGTTGGAGCAGACCAGTTCGGCCAGGTCTTCACTCTGGTGTGCCGGCGAGAAGCGCTGCGGCTTCATTTCGTAGAGCGTCACGTCATGTCCGGCTTCGGCCAGCTGCCATGCCGCTTCGCAGCCGGCCAGGCCGGCGCCGATGATTCCTATGGTTTTCACGATATCCCCCTTGTTAGGCGTAAGCCGGGTGCGAGCCGGACTTGTGACCCAAGGCCTGGTCCGGGTCAATGCTCCTTTCGGTTCGATTTCGGGAATGGGGCGTTGCGGGAGAGGGGGGCGCGGTGCGCCCCCACGTGTTCAGGCTCTGGCGGCTCTGCTGCGCAGCTTCTTTTCTCCCTCGATAATCAGGTAGGCCACGAGCCCGGCTCCCGTGATCTTGATCCAGGGCAGGATGCCGATGGGGGCGCTGCCGAAGAGGGTGTTCATGAAGGGTACGTAGGTGAAGGCCATCTGCAGGGCGATCATCAGGCAGAAGCCGCCGACGACCCACGGGTTGGTCCAGATGCCCAGCTCAAAGGCGGAGCGCGTGAAGGAGCGGCTGTTGAACAGGTAGAAGGCCTCGACCATGACGAAGACGTTGACGGCCACGGTTCTGGCCTGTTCCTGCACGCCCGAGGAGCGGAGTTCCCACTGGTAGAGGCCGAAGGCCGCCACGAGGAGGATGCCGCCGACCATGAGGATGCGGATCAGGAGTTCCGTGTCCAGGATGGGCATGGCCGGATCGCGTGGGGAGCGGTTCATGATGCCCGGCTCCTTGGGCTCGAAGGCGAGCATGAGGCCCAGGCAGCCGGCCGTGGTCATGTTGATCCACAGGATCTGCACGGGCAGGATGGGCAGGGCCACGCCCAGGAGGATGGCCGCCAGGATGACCAGGCCTTCGCCCACGTTGGTGGGCAGGGTCCAGACGATGAATTTGAGCAGGTTGTCGTAGACGCCGCGGCCTTCTTCCACGGCGGCTTCGATGGTGGCGAAGTTGTCGTCGGTGAGGATCATGTCCGAGGCTTCCTTGGCGGCCTCGGTGCCGCCCTTGCCCATGGCCACGCCGATGTCGGCCTGTTTCAGGGCCGGGGCGTCGTTCACGCCGTCGCCGGTCATGGCCACGATTTCGCCTCTGCTTTGCAGGGCCATGACCAGGCGCAGTTTCTGGTCCGGGGCGACCCGGGCGAAGACCTGGGTGGAGGCAGCTTTGGATACGAGGTCCTCGTCGGGTATCTGGGCCATTTCCGCGCCACTCATGACCTCGCAGGTCGGCTGGCCGGGGCAGGTCTGGATGCCGAGGCCGAGCTGCACGCCGATGGCGGCCGCGGTGACGGCGTGGTCACCGGTGATCATCTTGACCTTGACCCCGGCGCGGTGGAAGGCGTCCACGGCCATGATGGCTTCGGGGCGGGGCGGGTCGATCATGGCCTGCAGGCCGATGAAGACCAGGCCGTCGGCCACGTCGTCATGGCCGATGGAGGCCGCATCTTCGGGCAGTTCCTTGGAGGCCATGGCCAGGACGCGCATGCCTTCGAGGCCCAGGCGTTCCACTTCGGCGCGGATCATGTCCTGATCCAGGGGGGCGAGGGAGCCGTCGGCCTGGAGTTCCTGGCCGGCGCGTTGCAGCACGGCCTCCACGGAACCCTTGAAGAAGGCCAGCCGGGGTTTGCCATTGCCCTGGTCGTGCAGGGTGGCCATGTACTGGTGTTCGGATTCGAAGGGCAGGATGTCGAGGCGCGGCAGGCGGCGGCTTTCGGCATGGATTTCGAGCCCGGCCTTGGCCGCTGAGACGAGCAGCGCGGCCTCGGTCGGGTCGCCGATGACCTTTTCCGTTCCATCGTCATATTCGATGCGCGTGTCGTTGCACAGGAGCCCGGCCAGGAGAACTTGGTGCAGGGCGCCGTTGCTTTCCTCGAGACCGTCGATGTGTCCTTCGGGTTTGTAGCCGGTGCCGTGCACGTTGTGCGTGCGGCGGGCGGCCACGATGTTGGTCACGGTCATCTGGTTTTCGGTCAGGGTGCCGGTCTTGTCCGAGCAGATGACCGAGGCGCCGCCCAGGGTTTCCACGGCCGGGAGCTTTCTGATGATGGCTCCGCGCGCGGCCATGCGCGAGACGCCCATGGCCAGGATGACGGTCACGGCGGCGGGCAGGCCTTCGGGGATGGCGCCTACGGCCAGGGCCACGGCGGCCATGAACATGTCGGCCGGATTTTCGCCGCGCAGGATGCCGGCCACGAAGGTCAGGGCGGCCAGTCCGAGGATGGCCCAGAGCAGGAGGTGGCTGAAGCTTGCGATCTTGCGGGTCAGGGGCGTGGCCAATTCATCGGCCTCGGAGACCATGGTGGAGATTCGGCCGATTTCCGTGTGGTCGCCCGTTGCCACGACCACGCCGGTTGCCTGGCCGTAGGTGACCAGGGTGGAGGCGTAGGCCATGTTGCGCCGGTCTGCCAGGACCGCGTCGCGGTCGAGAACGGTGTCCTCCTTGTTCACGGGGACGGACTCGCCGGTCAGGGCCGATTCGTCGATGCGCAGATCCTTGATGGAGGTGAGGCGCAGGTCCGCCGGCACCTTGTCGCCGGAGCGCAGCACCACGATGTCGCCGGGCACGAGTTCGTCGGCGCGGATGCGTTTGGTCGAGCCGGCGCGGATGACCACGGCCTCGGTGACCATGGCCTTGGCCAGGGCTTCCAGGGCCCCGGCGGCCTTGGCTTCCTGGATGTATCCGACGATGGCGTTGACCAGGACCACGCCGACGATGACGGCGGAGTCCACGACCTCGCCGAGGACGGCGGTGATGATGCCGGCCACGATGAGGATATAGACGAGGGGCTGGTGAAACTGGAGCAGGAATCGCTCGAGTTTGGATTTGCCTTTGGCGGCGGTCAGGGCGTTGGGGCCGAAGTGGTCGGCCCTGCGTTTGACTTCGAAGGCGTCGAGGCCCTTTTCCTGGTCGGCCTGCAGCAGTTCCAGGGTTTCCCGGATCGGAAGGTGATGCCAGAGTTTTCCAAGCAGTGTTTCCATGTGGCGCTCCTGGGCTTTGCTTCTGCACTATGTTCAAAGTGGTCGGGGGAAAAACAAGTATTTACTGATTAGTGCACATGGTGGCAAACTTCAAGCTGGGGCGGAAAAGTCTTCTTTTCAGAGTTCAGCGAAAAGGGTGAATGAAAGGGGCCCGTGTTCCTCGGGGTGTGCCTATGATATCGAAGTCCGGTTCGTTTTTTTCACGCTGGCAGGCAGTGGGCGGGGGCCTTGCGGTTCTATCCGTTGTCTTGGCGGCCACTGTCGCTTTGATCTCCCCGGGGATCTGGCACGAGATGCTGCGCGATCAGCTTCTGGGGGTTTCCCTCGGTGGCGGCGCGCTTGGCAAACCCGTGGCCGAGTGGGCCAATCAGGTTCTCATGACGGCGGTTCTTCTGGTGGCGGGCCTGGAGTTCAAGCGGGCCTTCGTCGAGGAGGAACTCATGGGGCCGGATCGCCTGCGGCTCCCCTTTCTGGCGGCGCTGGGCGGCATGGCGGGGTCGGCTGCGGTTCGTGTCGGGATGACGGGCGTGGATTCCGGAGTGGTCGCCTGTCTGGGAATGGACATGACTCTCGGACTGGCGGTTCTTTATCTGTTGGGGGAGCGTGTGCCGGGTGCCCTGAAGTGGTTCTTTGCCTCCACTGGAATTTTTTCCCTTTTGATGTCAGCGGTCCTTGCGGCAGTGGTTCAGGGCTGGCTGCCCTCGTGGCCGGTTTCGGGACTGGCTGCCGGCTGTCTGGTTGTTTTTGTTCTGTTGAGCCTTGCGCGTATCGAGTCTGTGTCCATGTATCTTCTTGTGGGCGCGGTACTTTGGACTGTCCTGGCCGAAGCGGCGGGTCTCGCTGTTTTGGTCGGGCCGCTTACGGCTTTGTTTATTCCTGTCCGCAATCGTAAGGGCGCACTGCTTCCGGATTTGGAACGGGACTTGCTGCCTACGGTGTGCTGCGTTGCCGTGCCGCTTCTGGCCCTGGCCAACGCGGGTACGGCCGAGGTTTCCTGGGGGGCGCTGGGAGCGCCTCGCGTCTGGGCCGATCTGCTGGCTCTCTTTCCGGCCAAGGCCCTGGGGCTCTTTGGCCTGTGCTGGCTCGGTACGAAAGCGGGCCTGTGCGCCCTGCCCGCGGGAGTCGGCTGGAAGGAGCTCTTTGGCGTGGCTCTTTTGGGAGGTGCCGGGTTCACGGTGAACGTTTTTCTCGCTTTCACGGTTCTCGGTTCCGACGGGACGCCGCTGAACGAAGTACGGCTCGCGGCCATGGCGGCAACGGCGCTTTCCCTGGCGAGCGGCTATCTGGTCTTGCGCTACGCCCTTGGCCGCCGTCGCAACAAGGTTATTCAAAGGGTATGACAGGAGGCTGTTATGAAATGGAAATATTGGTTGATCCTGCTGGCGCTCGTGTTCCTGACCCAGGCATGCGTGGTCGCCCCCGCTCCGCCGGCACGTCATGGCGGCAGCTACTCCCAGGGCCCGCCGCCCCATGCTCCGGCGCACGGGTACCGCGCCAAGCACAGGTACTATTACTACCCGGAAGTCAGCGTCTATTTCGATCTGGACCGCCGGCTCTACTTCTATCTCGACAGGGGCTGGCAGGTAGCGGCGCGGCTGCCGCGCAACCTGCGTTTGGGACTCTACGGGCCCGTGACCATCGAGATGGATCTGGACAAGCCGTATCGCCGTTATGACGAACACCGCCGGAAATACCCGCCGCATCGGGACAAGAAGAAGTACAAGCGGTGGTGACAGGCTTGGACGGTTTCACCATCGTTTCCCGGGAGCCCGGATTCCTTGTCGTGGACAAGGGTCCGGGCCTCGATTTTCATGACTGCGCGGGCGTGCCCGGTCTGTGTACGCTTGTCGGCCAGTGGCTCGGGGGACGGGTCTTTCCGGTGCACCGCCTGGACAAGGACACCTCCGGGCTCATCGTTCTGCCCACGGACCGCTCATGCGCCCGTGAACTGGCCAGGCAATTCCGGGAGCATCTGCTTCAGAAGTACTACATCGCCCTTTCGGATACGCCGCCGAGGAAGAAGCAGGGGCTCGTGCAGGGCGACATGGTGCGCTCGCGTCGCGGTTCATGGAAGCTGACCCGCACTTTGGAGCGCCCGGCCAGGACGAGGTTTCTGAGCGTTTCGGCGGTCCCGGGCCTGCGCCTTTTCGTGCTCAAACCCCTGACCGGGCGAACCCACCAGTTGCGGGTGGCCTTGAAGAGCCTTGGGTCGCCCGTACTGGGTGATCGGTTGTACCATCCCCATGAACAGGACTGGCCGGATCGCATGTACCTGCACGCCCATACGCTGCTGTTTTCCCTGGAGGGGACGGCATACAGGTTTGAGGCGATGCCGCGAGAAGGGAGGCTGTTTCTGGATGAGCGGGTCCGACAGGTCCTGGAGAGTATGGGGCCTCTGGAACGGCTTTCCTGGCCGGGTAAATGAGGACGGGGCGGGCGACTCGGTTTGAGTAATTCGTCGGTTGTAACGCGCGACGAGCGGGTGGACATCTGCGGGTACATCGTGAATCCGCACCAGTCTGTGTGGATCCCCGCCTTTGCGGGATGACGCCGTGAGGACGTGGGAGGCCGATTCCGGGATTATGAAGTGGGCGCTGCCGGGCGTGAGCGCCACGGATGGGGGCGTGTCGGCCTTGGGACCGTTTTGCCGCCTCGCCCGGATGTCATTCCCGCGAAGGCGGGCCAAGTCAGGCTGCGCGGGAAATCCATGTCTTTCAAGTCTTGCCCTCCGGCTGGATCGTCCAGGCTCGCTTCGCCTGTTCCGCCATGGCCTCAGGCCGCCGCCTCGCCCGGATGTCATTCCCGCGAAGGCGGGAATCCATGCTTTTTACGCCAACTCTTTTCGGCTTGAGGAAGAACTTGTCCTGATGGAATGCATGCCGCCTTCAAGCCCATGAACCTCCTGCAGCCGGACCACGCAGGCCTATCGGGCCATTGAAAAACGGCAATCTGCTGCGTCAGCGAAAAAATCCAGACCGCTTATGTATGCGAATACACTGCGCGTCCTGGATTTTTTCGCTTCCTTGCATCTCACCATTTTTGAACGGCCTACATATTTTGATTTTTCAACAATCAGCTAGGTATCCAGAAGATTGTTGCCTTTGACGCGCATACGGGCGTTCAAAACTTCGATGCGCTGTTGCAGTTTCGCGCGACGATGCTCGTTTTTTTCCCCGTAATAGGCGCGCAACAGGAAGTTGCGGCAGTGAAAGAGGGTATGGCGTTCCTGTTCGATGTCGACCAGTTTGCCGCAGATGGCGCAGGTGGTGAATTTACCCATTTTCAGGAACTCTGCTGGGGCCGGAAGGCCGCCTTGGGGTTGTCTTCCCAGGAGACGCCGGTCAGGAGGCGGAACATCTTCAGGGCCTCGATGTGCTCCGGGGCCAGGGACAGGGCGAGGCGGAGGCATTCGAGGGATTTTTCGGGCTGGGCGTCGCAGTAGTAGGCTTTGGCCATGTTGTAGTGGATGTTTTCGTCCCTGGGGCTCAGCTCGATGGCCTGGAAGTAGGCCTGGATGGCCTCTTTGTACTGTTTTTCCTGGCGTAGCCTGATGCCAAGGGTATTGTAGGGATTTGGGGCGTTGACGTCGTATTTGACGATCTCCACAAAGATTTTCTTGACCTTGGCGAAGTTGTTCAGCCGGGCATACTCGTCGGCCGCTTTCTGCAGGTAGAAGCGGTAACGGTCGTTGTCGTTCTTGCCCAGATAGGCGCGGGCCAACCCTTCGTAGGCCTTGATGAAAGTCTGGTTCCTGGACAGGGACTGGTTGAAGGCCTGGATGGCTTCGGACCATTTTTTTTCGACCAGGAGCTGGCAGCCCTGGAAAAAGAATGTGCTGGCCTGGTCCTCCTCCCGGCTGACGACCATGGTCAGGTCGCCGATGGCGTCGTCGAAGCGGCCCTGGCCGATCATGGTCGAGGCCTGGTTCACGGTCTCCAGTTCGCTTTGCTGGACCGCGTCGAGTTTTTCCGACTGGAGCATGTGGTTTTTGAGGGACGCGAGGTTGTACGGGCGCAGCACAAGGCCGGAGCAACCGGCCGAGATCATGCTCAGGACGAATTCCTCGGTGCGTTCGGAGGAAATGACCAGGATGTGCAGGAATTCCGCCTGGCGGACCTCCCGCAGGGCCGTGACGAATTCGGGCAGGGTGTAGTCTTCGATTTCCGTGTCGACGATGATGATCCGTGACGGATTGTACTTGATGAATTCCGCGGCGGCCTTGCCCGAGGAGAATCGGGCGCAGTTGGCGTAGCCGAGCTTGGCGAGGCTGTTCCTGGTCTCCTGGAACAGGGCGTCCTGGCTGGTGGCTACGAAAACGAGGTCGGTCATGTGCATTCTGGTCGTCCCGGTCCTTCTTCATGATTGGGATGAGTAGAGATTTTTTTCGTACGATATTCCCCGTCAGCGCACAAGTGCGGCAGGTTCGTCCTTGACAGGACCCCGTGCCGGTGGGCTACCCGGAAGCCGTTCGCCTGCCTTTATTGCGCTCGTTGTGCGCAGCAGCGCCGCCGGCCTCCCGCCTGCGGACTTCAAATTCCGGCCGCGTGCCGCTGGTCTCCCATGGAAATCGAAAAAAAGATTGAAATACTCGCCCCTGCCGGCGACATCGACAGTTTCCTGGCCGCGGTGGCGGCCGGCGCTGACGCCGTGTATTGCGGCCTCAAGAATTTTTCCGCGCGCATGGAGGCGGAGAATTTTTCCCTGTCCGAACTGGCGGCCCTGACTGCGCTGGCCCATGCCAGGGGCGTGAGGGTGCATGTGGCCATGAACAACATGCTGAAGACGTCGGAGCTGGCTCAGGCCGGGCGGCTCATCAACCGGTTGGCCCGGCAGGTAGGTCCCGACGCCCTTATCGTGCAGGATCTCGGAATGCTCGCCCTGGCGAGGCAGGCCGGATTCACGGGCGAACTGCATCTCTCGACCCTGGCCAACGGCGGCACCATCGCGGGCCTGCCGCAGGTGCTGGGCCTGGGCGTGGACCGGCTGGTGCTGCCGCGCGAGCTGTCCATCGACGAGATCAAGGCCGTGGCGGCCAAATGTCCCGAGGGCCTGGGCCTTGAGGTCTTTGTGCACGGGGCGCTGTGCTACGCGGTGTCCGGGCGTTGCTACTGGTCCAGCTATCTGGGCGGGAAGAGCGGGCTGCGCGGCCGCTGCGTGCAGCCGTGCCGGCGGCAGTACCAGCAGAAGAACCGCAAGGCCGCGCTCTTCTCCTGCGACGACCTGTCCCTGGATGTGCTGGTGCGGCCCTTGAGCGGCGTGGACAAGGTGGATTCCTGGAAGATCGAGGGCCGCAAGAAGGGGCCGCATTACGTCTACTATACGGTCAAGGCGTACCGGATGCTGCGCGACGCCGGCAACGACCCGGCCCAGCGCAAGGCGGCCCAAGGTCTTCTGGAGATGGCGTTGGGACGGCCGGGATCGCATTACAATTTTCTGGGCCACAGGCCCTCGAACCCCATCGCCGACAGGGAGCAGACGGCTTCCGGGCATATGGTGGGCAAGGTCCAGGGCGGGGGCAAGGCGTATGTCTCTCCGCGCGAGCCGCTGAAGGGCGGGGACCTGCTGCGCATCGGCTACGAGGACCAGGCCGGACACCAGACCGTGAAGGTTCGTCGCGACGTGCCCAAGGGAGGGCGGCTGGACCTGCCGCGGGTCAAGGGCCGTCCCGCGCCGCAGGGGGCGCCGGTGTTTCTGGTGGACCGGCGCGAGCGGGAGCTGCAGGCCATCATCGCGGAGCTGAAAGGCGAACTCGGCGACGTTGCGGAGACCAAAGAATCCACGTTTTCCCCGACCCTGCCCAAGCGCGTCCGCCACAAGGGCCGGGCCGTGGAGATGGATGTCTGGCGCAAGCTGCCCAAGCGTCTCGGCAACCGCAGCGAGCAGGCCGTGTGGCTCACGCCCGGGGCGGAGCGGGACATCTCCCGCAACGTCTTCGGCCGCATCTGGTGGTGGCTGCCGCCCGTGGTCTGGCCCGCCGAGGAAAAGGCCTGGACCGATTGCCTCGAGAACATGACGCGGCTGGGCGCCCGGCAGTTCGTGCTGAACGCCCCGTGGCAGCTGGGCCTGTTCGGCAAGCCCGAACGCCAGACCTTCTGGGCCGGTCCCATGTGCAACACGGCCAATCCCCTGGCCTTGGCCGAACTGGCCCGGATGGGCTTCGCCGGCGCCTTCGTCAGCCCCGAACTGGACCGGGAAGGCTTCCTGGAACTCCCGGCCCTCTCGCCCCTGCCCCTGGGTGTCCTGGTCAAGGGGCTGCATCCCCTGTGCGTCTCGCGCATCCGCTCCGAAAGCTTGAAGGAGCGCGAGCCGTTCCAGAGTCCCAAAGGCGAACAGTTCTGGTCCAGGACCTACGGAAACCTGGTCTGGACCTTCCCCAACTGGGAGCTGGACCTGAGCCAGAAATGGACGGAACTGGAAAAAGCCGGATACGCCCTGCTGGCCCGCCTGCATGAACAGATGCCGGACCGGGTGACGGTCAAGGAACGGCAAGGGCTCTGGAACTGGGATTTGAAGATGCTGTAAGTCCGGCTGGATGCGGATGACGGGCGGGCCTGGGAGACTGGGCCCGCTTTTTTTGT
>CAZQYA010000107.1:0-11026 GCA_964597325.1 uncultured Desulfovibrionaceae bacterium
GTCCCCCCTGGTGGCGGCATTCGCACTGCAGTTCACGTCCTTCGAGTTCTTTCTCCTGGCCTTCTTCGGCATCCTGATCAGCGGCACCCTGGCCTGCCCGGATCTCGTCTGCAAAGGCTGGATTTCCGGATTCATCGGCCTTTTCCTGGCCCTGGTCGGCCGCGACAGGCTGCAGTTCTATCCCCGCTTCACCTTTGGGTTCTCGGAATTCGACGGCGGCATCGACATCGTGCCCGTGCTCATCGGGGCCTTCGGCATCCCGCAGATCATCCAGGTCATGGTCAAACTCTCCAAACCCGGCGAGGCCAAGCCCGTGGAGCGCGTCCTGCCCGAATTCGGCAAGATCATGCGCAGCATGGGTAACATCGTGCGCTCGGCCCTTCTGGGCGTGGGCATCGGCTCCCTGCCGGGTATCGGCGAAGATGTGGCCGCATGGGTCTCCTACGGGGCCGCCAAAAACGCCTCCAAACACCCCGAGCGCTTCGGCACGGGTCACGACGAAGGCATCGTTGCCACGGAGACGGCCAATAACGCCTGCATCGGCGGAGCCATCGTGCCCCTGCTGACTCTGGGCATCCCGGGCAGCCCGCCGCCCGCCATGCTGCTCGGCGCGCTCATGCTGCACAATATCGCCCCCGGCCCCATGCTCTCGATCGAGCACCCAAACTTTCTGCTGGAGGTCACGGCCATCCTCTTCCTGGCCGCCGCGGCCATGTGGATCGTCGGCATCTCCCTGGCCAAACACGTGGTCAAGGTCCTGACCCTGCCGCCCATGCTCTTCATGCCCATCGTGGGCCTTTTATGCATCATCGGCTCCTATTCCCTGGGCCTGTCCATCTTCAACCTCTACCTCATGCTGCCGGTGGGCATCCTCGCCTACGTCATGAACGAGCTTGGCTATCCCATCGCGCCCCTGGTCATCGGCGTGATCCTCGGGCCCATGGCCGACGAGAACCTGCGCCGGGCCCTCATGGTTTCCCAGGGCGATTTCACGCCCATCTTCACACGGCCCGTGGCCTGCATCCTCTTCTTCGTCATCGCGCTGACCTTCATCAGCCAGCTGCCTGTCTACAAACGCCTGCGCGCCAGGCTTGCCGCGAAGTTCTCGGCCGGCAGAACCCGCCAGATTTCGTGCGAGACGGCGGCAGACTTCAGCGATGGCAACCAGTGAGCAACGACTTCACAAACCGCGCGGACCTCGGCGTCCCGCGTCGCAACAAGGAGTGACCATGACACAAAACGCCACGTGCACGCGCGCCGAACGCGCCGAAGTGCTCAAGGAGACCGCCAGGGAGATCAGGTTGCTGATCCTCGACATGATCCACACGGCCAACTCCGGGCATCCTGGCGGCTCCCTCTCGGCGGCCGACATCATGACCGCGCTGCACTTCGACATCATGCGCACGAACCCGGCCCAGCCGCGATGGCCCGAACGCGACCGCGTGCTCCTTTCCAAAGGACACGCCTGTCCCGTGCTCTACGCCTGTCTGGCCAAGCGCGGCTATTTCGACCTCAAGGAACTCAAGACGCTGCGGCGCTTCGAGTCCATCCTCCAGGGGCATCCCATCCACAAGACGCCCGGCGTGGACATGACCACCGGTTCCCTGGGTCACGGCCTGTCCATCGGCGTGGGCATGGCCCTGGAAGCGCGCCTGGCCGAACGCGATTCCCAGGTCTACGTCATCCTCGGAGACGGAGAACTGAACGAAGGTCATGTGTGGGAAGCGGCCATGTCCGCCAACAAATTCCGTCTGAACAATCTCGTGGCCATCGTGGACCGCAACGGCCTGCAGATGGACGGCCCCTGCGAGGAAATCATGCCCATGGGCGACATCGCGGGCAAATTCAACGCTTTCGGCTGGAACACCATGGAGATCGACGGGCACGACATGGAGCAGGTCCTTGCTGCCCTGGAGACGGCCCGGGACCACACGGACGGCCCCATGTGCATCGTGGCCAGCACGGTCAAGGGCAAGGGGGTCAGCTACATGGAAAACGCCTGCGAATGGCACGGCAAATGTCCGGACACTGAGCAATTCTGCTGCGCGCTCGACGAGATCAAGGGGGCCTAGATGAATGAAACGAACCTGAAGAAAGCGACCATGCCCACCCGCCGCGCCTTTTCCGAACGCATGGTGGAATATGCGGACATCAACACGGAATTCGCGGTCATGGAGGCCGATATCGGCGGCTCGACCTACACCAACCTCTTCGGACGCGCCCACCCGAAGCGTTACTTCAACATGGGCATCGCCGAAGGCAACATGGTCAGCGCCGCCGCAGGCATGGCCGCCGACGGCAGGCCCGTGGTAGCGTCCAGCTACGGCGTGTTCCTGACCATGCGCGCCGTGGAATCCGTGCGGACCTTCATCTGCTACCCGAACCTCTATGTGAAGTTCCTGTCCTCCCACGGCGGTCTCACAGCGGCCATCGACGGCGTGACCCACCAGGCCACCGAGGACATCGCCTTCATGACCACCCTGCCCAACATGAAGGTCCTGGTGCCTGCCGACACGACGACCGCTCGCGCCGCCCTCGATCTCGCCATCGAGACCCCGGGGCCCGTGTTCGTGCGGCTCATGCGCGACCCGCTCTTCGACCTCTACGACGCGGACACCGAATTCCGGATCGGTGGCTCCCACCTCCTGCGGGAAGGACGCGACATCACCATCGTGTCCTATGGCGACATCGTCTTCCAGGCCCTGCAGGCGGCCGAGGTCCTGGCGGGCGAAGGCATCAGCGCCGAGGTCATCGACATGTACAGCGTCAAACCCTTCGACGCCGACCGCCTGACTGCCTCCCTGGCCAGGACCGGCGCCCTGCTGGTCGCCGAGAACCACCAGGCCCGCAACGGGCTTGGCTACGAACTGGCCGCCTGGTGCCTCAAGAACAATCCCGTGCCCTTTGCCAACCTCGGCCTGCAGGACACCTTCGCCGAGAGCGGGAACTACTTCAAACTCCTCGGTAAATACGGCTTTTCCGCTGACTGGATCGTGCGCACGGGCAAGGATCTCATCAAGAAGAAGGAGGCAAGGGCATGCTGAAGCTGGCCATCATCACGGCGTTTCTGGGAAAGACCAGGGACCGCTTTCACGAATACAACACGCCCCGGACCCTGGAGGAGAAGTTCGCCCTCATGGCCGAAATCGAGGGCAAGGACGGCGTGGAGATCATCTACCCGTACGAAGTCGCCGACGCGGCCGAAGTCAAACGCCTCCTGGACGAATACGGGCTGTCCGTGGCCGCCGTGAACGTCAACGTCAAGGCCGAGCCCGAATTCGTCAACGGCGGGCTGACCTCCCCGGACCCCGGCGTACGGGCCCGGGCCGTGCAGTTCATCAAGGACTCCAAAGATTTCGCCCAGGCCGTGGGCGCCGACAAGGTCACCTGCTGCCCCCTGGGCGACGGGTTCGAGTTCTCCTTCCAGCACGACTACGCCGCGACCTGGCGGCGCCTGGTCGAGACCTTCGGCGAAGCCGGGGACTACAAACGCGACACGCCCCTGTTCATCGAATACAAACCCAGCGAGACCCGCGGGCGGTGCTTCCTGGACAACGCGGCCAAAACTTTGTGCCTGCTGAACGACATCAAGCCCGAAAACATGGGCGTGACCCTGGACTTCGGCCATTCCATCTACGGCGGTGAGCACCCGGCGGAAGCCCTGGCCCTCATCGCCCAGAGCCCCTACGGCCTCTACGTGCACATCAACGACAACGACGGCAGATGGGACTGGGACTATTTCTGCGGGACCAAGCACTACCTTGAATACGTAGAGTTCCTGTATTATCTGCGGCGCTACGGGTATGACGACTACCTGACCTCGGACACGTCGCCGACCCGCTGGGACATCAGGCGGACCTTCGAGGCCAACGCCCGCCTGACCAACGCCGTCTGGAACATGCTCGAAAGCGTCGGGGACGAGTTCGACCGCCTCATGCAGGCCGGCGACTATCTCAATACCTGGCGTTTCATCGAATCGGAAATCTTCAAGCTCAAGTGAGACGACACCATGCGCACTGCTGACAGAATCGCACGACTCGGCACGGAAACCGCCTTTGCCGTTGCCGCCCGGGCCGCGGGGCACAGGGCCGACGGACACACCGTGTACCCCTTCCACCTGGGGGACATGAACCTCCCGACGCCGTCCAACGTCATGGACGCGGCCTGCGCCGCCATGCGCGCCGGCAAGACCGGGTACTGCCCCAGCGCCGGCATCCCCGAACTGCGCGATGCCCTGGCCAAAGACGTCAGTGCCGCCCGCGGCGTGCCCTACGCCATGGAGAACGTGGCCATTCAGCCCGGCGGCAAGCCCGTCATCGGCAAGTTCGTCATGGCCCTCGTGAACCCCGGCGACGAGGTGCTCTATCCGAACCCGGGGTACCCCATCTACGAATCCCAGATCGAATACCACGGCGCCACCGCCGTCCCCTACCGCTACGTGCGCGACGACAGTGGCTTCCACATCGATCTGGACTATCTGGAAAGCCGTATCACTCCGCGCACCACGGCCATCATCATCAACGACCTGCAGAACCCCTTGGGCGCCGAATGCACGGCCGAAGAGCGCCAGCGCCTGGCCGACCTGGCCATTCGCCACGACCTTTCCGTGCTCCTGGACGAGGCCTACTTCGACATCCGCTACAGCGGAAAGAGCGCCTCACTGGCCTCCATCCCCGGCATGAGGGAGCGAAGCGTCATCCTCTACACCTTCTCCAAAAAGTTCGCCATGACAGGCTGGCGGCTGGGCGCAGCCATCGGGCCAAAAGTCGTCATCGACATCATCGCCAAATTGAACGTCAATGACGAATCCTGCTCCAACCACTTCATCCAGCACGGCGCCCTGGAAGGGCTCACGGGCGACCAGTCCGGACCCAGGGCCATCCTCGATGTCCTCAAGGAGCGGCGCGACACGGCCGTGGACCTGCTCAATTCCATGCCAGGCGTAAGCTGCCCCAGCCCCGAGGCCACCTTCTACCTCTTTCCCGAGGTCACGGAACTCATGGACCGCAAAGGTTTCGGCAACGATTACGGCGCCTTTGCCGAGGACGTCCTGGTCAAGACCGGCGTCTCCCTCTGCACGCGGCTGCACTTCGGACGCCCCCTGCCCGATGAAACGCGCCGTTTTGTGCGCCTGGCCTATTCCGGCATCGACAAAGCGGACATCGCCAAGGGCCTGTCTGCTCTGAAGCGCTACGCGGAGCAGGACGCATGAACGGAACCAGCCTCCTGCACGACGCCGAAGACATCTTCCGCGCCGGACTCGACCGCGTCGACCCTCTGAAAATGATGGAACGCGTCCTGTCCCTGGACGGCGACACCCTGCACGTGACCACCGAATCCCAGTCCTTTGAATACGACCTTTCCCGGTACAGCCGCATCCTCGTCCTCGGCGCGGGTAAGGCCTCGGCGAGCATGGCCCTGGGCCTGGAGCGCCTGCTGAAGGACCGCATCGCCGATGGCATCGTGGCCGTAAAGGAAGGACATCTCGAACTCCTGGACCGCATCCGCCTCGTGGAGGCCTCCCATCCCGTGCCCGACGAGCGCAGCGCGGCTGCGGCCGAGGCCGTCCTCGAGTTGGCTGCCAGCGCCCGCGGGGACGACCTTGTCTTCGTGCTGGTCTCGGGCGGCGGCTCTGCCATCCTGGCGGCGCCGCGCAGGGAGAATGGGCATCACCTCACCCTCGAGGACAAGCAGGCCGTAACCAAATCCCTCCTGGCCTGTGGAGCGACGATCCAGGAGATCAACTGCGTCCGCAAGAAGCTCTCCAGCATCAAAGGCGGGCGCCTGGCCCGCGCCCTGGGCAAGGCCGAGTTCCTGAGCCTTATCCTCTCGGACGTCATCGGCGACGACCTCGACGCCATCGCCAGCGGCCTGACCGTGCCCGATGGCACCACATGCACCGAGGCCAACGGCATCATCGAACGCTACAGTCTGGCGGGAAAACTGCCGCCGGTAGCCGAGGCCCTGCTCCGTGATGTCGCCAGCGGCGCCATCGAGGACACGCCCAAGGCCGACGACCCGGCCTTCGCCAGGTCCCGCACAGTGCTCATCGGCACCAACCAGCAGTCCCTGCTGGCCGCGCGCGACCGCGCCGAACAACTCGGCTACAACACGCTGCTGCTGACCTCGCACCTGACCGGCGAGGCGCGCGAGATGGCCTACCTGTTCCTGGGCATCGCCAAGGACATCACCGCCCACGGCCTGCCCATAAAGCGACCGGCCTGCGTCATCGCCGGAGGCGAAACCACCGTCACCCTGCGCGGCCACGGCAAGGGCGGCCGCAATCAGGAGATGGCCCTGGCCTACCTGGCCGCCTACGCCCGTTCACCCAAGGACGCCGGCTCGGCCGTGTTCCTGGCCGCCTCCACCGACGGCAGCGACGGCCCCACCGACGCCACCGGCGCCTTCGCCTCCCCGGCCATCCTGGACGAAGGTCGCCGCAAAGGCCTGGAGCCGACGCACTTCCTGGCCGAGAACGACGCCTACCACTACTTCGAACACCTGGGTCGGCTGCTCAAGACAGGCCCCACCAACACCAATGTTTGCGACATCAAGGTGCTGCTGGTCCCCTAGGCCATCGGGCCGCAAACGCTGTCAGGGCGCAGGAGCCATGCTTCTGCGCCTTTTTGCGTCCGGAGACGTCGCAGCCCGGCATCGACGCGTACAACTCGGATCAGGAGAACTCCCGATGGGTGCCGAGGAGGCCTTGCAGCGTGGCGTTGTGAGATATGGCCGACTTGGATATGAAGTGAGACAGGGGAGACTAGGAGACTGCCGTCGCAGGTGCCGGCGAAATCTCCGAGACCATTCCCTGGAGGGACGAGATCATGAACCCACAGGTGAAGGTGATCAACGCCCTCCCCGTTTCCGTCGAGGATGAAAACACCTACCCGTCGAAAGTCCCACTGGAGACGTGGTAAGCACGCAACCCGGCTCACCGGGTGTAGACCGGACGCACACGAGGACATGCATGCACGATACGAAAACAGCTCGAACCGAGACCGTCCCGACTTCTCCCCGCGGCGGACGGGAAAACGCCACGGGACTTCCCGATAACGGCTGGAGGCTGGAACTGCTCGCTCTGACGGGCTTCTGCGTCTCGGGCGTGTTCTTCATCATGGCCGGTCTGAGGACCGGAGACATTCTGACCGTCCTGGGCAGCGTGGTCTGGATCATGTCCTGCTTCTGCTGGATGCTGCCGTACAGGAAACACATGGTCCGCAAAAAAAGCTCCCGGCAGACTCCCTTGCCCTGATCCGTCCGCCGCCTCACGCACCTCCCGTCAAACCGATGCCCCGACCCCGACACTCCGGGGTTTCGGCCAACGCCCACGAAAAAAGGCAGGCCCTCGCAGACCTGCCTTTCACGTTTCTTGAGATTTCGAACCGATCAACCGCCGAGATAGGCCTGGATGACGCGCTCGTCGTTCAGGAGTTCCTCGCCCGTGCCTTCAAGGACGATGGCGCCTGTTTCGAGGACATAGGCGTAATGGGCCACCTTCAGGGCGGCGAAGGCGTTCTGCTCCACGAGCAGGACCGTCTTGCCCTGTTCGTTGATGACCTTGATGATCTCGAACACGTCCTTGACCAGGAGCGGCGCCAGGCCCAGGGACGGTTCATCGAGCATGACCACGTCGGGGGAGCTCATCAGCGCCCGGGCCACGGCCAGCATCTGCTGCTCGCCGCCAGAGAGGGTTCCGCCCTTCTGGTTGTGGCGCTCGCGCAGACGCGGAAAGAGATCGAAGACCCACTCCTTGTCCTTCTCGATGCCGTCCTTGTCGGAACGACTGTAGGCCCCGAGGTACAGGTTGTCGGTCACCGAGAGGTGCGGGAAGATGCGGCGCCCCTCGGGGGACATGACGATGCCGCTCTTGACGATCTCCACCGGGTCGAGGGTGGTGATGTCGCGGTCGTTGTAGGTGATCCTGCCCTTCTTGTTCTTGATGAGGCCCGAGATGGCCCTGAGGGTGCTGCTCTTGCCCGCGCCATTGGCGCCGATGAGGGTCACCACCTTGCCTGTGGGCGCCTCCAGGGAGATGCCCTTCAGGGCGTGGATGCCCCCGTAGTATACGTGCAGGTCGCTGATCTTAAGCATATTTCACATACTCCTCACCCAGATAGGCCTCGATGACCTTGGGGTTGGACTGGATGGCTTCGGGTCCGCCTTCGGCGATGGTCACGCCGTAGTCCAGGACCCACATGTGCTCGCACACGCCCATGACCACCTTCATGTCGTGCTCGATGAGCAGGATGGTCAGTTTGAAGCGTTCGCGGATGGTACGAATGAAGTCCATGAGTTCCATGGACTCCTGGGGGTTCATGCCCGCAGCGGGCTCGTCCAGCAGCAGAAAACGCGGTTTGGTGGCCAGGGCCCGGGCAATCTCCAGACGGCGCTGAGCGCCGTAGGGCAGGCTGTTGGCCTTCTCGCCGGCGATGCCTCCAAGCCCCACGACTTCGAGGAGTTCCAGGGAACGCTCGCGAATTTCCACATCCTCGCGCAGGGCCGCCGGCGTCATGAGCACGGACTGGATCCAGCCCGTGCGCTGGCGCACGTAGTTCCCGACCATGACGTTTTCCAGGGCCGTGCCGTTGCCGAACAGCCGGATGTTCTGGAAGGTCCTGGCGATGCCGGCCCGGCAGGCCACATACGGGGGCATGCCGGTCAGCTCCTTGCCCTCGAAAAAGACCTGGCCCTCGGTGGGCTTGTAAAAGCCGGTGACCATGTTGAAGCAGGTGGTCTTGCCCGCACCGTTGGGGCCGATGAGGCCCGTGATGCTGCCCTCGGGGATGCTGGCGCTGAAGTTCGAGACGGCGACCAGACCGCCGAAACGCATGGTCAGTCCCTTGGTTTCGAGAATCATGCTCATGCCTTACCTCGCTTCATGAACCGGGCCATGCCGGCCCAGGATATTTCGCGCATGCCCATGATCCCTTCGCGGCGGAAGAGGATGACCAGGATCAGCACCAGGGAGAAGACAACCATGCGCATGCCGGGAATGCCGGGCATGGTCCAGTCGCCGATGGTCAGGGGGTTCTCCACGAAACGCAGCCATTCGAGCATGATCGTGATGCCCGTGCCGGCCAGGATGGAGCCGGTGATGGAGCCGAGGCCGCCCGTGACCACGATCATGAGCACGTTGAAGGTCAGGGTGAAGAGGAACATCTTGGGATCGATGGTGGTCAGCAGGCTGGCCAGAAGGGCTCCGCCGACACCGGCGAAGAACGAGCCGATGGTGAAGGACATGAGCTTGATGCGGAAGACGTCCACGCCCATGGCCTTGGCCGCGGTCTCGTCGTCACGGATGGCCTTGAACACGTTGCCCGTGTTGCAGCGCAGAATACGGATGACGCAGTAGAGGGTCAGGATGCACCAGCCGAAATTCCACCACAGGTTCGCGTAGTCCGGGATGCCCTTGAAGCCCAGGGCGCCGTTGGTCACGCGCGGGATGTTGTTGGCCACGACGCGGATGATCTCGGCAAAGCCCAGGGTGGCGATACCCAGATAGTCGTCGCCCAGGCGCAGGAGCGGTATGCCGATGATGAACCCGAACAGGGCCGCCACCAGACCGCCCGCGATGGTTGCCACCAGGAAGGGCGCATGGGAGTTCTGGACCCAGGGATAGGCCTCCTCCAGGATGAAGAGCATGGTCTTCTGGTCCGGCGTCATGATCAGGATGGAGCAGACGTAGGCACCGATGGCCATGAAACCCGCGTGTCCGAGACTGAACATGCCCGTGAAGCCGTAAATGAGGTTCAGGGACAGGGCCAGGATGATGTTGACGGCGATAAGGTTGAGGATCTGGATCTTGTATCCGTCCAGAGCGCCTTCGGCCCACCAGAGGAAAAGCCCCAGGCAGCCCACCATGAGAAGATTCAGGGGAATGGTGATTGCGCGGTTCATCAGACCTTGTCCTCCGTCTTGACGCCCAGAAGGCCTGTGGGTTTGAACAGCAGAATGCCGATCAGCAGGACAAAGGCGAAGGCGTCGCGGTATCCAGCCAGATCGGGAAAAAATGCCACGGTCATGATCTCGATGAAGCCCAGGGTGACACCACCGATGACGGCGCCCTGAATGGACCCGATGCCGCCGAAGACCGCCGCGATGAAGGCCTTGAAGCCGGGGATGGTACCCATGATGGGCTGCAGCTGCGGGTAGCGGAGCGCCCACATGATGCCGCTGGCCGCGGCCAGGGCCGAGCCGATGCCGAAGGTCAGGGCGATGATCTTGTTGACCGAGACGCCCATGAGATAGCTCGTCTCGATGTCCTTGCTGATGGCGCGCATGCCCAGGCCCGCCTTGGTGTGGTAGACCACGTAGACCAGGCCGAGCATAAGCAGGAGCGAAAGCACCGGTACGAAGAGGGTCAGAGGCAGGACGCGCACGTTGCCCCAGATCATGGGTGTCTCCAGCCACTCGGGCCGGTAGACCTGACGCGGGATGGCCTGGAAGAAAACGATGGCCACGTTCTGCAGGAAAAATGAGACGCCGATGGCGCTGATCAGGGCCGAAATGCGCGGAGCGTCGCGCAGGGGGCGATAGGCGATGCGGTCCACCAGGATACCTATGCCCGCGACCAGGATGACCGATGCGACCATGGCCACAGGCCAGGGCAGATGAAAAAGCGTAATGCCCCAGAACACGAGATAGGCACCGAGCATGAAGATCTCGCTGTGAGCGAAGTTGATCAGCCGCAGGATGCCGTAGACCATGGTGTAGCCGATGGCGATGAGCGCATACAGACTGCCGAGGGTCAGGCTGTTGAGCAGATGCTGGATGAATGTTGCCAGAGTCATGGACGTTCCTTGTCTGATGTGCGAGCGGCAGGAAGGTTCCCGCCGCTCGCGCGCCGTCGGCGCTTCATCAGGGAATTAGAGTTCGGGAGTGATGCTGCCGATGTACGTCTTCTTGCCATCCTGGATCTTGACCAGACCGACGGGCTTTTCGGCGTCGTGGGTCTCATTGATCGTCGTGGTGCCGGTCACGCCGACGAAGCCCTTGGTGGCGGCCAGGGCATCGGTGATGGCCT
>CAZQYA010000108.1:0-11024 GCA_964597325.1 uncultured Desulfovibrionaceae bacterium
GAATCGAGGTTGATGGTCCATGTCCCGCACAGGGCCATGGGGCCGACATTGCGCTTTGAGGCAGTGGCCGGCCCGGCAGTTTCGGCAGTATCATGCGAAGTTTCCAGAAAGAAATTGACCATCGGAACACTCAGGGTGCCTGCTATCTTGTGCAGCAGGTCAAGGGACGGGGCATTTTTCCCGCGTTCGATCTGACCCAGGTGTTGCGGGGTGATCCCCAGGTGTTCCGCAAGCTGCTCCTGCGTCGAACCGCGCATGCGTCTGTACAGTCTGATGCGTGATCCGAGATTCGGGATGGACATGGGTTCTCCGTGCCGGACGCATGGGCCATGCGTCTCGGGAAGCAATGTGAGCGTTTGATGCCCTTTTGTCGTTACAGGGCTTTGCGGGGCGTGATTTCCTGGCGACGGGCACGGCGTGGCGGGTTCCCCGAACATTCAACTGCGCCTGGACGTCGCATTGGTGGATACTTTTGATGTTGATAACCAATCGTATTGGCATGAAAAACAAACTTCAAGTTTGGATTTTTTTCAATGCCCGAATCGTGCCCGCCATTTCGATGCGGGTTTGGTGAAGGGCAATCGCTTCGAACCCACACTGTCAGGCTTCTGGTCGTTCAACGTGGCAAGGTTGTCCTCGAGATGTTCAACCTTAAACGCATTGGAACAACGGAGACGATATCACGGTCATGAAGGCCGGGTCACTTTTCCCTGATAAAATCTTTGGTTGCGCTCAGGGAAAAGAGTTTTCTGGACCACGGATTGGGAGGAGTAAAATTCACCTCGCCTGGAAGACAGCCTACCGACATTTCAGGAGAGCGCTGTCCGGAAAAAGTGGAGTTGT
The DNA here is from genome assembly GCA_964597325.1 of uncultured Desulfovibrionaceae bacterium. Lineage (GTDB taxonomy): Bacteria > Desulfobacterota > Desulfovibrionia > Desulfovibrionales > Desulfomicrobiaceae > Desulfomicrobium. The sequence continues at coordinate 844 of CAZQYA010000108.1, forward strand.
TGCAGGCCTCTGATCGTCGTATTTCCGGCGTGATGAACGCGGTCAACAACATCCACGACACCCTGTTCCGCCAGACCATGAGCCACAAGGACGTGGCTGCGGATTTCCTCATGAATTACCTGCCTGCGAGGGTGACGCGCCACCTGCTTTTTGAGACTCTGTCCGTGGCCAAGGACACCTTCGTGGCCGCCGACCAGCGAGCGCACTATTCGGACATGCTTTATTCGGTGCGCCTCGCCGGCGGAAAACAGGCCTTCGTGTACATGCTGTTCGAGCACAAGAGCAGGCCGGATCGATTCGTGGCGCTGCAGTTGCTGCGCTACATGCTCGAAATCTGGGAGCTGCACCGCAAGCAGCATAGGGGCTGCAGATGCTTGCCGCTCATCATCCCCATCGTCGTCTACCACGGCCGGAACCGCCGCCTGAGCGTGCGGCTTTCAAGTCTCGTGGAATTGCCGGACGAGGAACTGAAAGGGTATGTGCCGGATTTTGACCAGGCATTCTACGATTTCTCGCCGGGGTCCGACGTGGACATCAAGGGAAACATCCTGCTGCGTCTGGCCCTGACCTGCCTGCGCGCCAAGAACAACCCCACAGTGGAGCGGCACGTGCGAGAGATCTTCCGGATGCTCGGGGAACTTGGCGACGACGCGACTTCCCTGCGCTGGCTGACGACCATCGCAGGATACGTGTTTCAGACCATGGACATCGACCGTGACGTCATGCAAAATATCATTACAAAATCCCTCGAATCCGGGAAGGAGGACGCCGTCATGACACTTGCGGAGCGTTTGCGTAGTGAAGGCAGGCAGGAAGGCAGGCAGGAAGGCAGGCAGGAAGGCAGGCAGGAAGGCATGGAGAAGGGCGCGGTCCTCGGCCGGCATGCGGTCCTCCAACGTCTGATCGCCAAGCGTTTCGGCCTGGATTTCCAGGATATCCGAACTCAGGAACGCCTGCGCGCCGCCACGGCCGAGCAGCTGGATCTCTGGGCCGAGCGTATCCTCGACGCCCAGACTCTTGAGGACATGTTCCGGGACTGAATGACTGTCCACTTCCTTATGATCTCCTTTCCGACGCGCCTTTCGTCCTTCAGACTCAACGAAGCCTCGATGTGTTTCTCGCCAGGACCGGGAATCGCCGAACGACCATCTGTCTGGAAAAATTTGCGAGATTTCCACATGTCTGTATGTCTTATGTCAACGCTTTTGGCGGGCTGAGCAGTTCGACAGCGAAGCGTTCGTCGTGCTCTTGCGAGGGCGAAATCCCTTTCAGGCGGTTCAGGAATGAAATCAATCGCAGAATCCGGTACGGGATCATGCAGGTTTCGTGGAGCCGTTTCATGAAGGAGGTCGTGGGGATGTCTGGAGGCTGAAGACCGGCAGAGGTTTTCATGGATGACAATAGTTATTAATTACCATAGTTATCATGTACTCTTTATTGGAGTCGAAATCGTCTGTCATCCTCGAATATTGTCCAGATCGACCGTTTGCGAAACCCGTGTTCGCGCATTGGGCCGTTGATCCTCCGGCCGTCATTTTCATCGTCTTTGAGGGGTTTATTGCCGATGTATCATCGACGAGTGCATGTCTGCATCTACGCGGATGATCTTTTCCTGGAAAATGCCGTCAAAGGTGTTTTGGCGCCAGATAATCTCGAATTTGCCGTCACGACATCCGCGTCCCCTGATCCGGCTCTGGCCGCGGACAGCTCAATCATCATTCTGGATCTTCCCTGGGACGGCGAGGCCATCCGCAGCATCCACGAGGCGCGACGCGGAGATTCCTTTTTCGCGGTCTGCGTCGGCAGTGGGGATTTCGGTGCCGCCTCGGACAGTTACTGGCATTACGACGAGTTGTGGCTCAAGCCCTTGGACGAGACGAAGATCGGCTTCCTTTTCGGCCGGGCCGCCGAACAGATCAAGAGGAGGGAAGACGCCTGGATCACGGATGTCTGGCTGGAGGCCCTCATAGACAGCCTGCCCGACCTGATCTGGTTCAAGGATGCCCGGGGCGCGCACCTGCGGGTCAACGAGAGCTTCTGTGACGCGGTCGGCAAGACCAAGGCGGACATTCGCGGCCGCGGGCACTACTACATCTGGGACATCGAGCCTGACGAGTACGCCAGGGGCGAATACGTCTGTCTCGAATCCGAGGAGATCGTGCTTCGGGAGAAGAAAAACTGCCTCTTCGACGAGATCGTCAAGATCAAGGATTCACTGCGCAAGTTCAAGACGTACAAATCGCCCATCTTCGACCGTGACGGCCGCGTCCTCGGAACCGTCGGCGTGGCCAGGGACGTCACGGACCTGCAGAATCTGCAGATCGAAATGAACATTCTCTTCGAGAGCCTGCCCTTCGGCGTGGTCGCCACGGACAGGCAGCGGCGCGTCACCGCCCTGAACAACAAGGCCCGGGCTCTGTTTCCAGGCCGGGAGGGCTCCCTCCTTGGGCAGGACTTCGACGAACTCTTCGACGTCCTGGCGAACAGCGACTCATCCAGTCGTTGTCGAATCGAAAGAGGTGAAGGGGGGGATGTGCTGTTCCAGGACCAGGGAAGGACGTTCCGTTTGCAACAGGAAATGCTGCGCGACGTCTTTGGCGAGTCTGCCGGGTTTATTCATCTCTTTCTCGATGTGACCGAGGAACATCAGCGGCAGCGCGAACTCATGGTCGACGCCAACACCGACTACCTGACGCAGCTCAACAACCGCCGCAAACTCCATGATTTTTTGCGCAGTACACCCTGCATGTCGGGTACATCCCTGCTGCTCGTGGACATCGACAACTTCAAGCAGATGAACGATGCCTGCGGACACGACGAAGGGGACCGGATTCTCGTGGAGTTTTCCGGAATCCTGCGCGACAGTTTCGATACGGAAAACATCTTCCGTCTGGGCGGCGACGAGTTTGCCGTCATCTTTCCGGGAGCCGGGGACACTCCGGAAAAGGCGCTTGGATGCGCACGGGACGGGGCGCGGAAGATTATTGCCGAAACAAAGCGTCGTGGCATCCACCGGGACCTCTCGGTCAGTATCGGCGTGGCGGCGGCATCGGGCCCTGGAGAGGACTTCGGGGCTTTGTTCAAGAAGGCCGACATCGCCCTTTACGACGCGAAATGCGCGGGCAAGAACACGTGCTGCGGCTGGGGATGCAACCCGTGACCGTCAAACATTACCCGGGGCGCACCCGTCGTCCAAGTATCAAATTTCGAAAATAGCTCTTCGTTTCAATGTCCAAACGGAACCGTGACCAGGTTTCGTTTTTTCTGGCAGCTCAGGGCTCAGTTGTTTTGTTCCGGCATGAACATATACCCCACTTGGTGTACGATACCCCCAATTCGTCTCCCACAAAAGCGAGGTGTAAAGAAACAAACTGAAACATAATGATAGGCGGCTAGAGATTGAAGGCGAAGGATATCAAGGCGATAGGAATAAAAAATGCCCGGAAATTCCGGGCATTTTCTGTTGTGATGGTGGGCCAACCAGGGGTCGAACCTGGGACCATCCGGTTATGAGCCGGGGGCTCTACCAACTGAGCTATTGGCCCTTGAGATGCGGATTGCGCTTGTTATGTTTTCGGGGCCTTATTTGTCAAGGTTCGTCCGGGCCCACTCCTTGGCGTGGCTGATGGCGGCGCGGCCGGCCTGGGCGCCTTCGCCTACGGCCACGCTGATCTGCAGGAATCTGCCGACGCAGTCGCCTGCGGCGAAGACTCCGGGGACGTTGGTGCGCTGTTCACAGTCCGTTTCGATGAATTGTCCCCTGCGCACAAGTCCCAGGGTGTAGGCGAAGTCGTTGGAAGAGGCCTGCCCCATGGCCACGAAGAGCCCCTGGGCCTCGATTTCCTCGCCGGATTCGAGAACCACGCGTTCCAGCCCGTCATTGCCGGCCAGGGAGACGATCTTGCCTTCCAGGACCGGAATGCCCTGTTCCTCCAGTCGGCTGCGGAAGTCGCCGTTCATGGTGCTCTTCTTGCCCTGGGTGCAGACCTTGACGTCGGACGTGTACTGCAGAAGCTCCAAGGCCTGGTTGGCCGCGAAGTTGGCTTCGCCGACCACCATGACGGGCTTGCCGCGCATGAAGAAGCCGTCGCAGCTGACGCAGTAGGATACGCCCTTCCCGTCGAAATCGTCCAGATTGGAGATTCCCGGACGGACACGGGAGACTCCCGTGGCCAGGATCAGGGATGTGGCTTCAATTTCCGTGTTTTCAGTCTTGGCCAGGAATTTTCCCTTTTCGTTCTGGTGTACGGAGAGGACGCGATCGCAGCGCATTTCCACGCCGAATTTTTCGGCCTGTTTGCGTCCCCTTTCAATAAGTTCCTTACCCGTGATCGTCTCGGTGAAACCGAAGTAGTTGTCGATATCGTAGTCGCCCGCGATCTTCGGGGCGCAGCCGACGATGAGAGTGCGCATGCCGGCCCTGGCCGTGTAGATGGCAGCGGAGAGTCCGGCGGGTCCCTGTCCGATGATGAGAATGTCGGTGTTTTCCATAAGCGTGTGCTCCTTTCGGGGTTATGGCGACCTGATAAGGTCGCGGAGCCGGAGAGGCAATGCGTCGGCGTCAGATTTTGCAGCGGGTTTGCGCCAGACAGTGGCGCAGGGCACGGCCGAGGGAGACCATGTCCACGGGCTTGGAGATGACCTTGCGCACGCAATCCGGTCTCGGCTCCAGGCTTGGAGCCGACGAGGTGGAGGCCAGGAGAACGGGGACATCCTTGAGAATCCTGTTCAGGGCCGCGCAGAGTTCGTCCACCAGCCCGGGAGTACCGTCCTCGGTCAGGATGAGGTCCGTGCCGTTGAGTGTGGCGTCCATGGCTTCCATGTCCGCGGCCGGGCGGTCGTGCAGGATGGGCTCGTATCCGAGCCGGGTCAGGCAGGCGCATACGGCCGTGCGCACTTCCGGGTCGGACTCCATGACCAGGATGCGCTCGCCGCACCCCATGATTTCGGGCGGGGTGTGGTTCTCGGTGCTGTCGGCAGGCAGCGGCGGGCTGGCCGGCAGACAGACCTGCACCGTAATTCCGCCCGACTCGTTGGTGGAAAAGATCAGCTTGCCCCGCAGGCTCTTGACGATCTTCTGGGTGACGAAGAGGCCCAGACCGGTGCCGCCTTCCTTGGGCCGGGTGGTGAAGAAGGGTTCGCACAGCCTGGGCAGGTCGTCCTCGGATATGCCGGAACCGTTGTCCGAAACCGCGATGACCGTGAGAGTGCTTTCCGGGTCCGTGACCAGGAGTCCGGAATCTCTGCCTTCGAAAGTGCGGGCCGTGATCTCGATGCGTGGCGAGGCGGTCTCCGCGAGGGCGTGCACGGCGTTGGTCGCGAGATTCATGATGATCTGCTGCAGGTGGACCGGGTCTCCCAGGAGGGTGCCCAGGTTCTGGTCGAGGCTCACCTCGATGGGGATGTGCGAGGGCGTTGTGCCGCGGATGATCTCCAGGGCCTCGATCAGGGTGTCTCGGATGGAAAAGTGGATGAACTCTTCGTGCATCTTGCCCGTGAAGTGCAGGACGCTGCGAATGAGGGACGTCCCGCGCTGGCAGACCCGGAGAATGCGTTCCAGATCTTCCTGGTCGGGCTTTTCGTCCGCGTCGAGGGCACCGCGGATGAGTTCCGTGGAAAAGACCACGGAGGAAAGGATGTTGTTGAAGTCGTGGGCCATGCCGCCGGCGATGGTGCCGATGATCCCGAGTTTCTGCTGCTTGAGGAACTGGTGCTCGAGTTCGAGGTTGGCCTTCTGCAGTTCCATGGTGCGCTGCTGGACCTGGCGTTCGAGGTTCTGTCGGTACTCCTCGTTTTCGCGGATGAGAGCAGCACGCTCCATGGCCTTGTCCACGGCGTGATGCAGGACGGCGGGTGAGACAATGGGTTTGACCAGGTAGTCCCATGCGCCCAGGCGAAGGGCGTTGACAGCCTCATCGAGCCCGCCTTCACCGGAAATGACCAGCACGGGCGTGCGTTCGATGTGGTCCGAGAGGTGCGAAAGCAGTTCGAGACCGCTCATGACCGGCATCTTCAGGTCGACGATGAGCAGGTCCGGGCGGCTGTCCAGGAAGGTATCGAGGCCTTCACGCCCGTCGCCGGCCTGCAGGACTTTGAATCCGCGGGAATGAAGCACCGTTCTGGTGGTGGCGCGGATGAACGGGTCGTCGTCCACCACCAGAACGGTTTTTGGGCTGGTTTCCGGCATTCCTAGAATTTGTAGCCGATCATGCGCAGGAGCTTGGAGCGCTTGGCCTTGTCCTCATCTGTTTCCACACCCTTGGAGGCGTATCCGTCGATCACGCCAAGGATGCCGCGTCCTTGTTCCGTCTCGGCCACGATAGCCTGCAGGGGGTTGGCTGTGGCGCAGAACAGGCGCACCACCTCGGGTACGTTCTGGATGGTGTTGACGACATTGATGGGGAACATGTCGCGCATGAACAGGATGAAGCTGTGGCCGGCGGAGAGCGCCATTGCGTTTTCCCTGGCCAGTTCGATCAGTTCCGGGTCCGTGCCGGAGGTGCGGATGAGACAGACGTCGGAGGCCTCGCAGAAGGCCAGACCGAATTTGGCCCCGGGCACGGTGTTGACCATGTCCTCGTGCACGTCCTCGACGGTTTTTATGAATTGCGACATGCCCAGGATGAAGTCCAGGGAATCGGGGTTCTTGATCTGGACGATGGAGAGGTCCATGGGCGGCTCCTTGATGGTTCGTCGGTTACTTCTGGACGCGGGAGGATCCGTCATTGGCCCGCAGCACGCGCACGCGTTCGCCAGGGGAGAACTGCATGTCGGCTTCCTGGACCACGGTGATGATTTGGCCTGTGTCCAGTTCCACGGTCACTTCCACACCCTGCCTCCTGGTGATTTCCTCTTCGGCCAGAGCGCCACCAGCTGCGCCTCCCAAAGCTCCGATCACGGCGCCGAGGAGGCGACCCTTGCCGCCGCCGACCATGCTTCCGAGCACGCCGCCGGTCACGCCGCCGGCCACGGCGCCAGCGCCGCTCTTGGTGCCTTCGATCTGCACGGCCCTGACATCCAGCACGGTGCCGTAGTTAACCTGCATCTCATGCCGGGCCTGGTCACGGGTGTAGACCTGACCGGAACGGCTCGACGCACAGGCCGTGAGCATGGAACCTGCCATGAAGAGGATGAGGACGGTTATCAGCAGTCTGGTCTTGCTGTGCATTGCGAACTCCTTGGTTAGATGGTGCTTTCCGCAGGCCTGCCCGTAGAGGGGACAAGGCCGCACGCACTGTCGCCATATCGCGCATCAGCGAAACGGGTCAAGAAAAAGACCGGTTCCGCATCATCTTTACAGCTGCGGATTCATGCTCTGGGCCGATCGGTCGTGGGGCTTCAGTGCTTCGAAGAGTATGTTTTCTGGGTCTGGAACATTCTTGGCGCGGAGTACTTTCAGGAGTTTTTCATAGAGGTTGTCGAGGTCCACGTACTGGGCCACGGATTTGTATTCGGGCATGGTCAGCACTGAAGAGTAGACGGGCAGGTTGTCCGCATCGTGACCGTTGAGGATGACAAAGGAGAACGTGCGTCCGTCGAGATCGAAATCAAGTTTGAATTCCTTGATGTCCGTATTGGTGATGGTGCTCAGGTTGGAGATGGATTTGGCCCGGGCGAAGACGCCGGTCAGAATACGCAGACTGTCCTTCTTGACCTGGGCCAGGCCTTCGCGTTCGGACAATTCGATGAGCAGGATGGATTTGTTGAGCTCGTAATAGAGTTCATCGAAGATGCCGTTTTCCTTCAGTTCGTCATACAGGGTTTCGAAGTCTGCGTGGTTGATCTTGCGGAAATGGGACATGTCCGGGCGTTCGTTCTCCACGGATTCGAAATCTTCGCAAACGTAGGGCACGATGGATGTGGTCTCGTAGAGATAGAACTCGAGACCGATGGACCCTTCCTCTTCGAGAATGGCGGACACGGACAGGTCAGCCAGGAGTATGCCACCGTCAATGTCGAGCCCGTATCCGTCATAGGCCTGACGAAGTCTGGAGTCGGCGGCGTCGATGACGTAGTTATAGATGGGGTAGGCCAGTCCGTCCTGGTCGTGGATGGCCATGTCCTTCCACGTGGGGAAACGTGTCGCCACCATGTGCTGGAAGACCTTCTTGATGAATTTCTTCAGGCACATGGTAAAGAGCTTCAGTTCCTTGCTCCGGGAATTGCTTTCGTCGCCATCCCTGTTTGCGGGCTGTGTATCGAATTCTTCCTCTTCTCGCTTCATGCTGCGGATCCTCGTTTGCGTTCGCCGTAGGCCTTGGCCAGGCCCCCGTGGGACGTTTCCCGGTAAAGACTTGGCAGGTCGTGACCTGTCTCTTTCATGACCCGCACCACTTCGTCAAAGGGAATGCGGTGCGTTCCGTCGGAAAGAAGCACCATCTGTGCAATGCTTAATGCCTTGGCCGCTGCCATTGCGTTGCGTTCGATGCATGGTATCTGGACCAGGCCTCCGACGGGGTCGCAGGTCAGACCCAGGTGGTGTTCGAGCCCCATTTCCGCGGCGTATTCGATCTGGCGTATGGTGCCGCCCATGAGCTGGGCCGCTGCCGCGGCTGCCATGGCGCAGGCAGAGCCCACTTCGCCCTGGCAGCCCACTTCGGCCCCGGAAATGGAGGCGTTGTTCTTGATGACCAGCCCGATGAGCCCGGCCGTGGCCAGGGCCTGGAGAATGCCCCGGTTGCGCGACTCCATGGACTCCTTCAGATAGCGCAACACCGCGGGCAGCACCCCGCTGGCCCCGCAGGTCGGTGCCGTGACTACGGTTCCGCCGGCAGCGTTCTCTTCCGATACCGCCAGGGCGTAGGACGCCAGTACGCCGGTGCGTCGCAGTTCCGGCCCTCCGAGAACGGCCTTCTGGTGGTACGAGCAGGCCTTGCGGGCCAGGCCCAGCTCTCCGGGCAGCACGCCTTCCGTGTCCAGGCCGCGTTCCATGCATTCCTGCATGGTGTCCCAGACGTTCTGCAGAAAATTCCAGATATCCTCGCCTTCGTGTCTGACCACGAATTCCCAGTAGGCGATGCCTTCCTCGGCGCACAGGTCCATGATTTCCGTCAGGGTGTGCAGTGGGTAGACTTGGGGCGGGCGGCTTGCGACATCGTCGTCGCGCAGGGCACCGCCGCCGATGCTGAAAACTGTCCAACTGTCGAGAACGTTTCCGGAGGCGTCCAGGGCCATGAAATCCATGGCGTTGGGGTGCTCGGGGCGCTTGAGTTCAGAGGCCCAGACGATTTCGACGGGCAGCGGCGCCAAGGCTTCGGTCACGGCTTTGTCCGTGAGATGCCCCTTGCCCGTTGCGGCGAGGCTTTCGTACAGGACCACCCGGAAGGAGGTGGCTTCGGGGACGCGAGCCCTGAAGCGTTCGGCCGCCAGTTTGGGGCCCATGGTATGACTGCTCGAAGGGCCCGCCCCGATACGGTACAATTCCCGGATGGATTCCATCCGCACCTTGCCATGTGGGAAATTCGCTGTTGACTGGGTAAAAAAGCCTGGGTCATGGAGTCCTTGACGGACGCTGGTCCCTGAACTAGCCGTCCGGTGCACTTCCGTCAACAAGGAGCCGAGATGAAACGACCGGAATTGGAGTTTCCCCTGCACTGGGAATACAAGATCGTCGCTGCCCGCACCGACGAGACCTACACCGCCATCTGCGAGGCCATCAGGGCCCACGGTTTCGAGGAGACGCCCGCCGCTGGCAACGTCTCCCGATCCGGAAGCTACGTGACCTACACTGTGAGCATGCGCATGGAGAACCGCGAGGCTCTCGACAGCCTGAACAGGGCGCTGTGCGCCTGCGAGGGCGTGAAGTTCCTGCTGTGATGCGGAGGTGATGGTGAATAGTGAATGGTGAATGGTGAGTGGTGAGTGGTGAGTGGGGAAAGGCAGCGAGAGAGGCCGTCGCCCAGGGTAGCTCACGGATCCATGTATTTGGCGAACTCGAAAATATTTTATTTCAATATGTTGCGCCTTAAGTGTCTTTTGCTTTGCCTAATCACCATTCACCAATCACCATTCACTATTTTTTCCCTTGACGAGCAGCGGGGAAAACCGTAGAAGCCTCTTCGTTGTCGGCGCGAAAGACGTTTTTCATAGCTAATATGTTGACATGCTTCGTATATTCCGACTCTGTGGGCCAATAGCTCAATTGGTAGAGCATCTGACTCTTAATCAGCAGGTTCAAGGTT
>CAZQYA010000109.1:0-10712 GCA_964597325.1 uncultured Desulfovibrionaceae bacterium
GGCGGCGCACATGATCAGCAGCAGACTCAACGCAATGATTTTGCAACCTTTCATAAATTGGCTCCTTGAGGGGTTATCGTTTGTTCGGGAAATGACGTTGCTCGACATCACCGCGTACTATATACCTAGAAAAGACATAATATCGAGAATTATTTTTAATTGCATATAATTCACCGGGAAAATTGGAAAATATGACAGAAGACATATTCGTGAAAAAGGAAGGACGGTTATGGCCCGCCATGGCGGAACGCCTGGGGGAGATGCTTCGCAAGGCTCTGGAAAAGCGGGACGCCGTGAACCTCGCCGTCGTTGGCGGTCGGAGTGTAGCGGCTGTCTTCGACGCCCTGCTCGCGGAGGAGGCGGACTGGAGCAGGGTAAACCTGTTTACGGCCGACGAGCGGCTTGTTCCCGTGGATCACGCCGAGAGGAATTTCAGGCTGCTGCACAACCATCTCGTCGCCCCTCTGGTGAGGTCGGGGAGAATGCCGCCGGAGAATGCCCACTCCTTTCCGTATGATCCCGCCCGCCCGGATTTCGGCGCGGAAGCCTACGGGCGGGTGCTCGGCGACCATGGTGGCAGGTTCGATATCCTTCTTCTGAGCGCCGGAGAGGACGGGCATGTGGCCAGTCTTTTCCCGCACCATCCGGCCATGGCGAATCCGCGATCGGGTTTCGTCACACTGCACGACGCGCCCAAGCCCCCCGCAGGGAGGATGACCGCGTCCGTACCACTCCTGCTTACGGCCTCGAAGGCCATTCTCATGTTCATTGGCGAGTCCAAACGTGACGCCTACACCATGTTCACCGCGCCGGGCCCCATAGCGGACTGTCCGGCCCGGCTCGTTCACGCCATCCCGGAAGTGTCCGTGTACACTGACCTGGCCTGACGGCTTCGTGTTTTCAGGCCGGTCGTCGGTCTGCGAGCCTTTGGGCCTGGGCGGCTCTCAGGGCGTGAGCCTTTTCCAGAATATCGTGGAGGCACTGCTCTTCGCTTGCCTCCGTGTCGATGTCCAGACGGATGTCCTTCGTGTCAGCCTCAAAGGGCGCGAATCGTTCCCGCATTTCGTCCAGGTGAAAAGCGCGAGCATCCGACAGGCTGTCGCGCCGTTGCGAAAGTCTGACCTTCAGCGTGTCTGTCCGGCAGGAGCAGTGCACGATGATGAACCCGACGTTGTGGCTTCGGGCCAGTTCCATGGCCTCGCCACGCCATTTTTCTTCGGAAAATGTGGCGTCCAGGGCCACTGATCTTCCTTGGCGCAGCTGATCCTGGGCGAGGTTGAGCATTTTCGCGTAGACGCGTCCGCGCATGACGGGACGGTAGGCGCCGGCGTCCATGGGCGCCACGCCCTGGTCCGGGAAATCCGGATCCTGTTTTCTGACGAGGTCCGACTGGAAAACGGGCATGAACAGGGCTTTCGAAACCTGTCGGGCCAGGGTCGACTTGCCCGAGCCCGGCAGTCCCGAAAAGACCCACAGGACCGGGCGGCCGAAGCTCAGGGCGTAGCGGTATGCAAGCCGCAGGTAGGTACCGGCCTCGCGCAGGCCCTCCTCCCCGGACCGATTCAGGGAGAAACAGGCGATCTTGAGTCGCACCAGGGCGCGGTAGGCCGCGTAGAAGTCGACCAGGGCGTAGACTTCCGGGTCGCGGGCCGTGCGTGCATAGGCCGAGAGCAGCCGTTTGCCGGTTTCTCCGTGGCCGAGCCGGTCGAGGTCCATGAGCAGGAAGGCCAGGTCCAGGGCTGCGTCCCCGTACCTGAAGCGTTCGTTGAATTCGATGCAGTCGATGATCTGCACCCCGTCGTGGAAGTAGATGTGATCCGCGCGCAGGTCGCCGTGGCCGTCCCTGATCCTGCCCTGGCGGACCCGGTGGAGCAGGAGTTCCTCGTGATCCGCCAGGTAGGAGCGGCTGACCTGGCGGATGAATTCCCAACCTGTCTCGTCCAGCCGGCCCGGGACAAAGGGGCCGATCTGTTCGAAATTTTCCTCGGTGTTGACCCGGATCAGTCCGGGTTCCCCGAAGGCGTCGATGTCCTCCCCATGCTCCGCCGTGGCGTAGAAATCTGCCAGAACGCCGCCGAGGGCCTTCAGGCGCTCGGCGGCGAGGGGGCCCCGGCGGAGCAGGGCGGCCAGGTTCGCCTCGTCGGGCAACTGGACCATTCTGACGGCGTGATCCACGGTTTTCCCGGCGTCGGCCATGTTCAGACGCCCGGCTTCGTCCTCGCTTATGTCCACGACATCCATGTAGATCCCGTGGCTCAAACGTTGATTCAGCTCCACCTCGCGCCGGCAGAACCGCTTGCGGGCGGAACGCGAACGAAAATCCAGAAAGCCGAAATCCACGGGCTTTTTGACCTTGTAGACAAGGTTACCCGTCAGGAAGACGAGGGAGATGTGGGTCTCCCTGACCTCTACGCGGGAGACGGCGTGGGGGTAGAACGCCGGGTCCGACATGGCCTCCCGCAGCGCCGAAAGTTGTGTGCCTTGATCCATTGCAGCGACCTCGTTGTGATGATGTCCTGGCTTCGGCATAGCACGATTTGTCCGGGTATCAAATGTCCCTTTGCAATGACCACCTGTGCATTTCCGGAACATGTGGCATTTTCCCGTTGCCCCGGTGACGACAACGCTCTATTGTCTTTTGAATGATTCCGAATATTCTCAACAGTCTCCGCCTGCGCTCCACCATTGTCCTGACCGCGATCTTCATGGCCATGGGACTCGGCTGCGTGCTGCTCGTCAGTTTCATCCTGACCGACCGCATCGACGGCTTCGAACGTGAACTGGCCGCGGCCAACGCGCGCCGGGCGCGCAACGCCCTCCAGCAGGACATGAAGCGCCTCGACAACCTGCTCAAGGACTGGGCCTGGTGGGATGACACCTACGAGTTCATGCAGAACCCCGATGAGGAGTATCTGTCGAGCAACGTCACCCCTGACGTCTTTTTCAACCAGAGTCTCGACGCCATGGTTTTTGTTTCGACCGGCGGAGAGATTCTGCACGCGTCCTGTCTCGATCCGGAAAGCGGCGAGCTTGGCCCGCTTCCGTCGGCCCTGGAGGCTTATGTCCTGAAATCGAGTACGGGGCTCACGGACGAGGGCAAGCTTCTGGGCGGCACGGTCCTGGCGAATGTCGGATCAAGACTGTGGATCGCCGGCCGCCAGTCCGTGCTGAATTCAGCCGAGGAGGGGCCGGTCCGGGGGTGGATGTGGATGATCCGACAGGTCGACACGCCGTACATGCTCGAACTCGAACGCCGCACGGAGCTTGTACTGCTCCTGGTTCCCGCCCTGGATCGGAATCTGCCCCGGCCCATGCTCGGTCTCGTCGGCGGGACTCCGGACTCGCAGGAGCCACTGGTGGTTTCCGAAGGCTCCGAGATCTGGTCGGGCCTGCTTCTGCCCGATGCCGCGGGCGGGGAGCCCATCGCCATCGTCGCCAACGCCCCCCGGGAGCTCGCGGCCTATGTGGGCAAGGCCATGAAGTCCAGCCTGGCGGTGGTCATCGTCTTTGGCGTTGTCGGTTTCTTCAGCGGCCTTATTTTTCTGGACAAGCGCATTCTTTCCCGCCTCTCCGCCCTGAGCCGCCGTGTCGTCCATGACGCTCCGGAAGTCCGCGTGTGCATGCCTGAAGAGAGTTGCGATGAGATCGACCAGCTTTCGAACCTCCTCGACGCGGCCTTCGCGTCCATCCGGGAGAACGAGCGCTTTCTGGCCCAGACCCTGGCCGCCCTCAAGGTCGGCGTCATGCTCGTGCGCAAGCGCGACAGGATCATCGCGAGCGTCAATCCCTATGCCTGTGAGTTGATCGGCCTGCCCGAGAAGGACATCGTCGGCAAGGCCTGCCACCTGTTCGTCTGTCCTTCGGAAGCAGGGCGATGTCCCATCATGGATCTCGGTCAGGAATGCGATAATTCCAGGCGTGTGCTCCTCGGGCGGGACGGCGAGCGCATCGACATCCTCAAGTCTGCGGCCACCGTGAAACGCGGGGAGGAGGAATATCTTCTGGAGACCTTCCTGGACATCCGGGAGATGGAGCAGACCCGCCGCCTTCTGGAGCAGTCCGAGGAGCGCTATCGCGCCATTTTCATGAACACCGGCACCCCGGGCATCCTCATCAACGAAGACACCACCATTGCCGTGGCCAACGCGGAATTTCTCAACCTGGTCAGGCTGACGGAGGAGGAACTGGCGCAGAATCCCTCCTGGATGCGGTTCTTCATGGCTCAGGATGCCGAACGCATCCTGGAATATCATCGCCGCAGGCGCGTGGACGCCGATTCCGTCCCAAGATCCTACGAGGTCAGGCTTCGGGATGCGGAAGAAAATATTCATTACGCGCGGGTGACCGTGGCCCTCATACCGGGCACCAAGCAGTCCGTTGCATTTTGCGTGGATATCACGGACATCCGGAGGGCCGAGGCCAAGCTTCACGAGCTCGCCTACACCGATGCCCTGAGCGGTTTGCCCAACCGTCTGTGCGCCCTGGACAGGCTTTCACGCACCCTGGAAAGCCTTGGACCGGATTCCGGCAAGCTGGCCGTCCTGCTCCTGGACCTCGACGATTTCAAGGTCGTCAACGATTCCTGGGGACATGCGGCCGGGGATGTGGTTCTTATGGAGGTGGGGCAGCGTCTGGCCTCGGCCCTGAAGTCGTCGGAGATGGTCGGCCGCCTGGGCGGCGACGAATTCATCATCGCCTCTGCCGTTGGCGTGGAGGAGGAAGACTGGGCCGACCTCGCCCGGCGCCTCATCGAAACCCTGAGCCGTCCCTTTCAGGTCGAGGACACGGAGATTCACCTGGGCGTGAGCGTGGGCATCGCGGTCTACCCCCGGGACGGCGAAACCGCGGGGCAGCTGGTGCGCTGCGCGGACCTGGCCATGTACCAGTCCAAGTCCTCGGGCAAGAGCATGTACCGCTTCCACTCGCCGGAACTGACCAGGCACGCCCAGCAGCGCATGGAGATCGAACGGGAGTTGCGCCTGGCCCTGGATGCCGGGGAGATCGAGGCGTTCTTCCAGCCCGTCGTGGACCTGGAGAGCGGGCGCATCGTCGGGGCCGAGGCCCTGGCGCGCTGGCGCAAGGCCGATGGCTCCCTGGTCCCGCCCGGGGCCTTCATTCCCGTGGCCGAGCAGACCAGCCTCATCACCGACATCGATCTGGCGGTTCTTGGCCAGGCCTGCACCAACGCCCGGAGCTGGCAGACTGAAGGCTTGGGAGATCTGCGCGTCTCGTGCAACATCTCCGCCCGGCATTTCCAGCGCGGGAACCTCCTCGGGGACGTGGCCGGAGCCTTGAAGAAGAGCGGCCTGCCGCCGCAGCGGCTGACTCTGGAGGTGACGGAGACGGTGTACATGGAGAATATCGACCAGGCCCGCGCCATCCTCGAATCCCTGCGCGATCTGGGGGTGGCCTGTGCCCTGGACGATTTCGGGACGGGCTACTCGTCCCTGTCCTATGTGCGCTCCCTGCATTTCGACGTGCTCAAGATCGACAGGTCCTTTGTCATGAACCTTCCCGAGGAATCGTCCCTGGCGCTTATCCGGGCTATGCTCGGCATAGCCGAGAGCCTCGGCATCGTCCCCCTGGGCGAAGGGGTGGAGACCAGGGAGCAGCGCGATCTGCTCAGGTCGCTGGGCTGCAGGCTGGGGCAGGGCTACCTGTTTTCGCCGCCTCTTTCCGCCGGGGATTTCCGAAAACTTCTCTCAAGGCAGCTTTCAGGACGCTAGTCCTTTCCCTCCTGTGTGATCCAGGCCAATGCCTCATCAAATACCTTGCGGGAATGCAGCATGGCCACGTGGCTTACGGGCGCGGTCTCGCGTTCCTCCCAGCCGGGCAGCCTGCAGTGCAGGGCTGAGTTGGGCAGCACCATGTTGTCCGCAGGCGATCTCAATGCCAGGGCGCGGACGTGTCCCGGAGTGGGCAGGGCGGCGATTTTTCGGACCGTCTCGCCGCCGTGGGCCAGGTATCTGCCCAGGGACGAGAAGGCGAAGGGCCACAGTTTGCTGCCCCCGAAGGGGGTGCCCATGGTGACCAGTGTGCGGATACGCGGATCGGGGTTCCGGGACAGGACGCTGCGCAGGAGAAGGCCGCCCATGCTGTGCCCGATCAGGTGGATGTCCCTTTCCGGGTTTTCCCGCAGCAGTTCTGTAAGGTGCTTTTCCAGAGTGTCCACCGTGGAGTTCCAATCGGTCCCCCAGCTTGCGTAGCCGTGGCAGGCCGTGGTCAGGCCGCGGGCGTGCAGCCTGCGCCTGAAGAGGATCCAGGCCCCCTGGTTGTGGAAGAGGCCGTGGACCAGGAAGACGATGGGCCCCCCGGAGGCGGGTTTGGTCCACAGGCCGGGCCACAGCCCCAGAGGGTGCAGGACGACGATGAGCAGTTCGCTGACGACGCTGTGCAGGACGGTTCGGGCCGTCATGGCCAGGAACGGTGACAGCGGGCGGCCCGACTGGTTGGCCTCCTCGTAGCAGTAGAGCGTATAGGACAGCAGTGTCACCACGGCCACGAACGCCACCGGGATGAGAAGCAGGGCGAAAATCATGGGTGGACCCCCTTCAGGAAGTTTTCGTCGGCGTCCAGATGGCGGACGAGCTGGCGGTGTCCGGACGGAAAGGCCAGGGACCTGACTTGGGACCAGGTAGCCCAGCGGTGGTCCTGGGCCGCGCGCAGCACGAGGCCGGCCGGGTCCGAGAGCAGGGACACGGCGAATGCGTGCAGGGTCACCCGGTAGCGCGTGTAGGAATGCCTGAAGGTGCCGATGGGTACGGGATGGTTGACCGAGAGGGCCGTCTCCTCCATAAATTCCCGGATGACGGCCTGCTCGGGCGTCTCGCCTTCCTCCACAAGCCCTCCCGGGAATTCCCAGAGGTTCCCCCAGATGTCGTCTGGCAGGCGTTTCTGGGTCAGGATACGCCCTTGGTGGACGAGGACGCCGGTGGCCATGGTCAGGTAGATGGGCGTGGCGGACTTGGCCGTCACCGGCCGCGCCTCCTGCACGCCGCGGGCCCGGGCCAGGCAGTGACGGCTTATGGGGCAGACGTCGCAGGCGGGGTTGCGAGGGGCGCAGACCAGGCTCCCGAATTCCATCAGGGCCTGGTTGAAATCGCGGCCGTGTCCGGGGGGCAGCAAGGCTTCGCAGCGTTCTTCGATCTGGCGTCTGGCCTCGCGGGACTTGACGGGAACGTCGATATCATACAGGCGGCTTGCGACCCGCTCGACGTTGGCGTCAATGACGCAGACGTCCAGGCCAAAGGCGATGCTGGCCACGGCGCGAGCCGTGTAGGGGCCCACGCCGGGCAGGGCCAGCAGGCCTTCCACCGAGTCGGGGATGCGTCCGCCCAGGTCCTCGTGGACGAGGCGCGCGGCGCGATGCAGGTTGCGGGCGCGGCTGTAGTAGCCCAGGCCCTCCCAGAGCTTCAGGACGTCGTCCTCGTGGGCCAGGGCCAGGCTGGCCACATCCGGGAAGCGCTCCAGCCAGCGCGAGAAGTAGGCCACGCCGCGTTCCATCTGGGTCTGCTGGAGCATGATCTCCGAGATCCAGACGTGGTAGGGTTCGTAGGTGCGGCGCCAGGGCAGGTCGCGGCGGTTGGCGGCGAACCAGTCCAGGAGTGCTTCGGCCATGGCGCGTTCGCGCGATTCGGCGGCCGTGGGGGTGGAGGGCATGGATATGTCCGTGGCTTTCGTGTTTGCAGGCCATGCGCCGACAAAGCGCATGGGGGTCCGTGTCCTGCTTTGGCTATCGCCTATGGCGCTGTCAAGGGCGGCGCGGGACGGGTGACAAATGTTCGTTTTCGTTTTTTCGGGTCATGCGGCAGATGACGACGCGGCTTCCCATGGGGTGGGCGCGTGATCTCGGTGGTGCTGCCGTGCTACAACGCCGGCCGGACTCTGGGAGCGTGCCTGGAGAGCCTGCTCGGCCAGACATGGCGTGATTTCGAGATCGTGGCCGTGGACGACGGCTCCTCGGACGACACCCTCGGGCTGTTGCGCGCCTTTGCCGGAGGGGACTCCCGGATACGGGTCTTTTCTCGTCCCCACGGCGGCGTGGTGCGAGCCATGAATTTTGGATTGGGGCAGTCCCGTGGGGAGTACGTGGCGCGCATGGATGCCGACGATATCTGCCTGCCGCGACGCCTTGCCCTGCAGAAGGAGCACCTGGATCGCCACCCGCACATCGGCCTGGTGGGCGGGCGGGTGCGCTTTGGCGGAGACCCCGTTGCCGGTCGGGGGTATAAGGCCTACGTGAACTGGACCAACACCCTGGTCGGGGAGGCGGACATCCGTCTGCACCGCTTTGTGGAGTCCCCCTATGCCAATCCCAGCGTCATGTTCCGCAAAGAGCTTGTCAGTCGTTACGGCGCGTTCTATGACGGCCCGTTTCCGGAGGATTACGAGTTTCTGCTCCGCTGGATGGCGGCCGGGGTGCGCATGGACAAGGTGCCCGAGGACGTGCTGATCTGGAACGATCCGCCTTCGCGCCTGACCCGCAACGACCCGCGCTACGATCCCGACGCCTTCTACCGGATCAAGTCGGGGTATCTGGCCGCCTGGCTGCGCGAGCGCGACATCGGGAGCGTTTCGGTGGTCGGCGGCGGTCGGGTGACCCGGCGCCGGGCGCTCATGCTCGAGGAGCACGGTGTGACCATCGAGCGCTGGCTCGAGGTGGATCCGGACAAGATCGGCCAGCGCGCCAGCGGTCGTCCGGTCTGCTCCTGGCACGATCTGGGGGCGCCCGACGGCGAATTTCTGCTCTCCTACGTAGGTAATCGCGGTGCCGGAGAGCGAATTGCCCGGGAGCTTGCCGCCCTGGGCTGGAGGAATGGAGAACACTTTCTGCTGGCCGCCTGAGGGCCGGCATCACACTTTCACCGTTGGAGGTGAAGATGGATCTGATCAAGTTTGCTGCTGAAATGGAACAGGTGCTGCGCAAAGTCGCCAGCGAATTCGAGCCCGTATCCGAACCCACCGAGGACGGCGCCCTGTGGGGCTTCGAGCTGGACGAGGACGCCAGCGGTTTCCTCTCCCTGGAATCCAACCAGGGCACCCTGGATGTGCCCACGGTGACCGTTTCTTTGTCCCTGGGCTCCATCGAGGAGGTTTCCCGGGAGGATCTCATGGACCTGCTGACCATCAACGGCGACCTGCTGGGCGCTTCCCTGACCATCACGCCGCCCCTGGGCGAGGAGCAGGAGGAGTTCCTCATGCTGCAGACCAAGTTCGTGGCCACGGAGTTTTCCGAGGAGATGTTCACGAAGTCGATGACCTCGCTCATGACGCAGATGTCCATCTTCTTCGAGATGGAGTAAGGCCGGGCCGCCGACAGGAGACCAGGTACCATCGGGCGTGCGGGTTTTCAGAAGCCTGGTGCAGTGACCGTGGAAAAAGGCATGGATCCCCGCGAAGGCGGAGATCCATGCTTTGATCATCAGGCCCGCAAACAAAACAAACAACAGTATCAAGACCAATGTCCAAGATCACAGTACAATCCGTCTCCAAGGCCTATTCCGGTGTGGATCTCTTTCAGAGTTTGTCCATGGAGGTCCATTCCGGCACGCGGCTGGCCCTGGTGGGGCCCAACGGGTGCGGCAAGTCCACACTCCTGAAGATCATGGCGGGCGAAGTCTCGGCCGATTCCGGTAAAGTGACCATTCCCAAGGGCTCCCAGATCGGTTTTGTGCATCAGGAGCTCGGAAGCGAGGACCTGGCCAGGAGCCTGCATGATTTCGTCCTCGAGGTGCTGCCGTCCTGGAACGAGTTCTGGCGGGAATGGCGCGCCGCTCTGGATGCCGGGGATGACGCGGCCCTGGTTCGCCTGCACGAGCGGCAGGAGGAGCTGGAACACCAGTACGGCTACAACCCCGAGCACCGGGCCCATGCCATTCTCTCGGGCCTGGGGTTTTCGACAACGACCTTCCCCCGCCCCGTAGGCGAACTGAGCGGCGGCTGGAGGGAGCGGGCCAAGCTGGCACGCGTGCTGGTGGCCGGGGCGGACATTCTTTTTCTGGACGAGCCCACCAACCACCTGGACCTCGAAGCCGTGGAATGGCTCGAGTCCTACGTGCAGAATTTTTCGGGCGTGCTCGTGTTCGTGGCCCACGACCGCTATTTCCTGGACCGTTGCGCCAACCGCGTTCTCTTTCTGGGCGGTGAGAAGCCCGTGCTGCGCGACGGCAACTTTTCGCAGTTCCTGGAGTGGAACGCCGAGCGCGCCGACCAGGCCCGTCGCCAGGCCGACAAGCTGCGCGCGGAGATCGGCCGGAAACAGGCTTTCGTGGACCGGTTCAAGGCCAAGGCCACCAAGGCCCGCCAGGCCCAGAGCCGCGTGGGTCAGATCGACAAGCTCAAGAGCGAGCTGGGCAATCTGGCGCCGGAGGTCAGGGGCAGGTCCCTGTCCTTTTCCTGGCCAGAGCCCGAACGGGGCAACCAGACCGTACTTTCGGCCGTGGATCTGTCCTTTTCCTTTCCCGACGCCCCCCTGTTTACGGACCTCAATTTTAATATCTACCGCGGGCAGCGCATCGGCCTGGTCGGGCCCAACGGACGGGGCAAGTCGACCTTGATCAAGCTCATCAACGGCCAGCTGCAGCCGACATCCGGCCGCGTGGCCATGGGGTCGAGCATTGTCACGGGGTATTTCAGCCAGCACCAGACGGACATTGTGCGGCCGGCCTTCACGGTCATGTCCGAGATCAGACGGCTGGCCGCGCCTCAGGCCT
>CAZQYA010000110.1:0-7523 GCA_964597325.1 uncultured Desulfovibrionaceae bacterium
GACTGGACGGCCTGGAAGAAGTGAGGCCGGTCGCCGGCCGTTCGGACGCGGCCCGTGTCGAGGTGCGCGCCGACTTCGGGCGGGACACGCTGGCGCCGCTGGGCCGGCTGGCCCAGTCGCGCGGCTGGAGCATGGACGAGGTCGGCAATTACGGACGTCAGGGCCTGGTCGGCGCTCGGCCTGAAAAGGAGCTGGGCGTGCATGCCCTGCGCGGCGGGGACGTGGTCGGCGATCATACGGTCTATTTTTTCGGCCCCGGCGAACGCATCGAGGTCACCCATTGCGCCCATTCCCGGGAAAACTTCGCACGCGGCGCCCTGCGCGCGGCGACCTGGCTTGCAACGCCAGAAACCCGGCCGGCTCTACTCCATGGGCCAGCTCCTGGGGGCCTAGTGAACGGCACCCTGAAGAGGGCCCTGGATCTGCTGGGCGGCGTGGTCCTGGGCAAGGACCTGCAGCTGCGCCTGTCCCTGGCCTGCCTCCTGGCCCGCGGGCACCTGCTCATCGAGGACATCCCGGGCATCGGCAAGACCACCCTGGCCAAGGCTCTGGCCACGGTGCTCGGGCTCGACTTCAAGCGCGTGCAGTTCACCAACGACCTGCTGCCCGCCGACGTGCTCGGGGTTTCTGTCTTCGACACCGCCGAGTCCGCCTTTGTCTTCCACCCCGGGCCCGTGTTCACCAACGTGCTCCTGGCCGACGAAATCAACCGCGGTACCCCGCGCACCCAGAGCGCGCTCCTTGAGGTCATGGAAGAGCAGCAGGTCAGTCTGGACAACAGCACGCGCCTGCTGCCCCGGCCCTTCTTCGTCCTGGCCACCCAGAACGCCCTGGACCAGGCCGGCACCTACCCCCTGCCAGAATCGCAGCTGGACCGTTTCCTGTTCCGCATCAGCCTAGGGTACCCGGATCTCGATTCGGAGCTGGAGCTTTTGGGACGCAGCCAGAACGGGGGCCGCCCTGTCCTGCCCGAGGCCGTGACCAGCACCTCGGAGATCCTTGAGCTGCAGGAGCGGGTGGACCATGTCCGTACCAGCACGCCCCTGCTGCGCTACGTGCGCGACCTCCTCGAATGGACCAGGGCGGGCGGGCGCTTTGTCAACGGGCTTTCGCCACGCGCGGGCCAGGCCCTGGTGCGCGCCTCGCGGGCCTGGGCCTTCCTGGACGGCCGGGACTATGTCCTGCCCGAGGACGTGCAGGCCGTGTTCCCGAGTCTGGCCGTGCACCGGCTGCGCCCGGCCGGCGGCGCTCCGGTGGACATGCAGGCGGTCCTCGACGCGGTGCCCATCCCCTGACGGGGCGCCCGGAGCTGCCTATGTTCCTTCCGCGCCCCATCCGGATCCTGATTCTGGCCCGGCAGCGGGCCGGACTGCCGGCGCGCCTGACCCGGCGGCGCGTCTTCATCCTGCCCACCCGGGCCGGGGTGGTCTTCGGGGCGTTCCTCGCGGCCATGCTGTTGGCGGCCATCAACTACACCAACAACCTCGCTTTCCTGCTGACTTTCATCCTCGGCAGCGTGGCCGTGGTCTCGGCCATCCACGCCTATGCCAATCTGGCCGGGCTGGTCATCGAGCACGGGCGGCTCCTGCCTGCCTACTGCGGTGAGGAGGCGCGGCTGCACCTCATGATCCGCGCGGGCGGCCGCGAGCGCAGAAACCTGTCGGTGTGCGTCGGCGACTGCGTCACCGGTGTGTCCCTGGGCTCTTCCGACGGCCGCGAGGTGGACCTGGGCGTGCCCACCGCTCAGCGGGGCCGCCTGCACCTGGGCAGGGTCGTCATCGCCACGCGGTACCCCCTGGGGCTCTTCCGGGCATGGTCCCCGCTGCTGCTGCCAGTGACCGGCCTGGTCTATCCTCGCCTGCTGCCCGTGGAAGCTCTCGAGTGGCACCTCATGCAGGGCTCGGGTGAGGACGGTGGGCTCGGCGCTACGGCACCGTCGGGTGAGTTTGCGGGCATCCGCCCCTACAGGCCCGAGGACGGACTCTCGCGCATTTCCTGGAAGGCCTCGGCCCGCGGGGCCGGGCTTTTTTCCAAGGAGTACCGCTCGGGCACGGCCCGGACCCTGATGTTCGACTGGCACGAGGTCCGCGCCTCGCAGTACGAGGAGCGCATCAGCCTTCTGGCCGGACTGGTCCGTGAGGCTGAACGCGGCGGGCTGTCCTACGGCCTGCGCCTGCCGGCCATGACCATCGAGGCCGGAAACGGGGCGGCCCATGCCCACAACTGCCTGGAGGCCCTGGCCCTCATGCCGGAGGCCGCGTGATCCACGACAAACGCCGTTTCAGCGTGGTCCTGGGCGCCCTGGCTCTGGCCTTTGCCCCGCACTTCCTGCGCGTGCCGCTTTTTGTCGGCGGATTCGTCTGTGCGGCCTGGGGCTACGCGCTGGGCATGCAGTACCGGGGCTGGGCCGTGCCGCCGCGCTGGCTTCGCGTCATCCTGGCCCTGGCCTGCCTCGTGGCGGTCTTCGCCTATTACGGGCGCTCCTTCGGTCGCGACGGGGGCGTGGCCCTGCTGTCCCTGATGCTCGGGCTCAAGGCCGTGGAGAGCAAATCCGTTCGGGACATGCTGGCCATGCTCTTCCTGGCCTATTTCGTGGTCGTGACCAACGTCCTCTATACCCAGGGGCTGGTCATGAGCAGCTACATGGTCTTTTCGGTCCTGGTGGTGACCGCGGCCCTGGTGCACCTGCACTCCGAGCGGTCCGGCCTGTTCCCGGACGTGCGGCGCGGGGCCGTGCTCCTGGCCCAGTCCCTGCCCCTGGCGGTCTTGCTCTTCGTCTTCTTCCCCCGGCTGCCCGGAGCCCTGTGGGGCGTGCAGGACGACCGCGACGAAGGCGTGAGCGGCTTCAGCGAAACCCTGGAGCCCGGCTCGGTCTCGACGCTGACCCTGTCGAACGAGGTGGCTTTCCGGGTGGATTTCGAGGGCCCGGCGCCTGAGCGCGACGGCCTGTACTGGCGCGGCCTGGTCCTCGACACCTTTGACGGGTCCACGTGGTCCCGGAAGAAAAATTTCGAACTGGCGGACCGCGACGCGCCCCTGCCGCCCGGCCGGGTCGCCTACGCCCTGACCCTCGAACCCCACGGCAAGGAGTGGGTCTTCGCCCTGGACGTGCCCGTGGCCGTGCCCCGCGGCACCGTGCTGCGCTCGGACCGGACCGTGGCCAGCCTGCGATCGGTCCGGTCGCGCATGCGTTTCGAGCTGGTCTCGGCCCCGGTCGCGCCGGTCTCCCCGCCTGGGCCCGAATGGAAGGCCCTGCCAGCGGACGGCAACCCCCGCGCCAGGGAAATGGCCCGGGAGTGGACCGCGGACGGGCTCGGGACCGGAGCCATGGTCGATGCGGCTCTGTCCTATTTCGGCGACAATGGTTTCGCCTACAGCCTGCGGCCCGGCGCCCTGGAGGGCTGTATTGTCGACGAATTTCTGTTTGCCTCCCGCAGGGGATACTGCGAACATTACGCCTCGGCCCTGACCTTCCTGTTGCGCGCGGCCGGAGTTCCGGCGCGGGTGGTGGTCGGATACCAGGGCGGCGAGACGAACCCCATGGGCGAGTATCTCATCGTCCGCCAGTCCGACGCCCATGCCTGGGTCGAAGTCTGGGAAGGTGGGCGCTGGCGGCGGGTTGACCCGACCTCCGTGGTGTCGCCCGAGCGCCTGTCCGTGGGCGTCGAGGCCGTGACCTCCCCCCAGGGGCGTGGCGTGGCTGTTCCCGAGGGCTTGCGCGTCCTGCGCAATGTGGGCCGCATGTTCCGGCTGGGCTGGGACGCTGCCAACAATTCCTGGAACCAGTGGGTGCTCGGCTTCAGCCATGACCGGCAGCGCAGCCTGTGGCAGCGCCTGGGTTTCGACCCGTCCACACGGGAGGGCGCGTTGCGCCTCGCTGCGCTTTTGGCCGCGGGTCTGACCCTGGTGCTGGGCGCGGTCTTCTGGTTCATGCTGCGTTCGCGCGGCCGGGAGACGGACCGTGTGGCCCGGCTCTACGACCGCTTCTGCCGTCGGATGCAGCGGGCCGGGGTGCCGCGCAGAGCCGCCGAGGGACCCGTGGACTACGCGGCCCGTATCGCGCGGGAGCGCCCGGAGCTCGGGCCGGACGCGCGCAGGGTCGTGGACGCTTACGTGGACCTGCGGTACGGGACGCAGGGAGATTTGGACGCTTTCAATCGCCTGGTCGGCGAATTCATAGGGAGAAGGTTCTGATGGATCGGAAAAAGGATGCCCTTGTGCCGGTGGAGAAGACCGAAGAAGAGCAGGAGGTCGTGACGCCGGTGGAGGAGGAGTACAGGCAGGCCCGGAGCTATTTCCGCGAGTCCGGGGCGCAGGCCCTGCGGACCAACGCGGCTCTGCTCACGGTTATCGGCCTGTTTGTGGTGCGTGCCGTGCGCCTGGCCTGGGAGGCTGTCAGCCGCACGGTGTTTCGACGGGGACGGAAGGGGAAGGATGCCTAGCGCAGGCCCAGGATTCCTGATTTGAATTTTTTGCCGGGTCCTGGCTTGGGGCCGATCCAGCAGGCCAGCAGGGCGTCGCTGAAGTCCTTGCCCTGGATGGCGCCCTTGACTTCTCCGCGGACGCGGATGGTCGTGCCCATGTCCGGAACGTACACGCATTCGAGGGTCTGCCCCTCGTCCAGGGTCTCCATCATGGACCCGAGCCGGATGAAGCGCTCCTTCAGGGACGCATCGGCCCCAGGGGTGTTGGCTTCCAGACCGTCCATCCATGCCGCGGCGATTTTTTTGGCCTCCACTTCCCGCAGGAAGTGCATGACCATGACGCGTGGCGCGTCGCCGGCCAGAATAGCGGCGTCGTCCGTGGATGGGACCGGGAGGTACAGCCCGGCGGCGTAGACGTCGAAAAAGGCGAAGGTGCGCATGCCCATGCCGTTGAGGGTCAGGGCGGTCCCGTTTTCCGTGATGCTATCCGGCAGGGAAACGTCGCCGAGACTGGCCCCGGAGGTTGGGGAGGACAGGGAGAGGACAAAGAAGCAGACTAGGAGATATTTGCGGAACATGAGTAATCCTTTAGTATCTAAATTTCTGTAATATTAATTTAATTTTAATTATCTGTTTACGCTGCTGAGCGTTTGCTTAACATTGCCGCGCCTAAAAGAAAAGAGGCGGATTCGTCCCGCATCCACGGAGAACCAATGCTTGTCGCCATCCTGTCGGACATCCACGGAAACCTCGAAGCCCTCGAAGCCGTATGGCAGGACATGGCCGGCTTTCCGGTGGACGAGGTCGTCTGTCTCGGGGACATGATCGGGTACGGCCCGGACCCGGACGACGTGCTCTGTTTTGTGCGGCAAAAGGGCGCGGTCTGCTGCATGGGCAACCACGAACTGGGCGTCACGAGCCCCGAGGAGCGCTCCTGGTTCAACCCCAAGGCCAGGGAGGGCCTGGACCGGACCGCACGTCTGCTCTCTGCGGACAGTCTGGAATTTATCGCCGGGCTGCCGCGTTTCCTGTTGCTGGAGGGCGCGCGTTTCGTGCACGGCTTCCCGCCCGAGAGCGTGACCACCTACCTCTACCAGGTCGAGGGGTTCCGCCTGGCCTCGTGGTTCCGCGACGGGGAGGCCCTGGCCTTTGTGGGTCATACCCATGAACTCATGCTCGTGACGTGGAACGGCACCAGGGCCGAAAGGCGCGAACTCGAAGCCGGTGCGCTGCGTCTCGAAGGCGGCAAGCATATCGTCAACGCTGGCAGCGTGGGGCAGCCCCGGGACGGGAACAACAACGCCAAATATCTTCTCTGGGACACGCAGAAAAACACGGTGGACGTGCGTTTCGTGCCTTATGACATCGCCGTCACCGTGGACAAGATCCGCCGTCGCGGGTTCCCGGATTTTTACGCTACGAGGCTGTGGTGATGGATATCGGACGCTACACGGTTCTCGGCCCCCTGGGCCGCGGCGGCATGGGCAGGGTCTTCAAGGTGCGGCACCACATGTTGGGCCGGATCATGGCCCTGAAACGCCTGGAGCCGCCCGAAATTCTCGAAGATCTCATGGGCACGGCGGCCGTCCGGGAGGCGTTTCTGCGCGAGGCGCGCCTGCTGGCCGGCTGCGACCACCGCAACATCGCCCCTGTCTGGGATCTGGACGAGGATCGGGGGCAGCCCTTCATGGTCCTCGAATACCTGTGCATGAACGTCGGTGCACTCATCGGCGAGAGTGCGGTGGTGGAGGCCCCGACGCGGGTCGTCCCGGCAAGAATGGCCCTGGATTTCGTGCGGCAGACCCTGGACGGGCTTGGGTACCTTCACGACCGGGGCATCCTGCATCTGGACGTGAAGCCGGCCAACATGATGCTGGCCGCCGACGGCACGGTCCGGCTCATCGACATGGGCCTGTCGCGCCTGCGCGGCGAACCTTGGGTCAGGCCCAAGGGCATGAAGGTCGGTTCACCATACTACGCCGCGCCCGAGCAGGAGGCCGATCCGGAAACGGCCGACGCCACGGCCGACCTGTATTCCGCAGGCGTGATCCTGCACCGCCTGGTCACCGGGATTCTGCCCGAGGACGGCATCGCCGATGTCGGGCTTTTCTCGGACGTGTGGCGGGATTTCTTTTCCCGCGCCCTGGCAGGGGACCGGGAGCGGCGATTTGGGAGCGCGTCCGCCATGCGCGCGGCCATGGATGCCCTGGAGGATGACCTTGACGAGCGCGCCGGAGCGGACTGCGTGCTGCGCGAAGCCGGGTGCGAAGTCATGGGGACGCTGCGCAGGGAACCCGTGAAGACGGGCGTGGGGACGTGTCCTTTCGGTTTTCTCGACGAATTGTGCAGGCCCCTCAAATTTCATGAGTCCGAGCTTGAGGAGACCGGCGACGGCTGGCTGGATCGCTGCACGGGTCTGGTCTGGGGACCGGTTTCGTCCTGGGCCATGACCTGGGACGAAGGTATGGAACTGGCGGCCCGGGAGCCCGTGGCCGGGAGCGGGTGGAGGATGCCCACGGTGGAGGAGGCGGTCTCGCTCCTGCGGCCGGAGCTGGACCTGGGGGAATTCTGCCATCGTCCCTTCGGGGACAGGTACCTGTGGCTGTGGACGGCGGACCGCAGAAGCTTCACGTCGGCGTGGTTCATCGACGTGGGGGGAGGGGCCGTGCTGGCGCAGGACATGACGTGCAGATTTCATGTGCGGTTGGTGAGGTCGGTTTAGGAGAGGGGGGAGAGAAGAGGCTGGTCGGCTTGGGAGAACGGCTTTGCCGACTTGGTTAAAAGTCGACGCAACGCCCCCGGTGTCATTCCCGCGAAGGCGGGAATCCATTCTTCAGGATTTTCCGGGGCAGGCGTCGGTAGTTGCGGATGGCGTACTGCGGAATTACTACGAGAGCCTGGCTCATCGACTTGAGTGGCTCGGAAGAGCGGCTTTGCGGGCCGTGTTGCGGGGGGCGCCGAAACTCCCTCGCCGGTCTCGTAATGCTTCCCGGCCTTGAGACCTGGTCACCCATTTGCGCTTCGTGCGCGATACGGCCGGGAAGCAAACGATTCCTGGCTCGGTCAGACAGTCGCCGCCCCCCGCAACCCGACCCGCAA
>CAZQYA010000110.1:7623-10658 GCA_964597325.1 uncultured Desulfovibrionaceae bacterium
GGCCATCTTTTATGTTGAGGAGAGAGCGAGTGGACAGCGGATTTCTGCAGGTTTTCGCCGTGGCGGTGGCCGTGGCGGTGGCGCCGGGGCCGGATTTTTTCATGGTTCTGCGCAACAGCCTTTCGCGCGGACGCCTGGCCGGGGTCATGACGGCGCTGGGCATCGGGTCGGCCCTGGTCGTGCATGTCGTCTATTCGGTCCTGGGCCTCGCCCTGGTCATCGCATCGAGCCCGGCCGTGTTCGGGCTGATCCGCGTCAGCGGCGCCCTGTACCTGATCTACATCGCGGCACGCTGCCTCCTGGCGCGGAAGTCCGAGATGCCCGACGTCTGTGCGGACCCCGGGACAGCCGCCGGCGGAAACTCGCCCTTTCGCGGCTGGCGCGAAGGCTTCTGGTGCAACCTGCTCAATCCCAAGGCTGCGCTTTTTTTCCTGAGCATCTTTTCCCAGTTCATGACCCCCGACACCCCTGGCGCGGTGCGCTGGATCTACGGCGCCGAGATCATCGTCACCGTCACGGCCTGGTTCACCCTTCTGGCCCTTTTCCTGTCCACGAACCGCCTGCGCTCCATGTACGCCGGCCTGGCCCGCTGGATCGACGGCGGCGTTGGCCTCATCTTCGGCGGGGTCGGCTGTTCCATCCTGTGGCAGGAGGCGCGGCGGGTGCTGTGACGTCCGCGCGCCTCAACGCGCTTCCGACCGGGCCCTGAGGAGTTTTTCGGACAGGGACCCGGGCGACTCGTTTGCGGCGAACAGCCGCAGGAACATCTCCATCCCCACCAGTCGAATCCGCAGATAGTCCGCACCGGCGGCGAGTTTTTCCACATCGTCGGCCTCGGCCCTGGACCAGCGCAGCGTGTCCGCCAGCAGACCGCCCCGAAGCAGGGACTGCGTCCCCGCCGTGCAGGAACGGTCGATGGGGAAGCCGCGTTTGCGGGCGCGGACGTTTTCCGCAGGCAGGTGCTCCATGGCGAGGCGTCGCAGCAGGCGTTTGCCCTGGCGGCCCCTGGCCCGGGCCGAGGGCGGCAGGTGCAAGGCGAAATCCATGAGGCCGTTTTCCAGGAAAGGCACCCGCAGTTCGACGCCGTGGGCCATGCTCAGGCGGTCGTGGCGGTAGAGCAGCTCCTGCAGGTGGGTGTAGAGATCGTGCAGGCAGCTTCCCACGAGAACCCGGTCCGAGGGGCGCTCGATGGGGGCGAGTTTGTCCATGATCCTGGCGGGGAGGAAGTTCTGAGCGGGCGAGAGGCTGATGGCGGCGATGCGTCGCTCGTCCCGCGAGGCCGTTCCCAGAGGCCTTCCGAAGGGCGCGGTCCTCAGAAGACGTTCCAGGTCGCGCCTGCGGCGGGACCCGAGCAGCCAGCGGCGCGGACGGTCCAGGATGCGCCAGCGTGCGGCATCGGCCATGTGCCATTCGTACCCTCCGAAAAATTCGTCGGCGCCTTCGCCGGTCAGCAGCACCTTCACGCCGTCGGCGCGGCAGCGTTCCGACAGGGCGAAGAGGCCCATGTCGCTCGATAGCCACCCGCAGCTCTCCAGGTGGTGGATGACCCGCGGCCAGAGTTCGAGAAAGCGCTGCGCATCGAGTTCCACGCGCAGCATGGGCACGCCCAGGTGTCCGGCCGTGCGCTCCGCGTCGGGCGCTTCGCTCGCACCGAACTTCGGGTCCACCACATAGGAGTGGAAACCCGAGCGCCATTTGCAGGAGAATGCCGTGATCAGGCCCGAGTCCACGCCCGAGCTGCAGGCCGTGGCCAGGGTCGTATCGGCGCGGCAGTGGAACTCCACGCTCTTGTCCAGGAGGGAGAGGAGTTCGCCTTTGAGGTTCCCTGCGCCGCGGGTGGCGGCTATGCGGCTGGTGTCCACGGCGTCCACGGCGTTCCAGTATTCCCTTCTTCGGATTTTTCCGTCACGGACGCGCCAGATGGCCGCGGGCGGCAGTTTTTCCAGGCCGGTGAACAGGCTCGCCGCGGCGTCCCGGGCCTGGAAGGCCAGACGCAGGGTGATTTCCCGTGTGTCGATATTCCGCGAAATTCCATTGCAGTTCAGGAGCGCCTTGTCCTCGGATGCGAAAATCAGGCGATCGGGCAGAATGGCCAGGGAAAGGGGCTTGATGCCCAGTCGGTCGCGGATCAGCCAGAGGGATTTCGTCCGCGCATCGTAATAGGCCAGGGCGAACATGCCGTTCAGTTCCTGCACGGTCCGGTCCGGTCCCCGGTGATGCAGGGCTGCGAGAATGACCTCGGTGTCGGAATCCGTCCGGAAGGAGAGTCCCTCCCGGCACAGTTCCTCGCGCAGTTCGCGGAAATTGTAGACGGCGCCGTTGAAGGCCAGAACTCCCTGGCCGTCAGGCGTGAGCATGGGCTGGGCGGCATGGTGGCCGGTGTCGAAGATGGCCAGTCGGCGGTGCCCCAGGGCCACGGTTTCGCAGTTCCACACGCCCTCGTCGTCGGGGCCCCGGTGGCGCTGTGCCTCCATCATGCTCCGGATCTCCCCCATGCAGTCGGGCGGCAGGGGACCGCACATTCCCATCATTCCGGCAATTCCGCACATGCTGTCCTCGTTGGGTCTGCCGTGGCCGGAGCCGGCGCACGGCGCGTTGCGTTCGGGGCACCTATTCCGTAGGAAAAACAATCGGTCCCTGTCCGGCAGAGGAATCCGCCGTGCCGGTGGGGCCGCAACACGAAACATCCGCGTTCCATGAAAACATCCCGCTGGCGAAAATTCACGGACCTGGTGCGTCTGTATCGCGCCGCACCGGGTTCGGCCCATATCTTTCTGCGCCGGGAATACGATCGCTACTACCGGCTGTTGCGCCGTCTGGCAAAGGCGCATCGGCTTCTGGCCCTGCGTCGGACCCGGGTGGTGGCGGTGGTCGGCTCCCTGGGCAAGACCACTACCAGGCGCGCACTGCACGCGGCCCTGGGCTGTCCCGACCGCGGTTTCTCCTACAGCCACTACGGTGCGAGCCTGGCGGCCAACGTGCTGCGCGTCCGGCCGGGCGACGCCCACGCCGTCATCGAAGCCGGCCTCGACGGG
>CAZQYA010000111.1:0-7829 GCA_964597325.1 uncultured Desulfovibrionaceae bacterium
ATGCCTTTCATCCGAGGGTATTGCTGGAATCCGGTCGCATCAGGCCTGTTCCGGTATCCGCAGCCTGGTGATGGCCGCGATACTGGCAGTGAACAGGACGATTCCGAAGATTACGAAGGAAAGGGAAAAGGATAGGGTCTCACCGCTCCAGGCCAGGATGGCCGGCATGAAACCTGCTCCGATGACGGATGTGCACATGACGGTCAGGGACACGGAGAGGTCGTTGGTCGCCTTGGGGCAGACAAGGGCCAGGACGGCGAAGCCCACGGGGAAGAAGCAGACCACGAACACGGGCTGCAGAGTCAGCATGGCCACGGACCACCACAGGGGGCCGTATCCTGCCAGGCTCGTGGCCAGGCCCGTCCCCCCGAGACATAGGGCCAGGGTCCGGCGGTAGCCGATGCGGCGTATGACCCAGCCCGTGGCGGGCAGGAAGATGAGGGCCGCGAGGCGTGAGCAGCCCAGAAGCATGTTGGCCGTCTCCCGGCTGACGCCCTTTTCCGCCACCAGAAAGGCGGGTATGAGATTGTAGACGCCTACCTCCACGGATACGGCCATGATGAAGAGCAGGACGACGATCCAGAAGGCGGGCCTGGTGATGATGTTTCGGATGTTCCCCAGGACCGGCGGCATCCCGGGCCTGGTCGTCCGGGGACCGCGCAGGGCGTAAAGGGCTGCCAGGAGCAGGCAGCCTGCGCCCAGGATTTTGAACAGGCCCGAATACCCGGCCGTGCCCATGAAGGCTTCGGCCACCAGCGGGGAGGAGATGAAGGCCAGGTTCGGCGCCAGTTCGTGGACAGCAAAAGCCTGGCCCCAATGGGCAGTAGGCGTCACTTCGGTGATGGTCACCACGCCCGAGGGCATGTACAGGCCCGCTCCTGCGCCCATGAGAAACATCCAGATGGCGAAGCCGCCGAAGCTGTTGCATTCCGACAGGCCCATGAGTCCCAGGCCGATACCTGCCACGGATGCGACAATGGTCCCCTTGTGTCCCAGGCGGCAGGACACGAAGCCCGCGCAAAGCACCGAGAGGCTGTATCCACCTGAAAGCCAGACAAAGAGTTTGGCGCTTTGGGCCAGGGTGTATCCCAGGTGTTCGGAGATGGGCAGCAGCAGGGGGCCGAAGAGGGTCCTGGCCAGGAAGTTGGCGAAGAAGACCGTCGTCAGGAGAGCCAGCGCCGGCAGTGCGGGAGCGAAAGGCTGGGAGGTGATTTTTTCGGAGTTCGGGTTCATGGCTTAACAACCGCCTGGAAAGACTGTATTCGCGCTACTGGCACAAGGGGTTCATCCGATACGTGCAAAAAACCGTAAAATCAACAAGAACCAGGAGGTTCACGTGCCTCGTCATATCCTGAAGATTCTGTGCGTCCTGACCATTGTCTTTGGCGGAGTCCTGTCCGTTCATGCCGAGGACCTGGCCGACCGGATTCAGCGTCGCTACGATACGCTGCAGTCTTTCCGGGGGTTTTTTCTGCAGAAACTGACCAACGCTTCCAGCCGCGAGGTGCAGGAGCGTCTGGGAAATATCGTCTTTGTCCGGCCACGCTTCATTCGTTGGGAGACCACGAGTCCCGAGAATGAACTGCTTATCATCGGCAAGGACACGGTCTGGGAATACTTTCCCGAGGAGGAGACCGTCTACCGCTATTCCGTGGAGCAGGTTCTCGACTCCAAGACCATGATCCGCTTTCTGTCCGGCGAAGCCAACCTCAAGGACGATTTCACGATACGGGACATGGGCATGGACGGCGACCTGCATCGTTTGAAACTGATTCCCAAGGAGCCCGAGCCGAGCCTGGTGGAGGGCGAGGTCTGGGTCCGCCCGGGTCAGGACATGCTGGAACGCATCAGACTGGTGGATTTTTTCGGCAACGTGAACGAGCTTGAGCTGTCGGGCCTGGAAATCGACGTACCCGTGGACGTAAAGGAGTTCACTCTGGAGCCACCCGAGGGCACCGACGTGATCGACGGGCTGAAAGGGGAGTGACAAAACAGGTCTTGCAGGTCCTATAGGACCCATAGGACCTATTCCTTTTTCCTAAACCGCCAGCAGGCGCAGATAGAGATCCCCTTTCCAGGGCCCCAGATGGCGACCGAGTCCCTTGAGGCGCAGCGGCCTGCCAACCACGAAGTCTTTGGGGAGGGTTACCTCGACAGTGCGGGGCTCGCCCCCGAAACGGTGTCTGATCTTGACCCTCAGTGTGCTGCCCGGGATGAGCGTGTGGGCAGGCATGCGCACGGTCTGCCTGTCGTCGAGCTGCCGGGAGGCCCAGTCCTTGACCGAGGTAACGACGCCCTTGCCGAGGTTCATGTTCAGGGTGCGGTCGCCCCATTTGAGTTTGACGCTTTTGCTCTGCACCGGTTCCGGAGGGCCGGATTCCGGCTCCACGCCACGCTTCAGCCTGCTGAATATATCCTCGAAGACCTGTTTGGCGAAGGGGTCGTTCAGGATGTCCCGCAACACCTCCTCCTGATGGGCCGAGAAGCCGCCGAAGGGGCGTTTGCCCCGCTTGGCCCTGGCTTCCTCCTCCTGCCTGATGGTCTCGGAATTGTAGCGCCGTTTCCCGGATCCGTCCCGCGCGCCGCTGCCGCCCTCCGCGTGCTTCTTGAGCTGTACATAAGCCTCGTTGATACGCGTGAAGTGTTGGGCCGCTTTGGCGTCGCCGGGGTTGAGATC
Organism: uncultured Desulfovibrionaceae bacterium; assembly: GCA_964597325.1. Taxonomy (GTDB): domain Bacteria; phylum Desulfobacterota; class Desulfovibrionia; order Desulfovibrionales; family Desulfomicrobiaceae; genus Desulfomicrobium. The sequence continues at coordinate 2,678 of CAZQYA010000111.1, forward strand.
CGGATGGTACTTGAAGGCAAGGCGGCGGTAGGCGGCCTTGATTTCGTCAAGGCTTGCGTTTGGGGAGACCTCGAGCAGGGAATGGCATTCCGACAGGCGCATCAGTTCCCTTCCGCGCCTTCGTGGAGATCGCTGATGAACAGGGCCGCGGCCTCGTCCTCGCGGCCGCTCTTGGCCAGCCCGTTGTTGCGGACATAGGCGATGCCCTGGCGGGCAAACTCGGCGTGACCGCTCTCGGGGCGAATGCCCGGGCAGTAGTCCTGGGCCAGCTCCCAGCTCGTCTCGTCGACCAGGTTGCCGCGGAAAAAGGGCCAGGCGCGGCAGACGTCGGGTTTGGCCGGATGCACGGTACAGGCCGACTTTTTGTCGAAGAAGATGCAGAAGCCGTCTTCTCCGCAGCGCAACACGGTTTTCTTGCCTTGGGGCTGGGTGTATTTTTCCCGGAATTCCTCTACGGAAATTCCGAGATAGTTGGCCAGGCGATCCTGTTCGGATGCCGAGGCGACGATGCCTCCCTGGCCCTGGCAGCAGTGGCCGCACATGCGGCAATCGAAGACGGATGTGGTCATGGCTTCTCCTTGCGTGGCTCCGACTTCAACCACAAGGGGCAGGGTTTGGCAAGGCCCGGCCCTTGACCTCGCGCCCCGCCCGGGGCTAGCACTTCGGCCAGCGCCACGTTGCCCCGGAGTTCGCTGGAAAAGGTCTGACCGGGGGTGCGCGGACCAGTTTTCACCCGTTCGACATGAACCCCACACGAGAGAGGGGCCCCGGCCGGCGTAATGCAGCGCGCGGGCCCCCCGAGGATCGCCTATGAATACCCGAATGAACAGCGGCGAGGCCCGCTATGCCTGGGACATGAACGATGTCTTTACCCTGGGCGAACGTGCTCACCGTCGACGCATGGAGATGCACCCCGAAGGCATCGTGACCTACATCGTCGACCGCAACATCAATTATACCAACGTCTGTGTTTCGGGCTGCAAGTTCTGCGCGTTTTTCAAGGGCCCGGGCGAGGAGGGCGGATATGTCCTGCCCACCGAGGACATCCTGGCCAAGGTGCAGGAAACCGCTGATCTGGGCGGTTACCAGATCCTCCTCCAGGGCGGCATGAACCCGGACCTGCCCCTGAGCTATTACATGGAGTTGCTGCGGACTCTCAAAAGCCATTTTCCCGGCGTTGCGGTCCACGGCTTTTCGCCGTCGGAAATCTGGTACCTGCATGAAAAGGAGTCGCTCCCTGTGGAAGACATCCTGGCGCGGATGCGTCAGGCCGGACTTGATTCCATGCCGGGCGGCGGAGCCGAGATCCTGGTGGACGCCGTCCGTAGCCGCGTGTCGCCGCGCAAGTGCACGGCTGACCAGTGGCTTTCGGTCATGGAGACGGCCCACGGCCTGGGTATGCGCACCACCGCGACCATGATGTTCGGCCAGGGTGAGACCTTCGAGCAGCGCATCGAGCACCTGGACCGCCTGCGTGACCTGCAGGACCGCACAGGGGGGTTCACGGCGTTCATCCCCTGGACCTTCCAGCCGCGCAACACGCGCATGGAGATGCCTGAAACATCTTCCCACGAATATCTCAAGTTCCTGGCACTTTGTCGGCTCTATCTGGACAATATCGAGAACATTCAGGCTTCCTGGGTGACTCAGGGTCCCATGGTCGGCCAGCTGGCCCTCATGTGGGGTGCCAACGATTTCGGTTCAACCATGCTGGAGGAAAATGTTGTGGCCGCCACGGGCGTGCATTTTCTGCTGCCCGAGTCAGAGCTGCGCGCTCTGGTCGAAAAGGCCGGTTTCATGCCCAGGAGGCGTACCATGGACTACACCCTGTGCGAGGAGGCGTCGTGAATTTCGTTTCCCTGGAACGCATGCCGCTGCCCGAAGTGCACGACCGCTCCACGCGGTTGCGCCTGCATTTGAACGAACAGTGCCCGGCCGCTTCGGGCATCCTGGTTTTTTCCCGGCTGTCCATCTACCACCTGAGCGGGGCCTGGGTCAGCGGCGTGCTCTGGGTGCCCATGGACGGTGAGGCCGTGCTCCTGTGCCGCAAGGGTGTCGAGCGGGCGCAGCTCGATTCGCCCATGAGCCGCATCCTGGAGTTCAAGTCCTATTCGCAGTTGCCCGTGCTCCTGCAGGATGCGGGCGTGCCCCTGGGCGACGAGGTGGCCGTGGAAATGTCCGGCCTGCCCTGGTCCATGGGCGAACTGCTGCGCTCCAAGCTGTCCGGCGTGGTGCTCACGCCCGGCGATTCGGCCCTGGCCTGGACCCGGGCCGTGAAGACTCCCTGGGAACTGGCCAAGATGCGCCTGGCCGGGGAGCGCCACGACACGGCTCTGAACGACACCCTGCCCGACCGCATCCGTCCGGGCATGACCGAACGCGAGATCGCCCTGGCCGTCTGGGACGCCTTTTACGAGCAGGGGCATCAGGGCATGATGCGTATGCAGAACCCTGGGGAGGAGGTTTTCCTGGGGCATGTGGCCGCCGGGGATTCGGGCAACTACCCTTCGGTTTTCAACGGCCCCCTGGGCCTGCGCGGTGCGCATCCGGTCCTGCCCTTTCTGGGGTATTCCGGAAAGGTTTGGAATCGCAGGGAACCCCTGGCCCTGGACTGCGGTTTTTGCCTGGAGGGCTACCACACGGACAAGACTCAGGTATACTGGGCCGAGGAATCCGTGGTGCCTGAGGAAGCCGACCGGGCCCAGGACTTCTGCCTGCAGATCCAGGAGCACGTGGCCGCACGCCTGGTGCCTGGAGCCGTGCCGTCGGAACTGTACCGGGACTGCATCCGAATCGTGCTGGCCAACGACATGGGCGAGGGGTTCATGGGTCTGGGCCGCAACAAGGTGGGCTTCCTTGGCCACGGCATCGGCCTGGCCATCGACGAATGGCCCGTCATCGCGCCGACCTTCGACCGGCCGCTGGAAGAGAACATGGTCCTGGCCCTGGAGCCCAAGATCGGCATCCCCGGTCTGGGCATGGTCGGCGTGGAAAACACCTTCCTGGTCACCCCCGCAGGCGGCGTGTCCCTGACCGGCGAGCGGTTTGGGCCGACCTTCACGGGCTAGCAGACCGTTGAAAAACGGCGATCTGCCGCGTCAGCGAAAAAATCCAGACCGCGCATCTGCGCAATACACCGCGCGCCCTGGATTTTTTCGCTTCCTTGCATCTCACCATTTTTGAACGGCCTGCGAATTTTGAATTTTTCAACCGTCAGCTAGCAGACCGCTTCAAAACGGCGAACTGCCGTGTCGGCGAAAAAAGCTGGACCGCTCATGTATGCGCAATGCACTGCGCGTCCCGGCTTTTTCGCTTCCGTGATCTCACCGTTTTTGCAGGTCCGTGATTTTTGATTTTCGAACAGGCAGCTAGAACGGGCTGGCCGCCCGGGCGGCTTTGTGGCATGAGAAATACGGTTCGACGCACCTGTCACCTCTGAGGACGAATGAAACGCAAACTCTGGCTCATCGATGCGGGCTACATGTTCAACGCCAGGCATAGCGTGCGCAGCGGCTACGAGTTCAGCTACCTGCGCCTGCGCCAGCGGCTGGAACAGGATGGCCCTATCTGGAGAGCCTATTATCTCAACTCGACGCCCAATCCGCCTTCGGACGCCCAGGACAATTTCCATCGGTGGCTGCGCAGCGGTCCGCCTTTCGGGCCCAAGATCATCACCCGGTTTTACTCCCTCAAGCAGCAGCGCGCCGACAAGGCCTACTGCGAGGAGTGCGGGCAGAAGGTTTCCCTCAGGTGTCAGAACCAGACGGGCGACGTCACCCACCGGGTCTTCAACGAGATTCAGAAGGGCGTGGATGTGGCTATCGCGACCCTGTCCCTCATTCATCAGCGCAACTATGACACGCTGATCCTGTCTTCGGGCGATTCGGACCTTCTCGACGCTGTGGAGCATCTCTCGGAGCAGGGCAAGACCATAGAACTGGCCGTTTTTCGCGACGGGGTGTCTTCGGAACTGCAGTGCAGGGCCGATCGCATCCACTGGATCAACGATTTTGCGTCCGAAGTGGACAACAACGCTCGTGAACAGGGCGCCGACGGTGCCCAGGAAAACGGGGCGGAAAGGAGGAGTTCATGACCGGCCTGGAAAACGTGTCCCAGTATTCCCTGGGCGAGGAGATCGCCAACAGCATCACCCACGCCGTGGCCACGGGCCTGTCCATCGCCGCCCTGGTGGTGCTCATCGTTTCGGCCGTGTCCCAGGGCGACGCCTGGCACGTGGTCAGTTTTTCCATCTTCGGCTCCACGCTGATCCTGCTTTATCTCGCCTCCACCCTGTATCACGCCATCCCGCTGCCCCGGGCCAAACGTTTTCTCAAGACCCTGGACCACAGCGCCATTTTTCTGCTTATCGCGGGTACCTACACGCCCTTCATGCTGGTTTCCATGCGCGGTACGGCCGGATGGACCGTGTTCGCCGTCATCTGGATTCTGGCCGTGGCGGGTGTGGTGCTCAAGTGCTGCTGCGTGTACCGCTTCAAGCGCCTGTCCCTGACCATCTATCTGGGCATGGGCTGGCTGTGCGTGCTGGTCATGCGCGACATGTACGCCAGCCTGCCGGCCGCCAGCCTTCTCTTCCTGGCCCTGGGCGGCCTCGCCTACACGCTTGGGGTGATCTTTTACGTGTGGAAGCGACTGCCCTACAATCACGCCATATGGCACCTCTTCGTCGTTACCGGCAGTACCATGCACTTTTTTTCGGTGCTCTACACCCTTCCGGCCTGATTTCTTGGCCGACTGGTTCGTCTACGTGCTGCGCTGCGGCGACGGCACTCTCTACACCGGCATAACGACCGACGTGCAGCGCCGCCTGTCAGAGCACGCCTCAGGCGGGCCCAGGGCGGCCAAGTACCTGCGCGGACGCGCCCCCCTCACCCTGGCCTTTTCCATGAAGGCGGGTTCCAAATCCAGAGCCCTGTCTCTGGAGCTTCGGCTGAAGGCCCTGCCCCGCAGGCGCAAGGAGGACGTCATCTCCGGCCGTATTCCCTTTCCTGAAGCCGACACCGGCACTGCCTGAGCGGCATCTCGCTGAAAACAAGACCCGTGCAATCGCAGGCCGGGGAACTCTTCGATCGTCCGGCAGCTTTCCGGGAGAAAGCAAAAGATTGATTTCGGCACGGCGCGAGCCTGTTTGAAG
>CAZQYA010000111.1:7839-10644 GCA_964597325.1 uncultured Desulfovibrionaceae bacterium
TCAGAACCGGAAGGAAGCACAGACGTCGTGCGTTCGTGGTGTCCCGCATGGCCGCAGGATGCGGCCTTTGCGGGATGCTGGGCACGTGAAAGGCGGGTTAGGATTTTGTGCCCGGGAGGTTTGGGGTCATTGTTGGGGCAGGTCGGATTCGAGGGCCTCGTCGAGTTGCCCGCTGGTGAACAGGTCGCGGAGCACAAGGGGGCTGTCCGGCCTGTCTTTGGGAAAAATGGCCAGGATCGGGATGGACTTGGACCCCAGGTTCTCCAGCAGGGCCATGAGTTCGGGATCGTGCCGCGACAGGTCCACGCGCAGGAGGATCGCATCGTGGCGTTCGGCGATTCTTGAGCTGTTCTCGGGGTCAAGCACGGTTTTTTCCAGGAATTTGCAGTTGGGGCACCAGTCGGCCGTGAAGTCCAGGATCAGGTTTTCCTGGCCGAGGAGTTTTTCGAAACGCTCCATGCGGAAGTCCTGCCAGGGGTCCTGATGCGTGGCCGGCCGGAACAGAAACACGGCTGCGGCCGCCACCAGGACCGTTGCCGCTCCCCGTACGCTCCATCTGCGAAGGGCCGTCTGGTTCAGATCGGTCAGCTTACCCCACATCCAGGCGGCCAGGGCGATGACCCACAGGAGGATGAGCATGTTCAGGTATTCGGACGTGGGCAGAAGCCCGAAGAGATACACGGCGGTTCCAGCCAGCAGGAATCCCAGCAGGCGTTCCAGATGCACGGTCCAGGTGCCGGGATTGGGCAGAAATCGGTACAGGCCGGGCATGGCTGCCATGGCCAAGTAGGGCGAGGCCATGCCCAGCCCGATGCAGCTCAGGACCAATGCAATGATTTCCGGGGGCTGGATCAGGGCCCAGGCCAGGACGCCGCCCAGGAACGGGCCGCTGCAGGGTGTGGCCAGGATCGTGGCCAGGATGCCCGTGGTGAAGGATTCGAGCTTCGGGTGATGTTTCACGCCGGCCGCCTTGCCCTTGAGATCGATGAGGGGGAGGTCGTAGATGCCGAAGAGACTCAGGGACAGGGCGAAGACGATGGCCGTCAGCGCGGCGACGGCTTCGGGCTTCTGGAAGATCTGTCCCCAGGCCATGCCTGTGACGGCGATGATTGCGGCCAGGACCAGAAAGTAGAGCATCATGCCCAGGGCGAAAAAGAGGTTGTGCGCGCGGAAGGCCCGGCGCTGCTCCAGGGGGATGCTCGCGGCAACGGGGATGAATGAACGCAGCTTGAGGGTGATGACGGGGAGCACGCAGGGCATGAAATTGAGGATAAGGCCTGCCAGGAAGGCCAGCGCAGCGGCTTTGGACAGGGTGTTCACCTCCAGACCCGGGGCGAAGTAGCGCGGCGTGAAGGACGGCCCGGCAGGGAATGACGCTTGTGGTGCCAGTTCCGGGGTCGTTTCGGTCATGACGCCCTGACCGTCGCCCGGTTCCTCGCCCGGCACGGACAGCAGGAAGCGCATCCACCACGGCTGGTCTTCGGCCAGGGAGAGACTGTCTTTCGGCGGGAGTGTGAACTCGACGGTTTCCCTGACGGGCCTGCAGGACGTGTCGGAGCAGAGCAGCGCATTGATGCTTGCGGTGATTGTGCCGGCGGATGATTCCAGAGGCAGGAAAAATGGCGTGTCGCCATCGTAGAGTTCCACCGTCAGGCCTGGCGCAGTAGGGTCGGGACCGGGCTCCGGCGGCGGGTACAACGCTTCGAGGGTTTTGCCATCGGCTTCGGCTGTGACCACGGTTGGGTATCCCGACGGGCCGGGAACGTTGCCGTAGGCATGCCAGCCGTGGTCGGGCGTCAGAGTCAATACGGCCAGGACCGGGATTTTCGGATCGTTCGTCCGAAAGGCGTCCAGGGTGATCGCATAGGGCCCGGCTGCGAGCACGGAAACGGCCCGAAGCACGAGAAAAAAGCCAAACAGAAGGAATACGGCGCGTTTTTTCATGGTCATCACGGGGCTTGAAGTTGCGACAGCCTTTTCTTCTAGGTGCTTCAAAGGGTGGTGGCAAGAGAGGAGAGGGAAAAGATTTGTTTGGGATAAAAGGCACATGGTGATGTGCAGCCTTTTTTTGTCTGCTCAACTTCCTCCTGGGACCGGCATGAAAATGCCGGGAGCCCCCCGCAAAAGGGACTCCCGGCGCGCAAGGAGAGAAAAATGCGGGCCGGCTAGAAGCCGGCCCGTTATGTTATTTGAGGTGGTCTGCCAGGACTTCGGCGATGTGCCGAACGGCAAAGCCGGATTTGTTGGCTTCGGCGCCGCCGCGAAGCTGCATGATGCAGCCGGGGCATTCGGTGACGAGCACCTCTGCCGCGGTGCGGCTCGCGTCGGCCAGCTTGTTCTTGAGGATCTGCTCGGATATGCCGGGGAACTTGGCGGAGTACGTGCCGCCGAAGCCGCAACAGACCTGCTCCTGTTCGGCCTGGGCGTATTCGTAGCCGCCGATGGCCAGGAGTTCCCTGGGCTGTTCCACTACGCCGAGGCCGCGGCAGAGGTGGCAGGGAGCGTGCATGGTGGCACGCTGGTTGGTCTGCTCGAACTTTTCCTCTGTCACGCCGAGCACGTCGGTCATGAAGGCCGAGAAGGGGATGACCTTGTCGGAGAAGGCCTTGGCCGCGGCATCGTCTTTGCCCAGCAGGAACGGGTAGTTGTGCTTGAGGTGCGAGGCGCAGGAGGCGCACAGGGTGATAACGTAGTCGTATTCACCGGCCATGGCTTCCACGTTTTGTCTGGCCACTTCGATGCTGGCCTTCTTCTCGCCCATCATCTGCAGGGGCAGGCCGCAGCAGGACTGTTCCATGGGGAAGT
>CAZQYA010000112.1:0-10572 GCA_964597325.1 uncultured Desulfovibrionaceae bacterium
GGCAAGGGCCTGGAGAAGGGCGTACTCGAGGCCAAGAACCGCAAGACCGGCGAGAAGCGGGAACTGCCTGTGGCCGACTGGCAGAATGCCATTCTGGAATGGCGCCGGGACGTGATGAAGGAGTGGGGGCTGGCGTAGGCTTCCTCATGTACAACGAGGCCGGATTGTTGGACAAAGTCGCATCAATCCGGCCTGCTGATTTCGGGATACCATGCACATCTTCTCCGTCCGCACCCTGACCCAGGCCATCAAGGACGTCCTCGAGGGCGAGTTTCCCTTCGTCTGGGTCCGGGGGCAAGTCTCGAACCTTTCGAAGCCGCCGTCAGGGCACGTCTACTTCTCTCTCAAGGACGAAGACGCGACCTTGAGCGTCGTATGGTTCAAGGGGGCGCAGCCGCGGGTCGGAAAAGATGATGCGGAGCGCATCAACCCTCTGACCGGAGAGGTCGAGTCGGGCGCGCCGCTGCAACTGGCTGACGGGCTTGAGGTGCTCGTGGCCGGGCGCATGAACGTGTATCCGCCGCGCGGAAACTACCAGCTCGTGGCCGAATTGGTGCAGGGGCAGGGCATGGGCGAGCTGGCCGTGGCTTTCGAGGCCATGAAGGCCAAGTTGGCGGCCAGGGGGTATTTTGACCCCGACCGCAAGATGACGCCGCCGCGCAACCCGCGCCGGGTGGCCGTCATCACCGCGCCCCAGGGCGCTGCCCTGCAGGATTTTCTGCGCGTGGCCGAAGACCGTGGCTATGGTGCGACCATTCGCCTGTACCCGAGTCTGGTGCAGGGCGACAGCGCCCCGGCTCAAGTCGCCGCGGCCCTGGACCGCGCCGACCGCGACGGCTGGGCCGAGGTCATCGTGCTCATCCGCGGCGGCGGGTCTTTGGAGGACCTGTGGGCCTTCAACACCGAGCCCGTGGCCGAGGCCATCTTCCGCTCCCGGTTGCCCCTCGTCTGCGGTGTGGGGCATGAGGTGGACACGACCATCGCCGACCTCGTGGCGGATGTGCGCGCCGCCACGCCCACCCATGCGGCCCAGGTGCTCTGGACGGAACGCGCGGTCCTGCGTCAGCAGGCCGACGAGGCGTTTGTGGCCCTGCAGCGAGGTATGGGGCGGTTTCTCGACGAGCGGGAGACGGTCCTGCAGCGACAGGTACAAGGGCTTCTCTGGAATTCTCCGGCCCGGCGAATGGAGCGCGACGGCTTTGAACTGGAGCGCCTCACGGCGCGGCTGCGCCAGGCCTTCGCCAATATGGCGGGGGAGCGGCGGGAGGCCGTGACACGCCTGGACGAGCGCCTGCACCGTGCCTTTGGACCGGCCCGCATCCTGGCCCTGCAATCGGAACTGGACCGGACAGGTGCGGCTCTGGCAGAGTCGGGCGCGGCCATGATCCGTCGCAACCGTGACGCCCTGCGGGACCTGGAAGGGCGGCTGGCCGTTCTGGACCCCTCGGCCCCCTTGGAGCGCGGCTACGCCCTGGTGCGGGGCAAGGCCGGGTTCGTGCGGTCGCGTCAGGACGTTCAGGCCGGGGATACCGTTCAAATCAGGGTCTCGGACGGCGAGTTCGGGGCCAAGGTGCTGCCATGATACTGCGTTTCTTCCTTGTTTTTCTGACCCTGGCCGCGTTTGCCCCTGCTTCCCGGGCGGCGCAGATGCGGCTGGAATGTCCCGAGGTCGTGGGCATCGGCCTGCCCTTCACGGTCAGGGTCGAATCGGCCGAGCCCCTGGACAGGCTGCTGGTCGAGTGGGACGGAAAGAAACTGGAGGTCCCAGGCAACGGACAACGTGACGTGGAGTTTCTTCTCGGGACCGATGTGCTCAAGTCCGCCCCGGGTTCAAGGACCCTGCGCGTCGCCAGACTGGGGCTGAGCCCGTTGGCCGTTGAAACGTACATTCTGGTGGAGAAGCGCGATTTTCCCGAGCAGCGCCTGACCGTCCCCAAGAGCATGGCCTCGCCCCCGGCCGAGGTGCAGGAGCGCATCTCCCGCGAGCACGCCCTGGTGCGCCGGACCCTGGCCCGGGTTACGCCGGTCAGCCACCTTACCCTGCCCCTGCTGCGGCCCGTGCCGGGCGAGGTGTCAAGCGCCTATGGCCTGCGGCGATTCTTCAACGGGCTGGAGCGCAACCCGCATCGCGGCCTGGACCTCCGGGCCGGTCTCGGGGATCCGGTGCGCGCAGTGGCCGCCGGGCAGGTTGTGCTCGCGGCGGATCATTATTACGGAGGACGGTCGGTCTTCATCGACCACGGCCTTGGCGTCTACTCCGTGTACATGCACCTGGACGCCTTCAAGGCGGCCGAAGGGGACATGCTCGAGGCCGGGCAGGTCGTCGGCCTCGCCGGCAGCACGGGCCGGGTGACGGGGCCGCACCTGCACCTGGGGCTCTATGTGCTCGATCTGGCGGTCGATCCTTCGGCCCTTTTTTTCATGACGGGCCAATAACCAACAGGCAAGGAAATGGCGAAGACAGCAAGTTTCGAGAAGCGGCTGGAGCGGGTCAAGGAGATCGTGGCATTGCTCGAGGGCGGCGAACTGCCCCTGGAGCAGGGGGTCAAGCTCTTCCAGGAAGGCGTACGCCTGTCGAGGGAGTGCTCGAATGAACTGGAGCAGGCTCGCATCATCGTCGAGAACGCCGGGCAGGAACCCGCGCCGCAAGACGGGGAGGACGCATGACGCCCCAGGAGATGAAAGCCGAATTGAGAGCCCTCGGGGCCTTGGTGGAAGGGCGTCTGGCCACGGTCTTCGGGGACGGAGCCGCGCCGGAGCATCTCGTGGCATCCATGGAATATTCTCTCATGGCGGGGGGGAAGCGTCTGCGCCCGGTGCTCTGCCTGGCCTGGGCGGAGCTGGTCGGCGGCAACCCCGGTGCGGCTCTTGATTTCGCCTGCGCCATCGAGTGCATCCACACCTATTCCCTCATTCACGACGACCTGCCGGCCATGGACGATGACGACCTGCGCCGTGGCAAGCCCTCCAACCACAAGCAGTTCGACGAGGCCACGGCCATTCTGGCCGGCGACGGTCTGTTGACCGAGGCCTTCACCCTCGCTTCGAACCTGAAGCTTCCGCCCGAGCGGGTTCTCGGGGCCATATTTCATCTCTCGACCGCTGCCGGGCCGCGTGGCATGGTCGGTGGTCAGGTCGTGGACATGGACCTGACCGGCAAGGGCGCAGACCTGGCACAGCTCAGGCGGATGCATGCCATGAAGACCGGCGCCCTCATCGAGACGTCCTGCGTCACGGGCTGTATGCTGGGCGGTGGCGGTGGGGATGCCTTGGCCCGCGCTTCCGAGTACGGCAAGGCCATTGGCCTGGCCTTCCAGGTTACGGATGATATCCTCGACGTCGTCGGAGATACGCAGGACCTGGGCAAGCCCGCCGGCAGCGACGAAGCCCGGGGCAAATCGACGTACCCGGCGCTTCTGGGCATCGACAAGAGCTACGAACTGGCACGCGAGAGCGTGGACCGGGCCCTGGCCGCCCTGGATGATTTTGACCATCCGCGTGCCGATTTCCTGCGGGCCGTGGCCGGGTATATTCTGGATCGAACGCATTAGGAGCATCAATGACCGAGCAAACCCTGCAGGAACTTTTTCCCATTCTGGCCGGCGTCAAGGAACCGGGCGACATCCAGGGCATGGACGAAAAGGAACTGACCAGGCTGGGCGAAGAAATTCGCCGTATGATCATCCAGACCGTTTCCTCCACGGGCGGCCATCTGGCCCCGTCCCTTGGCGTCGTGGAACTGACCATGGCGCTTCTGCGCGTCTTCAACCCGGCCCGGGACCGCATTGTCTGGGACGTGGGGCATCAGGCGTATGCCTACAAGCTGCTCACGGGACGGTTGGATCGTTTTCACACCCTGCGCAAACTGGGTGGAATCAGCGGCTTTCCGCGCCTGGCCGAGAGTCCTTTCGATCATTTCGGGGTAGGACATTCCTCGACGTCAATTTCCGCGGCTCTGGGCATGGCCGCGGCCCGGGACATGGCGCATCAGGACCACAAGGTCGTGGCCGTCATCGGCGACGGCTCCATGACCGCGGGCCTGGCCTACGAGGGCTTGAACCAGGCCGGCGGGCTTGGCAAGGACCTCGTCGTGGTCCTCAACGACAACGAGATGTCCATCTCCCGCAACGTCGGGGCCCTGTCGTCGTTTCTGAGCCGCAAGCTTTCCAAGCGATGGGTGCAGCGCTTCAAGAAGGAAGCTGAGTACATCATGCGCCAGATCCCCAAGATCGGCGATGACATCGCGGAATACGCCCGGCGCAGCGAGGACTCCCTTAAAAGTTTCTTCACGCCCGGTATGCTTTTCGAGGCCTTCCGCTTCACCTACATCGGCCCTCTGCAGGGACACGACCTGCGCATGTTGACCAACGTCTTCGAGCAGACCCGCGAGCTTGAGGGGCCGGTTCTGATTCATGTGCTGACCAAGAAGGGCAAGGGCTACGAGCCCGCCGAGAAGAACCCGACCTACTACCACGGTGTGGGCTGTTTCGAGCCCGAGACCGGCGCTGCCCGGAAGTTTACCTCATGTACGTTCCCGTCCTACACCGACGTTTTCGGCTCGACCCTATGCGAACTGGGCGCGGCGGACGAGAAGATCGTGGCCATCACCGCAGCCATGCCCGAAGGAACCGGAGTGGCTTGTTTCTCCGAGCGATTTCCGGACCGCTTTTTCGACGTGGGCATCTGCGAGCAGCACGCCGTGACTTTTGCTGCCGGACTGGCGTCCCAGGGCGCCAAACCCGTGGTGGCCATCTATTCGACCTTCATGCAGCGTTCCTACGACCAGATTGTGCACGATGTCTGCCTGCAGAATCTGAACGTGACCTTCTGTCTGGACCGCGGCGGGCTGGTGGGCGAGGATGGTGCCACGCACCACGGCGTGTTCGACCTGTCCTTCCTCCGCCACATCCCGAATCTCGTGGTCATGGCTCCGCGCAACGAGCCCGAGCTGCAGCACATGCTGGCGACGGCCCTGGCCCATGATGGGCCCGTGGCCGTCCGCTATCCGCGTGGCCTGGGCGAGGGAGCCCCCTTGGTGGAAACGCCGGAGATTCTCCCCCTTGGCGAGGGCGAGTTGTTGCGTGAGGGCACGGATGGTGTGATCGTGGCCTTGGGCAGCCGGGTTGCCCCGGCCCTGGACGCGGCTCAGGCCTTTGCCGTGGAAACAGGCCGGGAGGTGGCCGTGTTCGACGCCCGTTTCGTCAAACCCCTTCCTGAGGCCCAGCTTCTGGAATTGGCCCGGACTCAGCCCTTTTTGCTTACGGTGGAAGAGAACGCCCTGGCTGGCGGCTTTGGCTCGGCCGTGCTTGAGTTTTTGGCCGATCGCGGACCTTTGGGAGAGGTGCGTGTCAGGCGTCTGGGCATCCCCGACGAATTCGTCGAGCATGGTTCCCAGAAGGAATTGCGGGCACGGATCGGCATCAACCGCGACGGCATTATCCAAGCCCTGCGAGAACTTGCCTGAGGCTGCGGCGGAGTATGAAAAAAGGCGTCCATGGGGCGCCTTTTTTCGTGGAATTTTCCCCCCCCGAATACGGTGTCCTCAGTATTCGGAGGGGGTATGGTGATACGCGGGCTCCGGTCCGGAGCCGGGCCCGCGTTTGTACGCCGTGCGGAGAGCGGGTTCACGGGCGCTGGGCGTCCATGGGTCCGGTCCCGTCAGGACGTCATTTCTTGACCACCATCACCGAGCAGTGCGAGTGGCTCACCACCTGGCTGGAGACGCTGCCGATGAGGAACCGCTCCACGGCACCGGCGCCCTTGTTGCCGATGACGATGAGGTCGAAGCCATTTTTTTCGGCGTACTTGCAGATGGCGTCGGCCGGGGAAGGGCTTTCCTCGATCACGACTTCGACTTTGGCGTTGGCCGCTTTGGCCTGTTCCTGGGCCCGGCTGACGGTCTTCTGCACGCCTTCACGCATTTTCTCCAGAAATTCACCGGAAATTTCACCAAGGTACAAGTTGGTGAATGGGGCATTGGAGACGGTCAGTGCTGTGAGTTCCGCTCCTTCCTGTGTCGCGAGTTTCATGGCCTTCGCGAGCACGAGTGTGGCGTATTCCGACTGATCAATGGCTGCCAGGATCTTCATGTCGTCCTCCTTTATGTTTATGGCGCGGCGGGAACGTCCCGTTTTGCCCGGTCAGTGACTTCTCGGACCTGGGACCGGAAACATCTTGGCCTCGGTCTTGTCGGGATGCTTTGTCGCAAGATGCTTGTATTTGTTGAGGGCTCTGCCTGAAAGCAGGCGCAGGATGGCCGGCAAATCAGACTCCTCGATGACGCGTCTGAATTTCTCGTTTTCCCGCATGCGCGGACTGAGCCTGTAACCGGGTTCGCTGTCCGGATCGAAGGTGACATCTCCATTCTGGACGTCCACCGTGTCCCCGATGGCCTTTTCCAGAAAATCGAGAACGGTTCGTTCGAAGAACTTGCGGACGTCCTCCGTGGATTCCGCACCGTCAATCAGGATGCGGTAACGAGGCTCCACTTCTTTCTGATGCATTTTGAAGGACATCTGACGTGTCATGGGCATGACCTCCGGGGATAGGGGCTTTCGGCCGGTAGGCGATAGCGACCGGCACAGTTTGAGGGCTCCGCGCACAGGGCGCAGTCACGCGTGAAGTCCGGTGGGGGCGTCCGGTTGACGCCGCCGGAGCATTCCTGCGGGTATTGGGGGAAGTATGTCCGGAAAAAAGAGGGATAGATCGTTGCCAGCAGGCCTGGACATTCCGTTCCCAGGTATTCCCAGACGTCGGACAGACAGGAAAAGCACAGGGCTGCAGGGACGTTTTTGCACGTTTCACTCAAGACGTCGCTTTCCGAAATGGAGAGGATGAATTTGCCTGTCAGGCTCCTGTACAGGGCCAGGGTCACGTGGCGTCTTCCGCGGTCCGAACGCAGCTCGGTTTCGCCGCGAGCCAGCATTTCACCAATGAACACGAGATCCCTGCCGTGGCGGGCCAGGCGGATTGGGTGCAGGCCGGGATTGCCTGTGAGGGAAATCATGCCTTCTCCTTGCGTGATGACATACTTTGTCAGGGTCATTGCAGCGTGGGAGGCGAGATGGGGGCAGAGGGATGCAGCAGAGGTGGAGGTGGAAATCGCGCTGTTTATTTTCCAGATAACCCTTGCCGGGAATTTTGGCAATGATCGGGGCAAAAAGATCCGCTGCTGACGAATATTTTTGCCGTTTGGGGACATGGAGTGCGGTGATCCGCGCCGGCCGGGCCGGCGCGGCTTCAGGAGGAGGCGTCTTTCAAGGTCTTGATGAAGGTCCCTTCGCGGTATTCGCGGAAGGCGAGGTCGAGCTCCTCCTGCGTGTTCATGACGATGGGGCCGCGCCAGGCCACGGGTTCCTTCAGGGGTTTGCCGCTGACGAGCAGGAAGCGGATGCCGGCCGGTCCCGCGCTGATTTCCAGGCTGTCGCCCTCTTCGAAAAGGACCAGGGCGCCGCTCGGCACCGTTTCTTCACCCACGGTCCCAAAGCCGTCGATGACATAGATGAACGCGGTATGCTCGCGCGGCAGGGCGTGGCTGAAGGAGCGCCAGGACGGCACGTCGCAGTCGAAGTATTCGGGTTGGATGACGATGTCGTTCATGGGGCCGCGCTGTCCGGCGAACTGTCCGGCGATGACCTTGACGCGCGTCCCGTCCTCCAGGACCGCCTCGGGGATCATGTCGGCCGTAATCCCGCGGTATCTCGGTTCCGTCATCTTGTGCGCTGCCGGAAGATTGGCCCAGAGCTGGAAGCCATACATGGCGCCCGCGGCATCGCCTTTGGGCATTTCCTGGTGGATGATGCCGGAGCCGGCGGTCATCCACTGCACATCTCCGCTCGTGATGACGCCCGTGTTGCCGAGGCTGTCCCCGTGCTCCACGTCGCCCCTGATGACGTATGTTATGGTCTCGATGCCCCGGTGCGGGTGCCAGGGAAAGCCCCGGCGATAGTCCTCGGGGTTGTCGGAACGGAAGTCGTCGAACAGCAGGAAGGGGTCGAATTCTCCGGTTTCGTAGTATCCGAAGATGCGGCGAAGTTTCACGCCCGCGCCTTCCGTGACCGGTTCGCCGGTGTGAATCCGTCTGATCGTGCGTTTCATGGTCTCCTCCTTGGCGGTCGTATGACAGTCATACAGCCAGGAGGGGCGGTGCGCAATGCGGATGGGAGATTCTACTGGCGGGGATCGCGCAGGTTGGGCCAGACGCCGGGCCGGGTGGAGCGCACGGGGTTGATGTCCAGGCCGCCGCGCCGGGTGAAGCGGGCGCTGACCTCAAGTTCCCGCGCGCCGCAGCGCTGCGTGATGTCGGCGTGAATCCTTTCGACACAGGCTTCGTGGAAGCCCTGATGCTCGCGGTACGAGACCAGGTAGCGCAGCAGGGCGTCGCGCCGGATGCGCGGGCCGGAGTAGCTGATGCGCACCGTGGCCCAGTCGGGTTGGCCCGTGACGGGGCAGCGGGAGCGGAACAGCCGGGTGAAAAGGGTCTCGATGGTTTCCTCGGTGTCGGCGGCAAGGAGATCCGGGTCGGTCTCGTAGACAAAGGCGTCCGGGTCCAGGTCGTCGAGGCAGATGCCCTCGGGTTCGGCAAGCCGCTCGTCGCGGAAGGACTCCGGCAGGACGAGCCGAATCGAAACCTGCGCGCCGGCGGCGCCGGACAGGTCGCGGCGCAAGATTTCTTTCAGTGCCGAGGGGTCCGGCAGGGGCGTCATGTTGAAGGAGTTGAAGTAGAGTTTGAGGGATTTCGACTCGATCAAAAACGGCGAATCCCAGGGGACCCGGATTTCCGCCATGGCCACGCGCGGCCTGCCCGACGGTTCAAGCCAGGAAAGTTCGTACATGTTCCAGATATCCACGCCGTGGCAAAAGGACGGGGCGCAGATGCCCGCGGCTTCGCGGCCCAGCCTGCGGGGGATGGGGCAGAGCTGGGCCGGGTCGTAGGTGCGGCTGTGGTCCACCTGTCTGCCGAGAACCGTGTTTTCGAAGTCGGTCATGTCGCCTCCCTCATGCCAGGTAGGTGGTGGGGTCGAGTCCCTGGTCGCGTCGCAGGGCGAACTTGCGTTCGTCGCAGGCTCCGCAGGTGCCGCAATGGGTCTGGCCGCCCTTGTAGCAGGTCCAGGTCCGGGCGAAATCCACGCCCAGCGTGCGGCCCAGGTCCCCGATATCGCGTTTGTCCATGGCGGCGAAGGGAAAGTCCAGGCGCACGGCGCCGTCCGTGCCGAGTCTGGCCGCCTGGTCCAGGGCCGCGTTGAACTCTGGACGGCAGTCGGGATAGATGTGGTGATCGCCGGAATGGGAACCGATGAGCACGCGGGAGGCGCCCAGGGACTCGGCCCAGCCTACGGCGATGGCCATGAGGATGCCGTTGCGGAAGGGAACCACAGTGCTTTTCATGCTCGATGCGTCGTAGGCCCCATCCGGGACGTCACTACCTGACTGCAGCAGGGACGAGTCGAACAACTCGTTGATGAAGGGCAGGGCGACCACCCTGTGCTGCACGCCCAGGCGGGCACACATTTCCCGGGCCATGGGCAGCTCGCGGGCGTTGTGCTTGGAACCGTAGTCGAAGCTCAGGGCCGCGACGGCGGTTCCGCGGGAAAGCTCATGGGCCAGGAGCACGGCGGAGTCCATGCCGCCCGAGAGGATGAGTACAGCGTCCATCAAACACCTTGCCTGTTGTCGAAGGTCAGAATGTGCAATCTTGGGGAAAAGTTGAAGCCGTGCAGCACGCACTGCTCCCAGATTCCGGCCATGCGCTCCTCCTGTTCGGCCTTGCGTGAGCCCAGGGGCATGATCCAGACCCTGGAAGGGTCGATGCCGTGCGTTTCGACGAAGTGCAGGACCGGCGCCATGTCTCCCTCGACGACGAATTTGAAGGCGTCCACCCGATCCGCGTATTCCGGCGCCAGGCGCGGTTCGTGCGCGGGTTTCGGCGAGCAGACCACGAACCCGTCGTGATCGTTCGGGATGCCGGCCTTGCCGCTGGTTTCGTACTGCACCGCGTGTCCCGCGCGTGCCAATTCTCGCGTCAATTCGGCCAGTCCGGTGTTCCATTGGAGGAACGGTTCGCCGCCGGTAACCACCACGAGTCGGCCCGGATGTCTCTCGACGTCGTGCAGAACGGAGCGCACGCTCATGGCCTGCCCACGGCCCAGGGCCTGCGGCGTGTCGCACCATGGGCACAGGGGCGGTACGCACCCCGCGAGACGGACGAAGACGGCGGGCCTGCCGGCAAAGGGGCCTTCGCCCTGCAGGGATGAAAAAATTTCGCAGATATCAAGCATGGCAGTCCTCGTCCCGGGTCCAGGTGGCCCAGGCCGTCGGCGTCTCGAAGACCGTGACCTGCCGCAGTCGACAGTGGTCCAAGGCCAGGGCTCGGTTCAGGACCGCGAAGATGTGCATGGCCATGTTTTCGGCCGTGGCCGGAAGTTCCCGGTATTCGGGCAACTCGCTCAGGTCCGCGTGGTCGTAGCGGCTCAGGACCTGGTCTGTGACGATGGCCTTGAGTTTGCCGAAATGCAGGATCATGCCCGTTTCGTCGGGCCGGCCTTCCAGCGTTACCTGCAGGAGGTAGGTGTG
>CAZQYA010000113.1:0-10558 GCA_964597325.1 uncultured Desulfovibrionaceae bacterium
CGGACCGCCTGGCCGTCTGCCCAACGGATCCGGATCTCCTGGTCTTCAGCCCCGCCTGCCGGGGGACGGCGCGTTTCGCGAGCGTCATGCACGAGCCCAACACCAGCCTGTCCCTGCATGACCACTGGCTGGGCAAAGGAAAGAACATGCGCATCCTGCCCGAGGACATGACGGGCTTCGACCCGGTCTGGTCGCCTGACGGCATGCGGATCTATTTCATTGGGTACAGGGATGTACAGGCCAGTGACGACGATCTCTTCAGGATTTTCCGGGTCGAACGTTTCGGCTCCGGCCTGAAGGAGCTGGGGATGGGCGAGACCGTCAGCGTCGGCGGGCCGAGGTGACCCTGGCTTTTCTGAATGCGGCCAGGCACAGCACAACCCCGGCGGCCAGGATGGCGACCTTGCCCAGGTCGGGCCGTGTGTCGCGTTCGAGGGCGTTCACCCACGGCAGGGCGGGCAGGTAGTACACGCGGGTCCTTCCCTTGGGGACCCCGGCGTTGATGGACGAGCCGATGACTTTGGTGTTGCCGTACACCAGACGGCCGTCAGGCAGGGTGAACTCGTAGCCCACGGCGTAGCTGTAGCTGTCGGCCACAGGATCCCGGCGGTCGCCGAGCTCCCTGCGGATGGAGGTGATTTCTCCCTGGGTGCGTTGGCCGATGTGGGGCAGAAGCGGGGCCGTCAGGCCGTAGAGCAGGAGAAGCAGTCCGGTTCCGAGCAGCAGAATTCTGCCCGGCAAGCCCATTCCTGAAGCTTTCCGGCGCATGGCGGTCAGGGCTGGAACGCCCGGGGCATGGGCAGGTTCCATTTGTCATAGATGGGGCGAAGCCTGCCCTGCCTGGCAAGTTCGATCATGCCCTTCTCGAAAATCTCCCGGAGCTTCCTGCCGCGTTCGGACACGGCAAAGACCGGAAAGTATTGCCTGAAGCCCACTGATTCGATCTGGTACAGGCTTTCGTCAATGGGGGTGGGGGAAGACGCGATGGTTTCCCTGATCAGATTCAGGTCGTCGATGTAGAAGTCGGCGGAACCGCGCAGGACCCGGGTGAGGGCTTCGGTGCCGGTGACGGTTTCCTCGAACCTGATCGGCACGGCAAAGTCTCCGGGGGAGTAGTAGCCGAGCCTCCACACCAGCTTCCTGTTTTTCAGGGAGGCGATCCCGTCCCATTTTGGGAATTCTCCGGCCAGGAACAGGGCGTGGAATTCCCCTTCGTACATGGGTAATCCGGACATCTGCAGGCCGCTGAAAATTTCCGTATCGCACATGTACATGTCCGCACGCCCTTCGCGGACCATGATGAGGCCGCGTTTTGCCGGAACTTCCTGATGCCTGACCACGTCTCCGCGCAATTCGAACACGGCCCGGACGAGGTCGTGATAGAGCCCCGTGCCGTCGGGGCTGGTGAAGCCCTGCCACGAAGGGGATACCGTCAGGATGTCCCCGGCGTGAGCGCAGACGGATAGCATGAGGAAAAGCAGAAGAGCGGGAAAAGCGCGAGAAAAACATCGGCATTTTGGCATGGAAATCGATTACCCGACGGCGGCCGGTCGAACAAGGGAAAAAAACGGCAATCTTCATGAGGCGCGGCTTGGGGCTTGCTTCCGGTGCCGGGACGTGTTTTCCTGCCCGCCGTGTCCGATGCCCGGAATGTCCGGGTATCGCGGCGTTCATACCGTTTTGGGGCTGGCTGTCCCGGGGCGTATCAACTCGCAGTGCCGGGGGCACAGACATGCAGGAAATTCGGAAAAGGGCCGGCCAGATCGTCTCCCTGCTGGACCTGACTTCCCTTTCGGGAGACGAGACCGCTGAGGATATCGAGGCGCTTTGCGCACGGGCGGACGGGCCGTGCGGCCATGTGGCCGCGCTGTGCGTGCATGCGCGCCACGTTCCCCAGGCGCTGCGCGCCCTGGCTGCACGGGGGCTTGCCGATGTCGCCGTGGCCACGGTGGTCAATTTTCCGGACGGCAGGCTGGCTTCTGCGGCCGTTACGGAGGAGATCCGCCAGGCAGTGGAAGTGGGCGCCGCGGAAATCGACCTTGTTTTTCCCTACCGCGCTTTTCTGGATGGGCATGAAGGTGACGTGCGTGATTTTCTGCTGGCCTGCAGACAGGCCTGTCCCGTCAGGCTCAAGGTGATCCTGGAGAGCGGGGTCCTGGCGGAAGACGCCGCCATCCGGGCCGCATCACGCCTGGCCCTGGACTGCGGCGCGGATTTTCTGAAGACCTCAACGGGCAAGGTGGCGGTGCACGCCACGCCCGAAGCCGCGCGGGCCATGCTTGAGATCATTGCCGAGTATGGCGGCGCGGCCGGCTTCAAGGCTTCCGGAGGGCTGCGCACCTTCGCTGACGCCGTGGTCTACCTGGAACTGGCCGAAAACATCCTTGGGGCCGGGTGGATCAGGCCCGAAACCTTTCGTTTCGGCGCCAGCGGCCTTCTGGACGACGTCCTGGCCCGGGCGGCCGAAGGGGATGAGCCGTGCGACGCGTCTGCCTGATTGTCCTCGACTCCCTGGGGGTGGGCGGCGCGCCCGACGCCGACCGGTTCGGGGACAAAGGCGCCGACACCCTGGGGCACATCGCCCGGGCCTGCGCCCGGGGGCTGGCCGATATGGGACGCAAAGGGCCCCTGACCCTGCCGAACCTGGCGTCCCTGGGGCTGGGTGCGGCCGCGGAGTTGTCCACGGGTGTCATGCCCCAGGGTCTGGAACCGCGCGGTCCCGTCAGTGGGCTCTACGGGTGCGCCACGGAGATCAGCCACGGCAAGGATACGCCCAGCGGCCATTTCGAGATGACCGGCGCGCCGGTCCTGTTTGACTGGGGCTATTTCGAGCCCGCCGAAAATTCGGTCCCCAAGGATATTCTGGACGCCCTGGTTTCCCGCGCCGGCCTGCCCGGCGTGTTGGGCAACTGCAAGGCCTCGGGAACGGAAATTCTCGTG
Source organism: uncultured Desulfovibrionaceae bacterium (assembly GCA_964597325.1). Taxonomy (GTDB): domain Bacteria; phylum Desulfobacterota; class Desulfovibrionia; order Desulfovibrionales; family Desulfomicrobiaceae; genus Desulfomicrobium. The sequence continues at coordinate 2,941 of CAZQYA010000113.1, forward strand.
CGGTTGGGCGAGGAGCACGTCCGCACGGGAAAACCCATCGTTTACACCTCCGTGGACTCGGTGCTGCAGATTGCGGCCCACGAGGGCCATTTCGGCCTGCAGCGCCTCCTGGACGTCTGCGCCGAGGCCAGGAGCCTCGTGGACGGGCTGCGTATCGCCAGGGTCATCGCCCGTCCCTTCGTGGGCGAGGCCGCCGCGTCCTTCACACGCACGGGTAACCGTCGCGACTTCGCCATCCCGGCCCCGGCGCCGACAATCCTCGATCATCTGGTCTCGGTGGGCGGAATGGTCTTGTGTGTCGGCAAGGTTGCGGATATTTTCGCGCATCGGGGCGTATCCCGCACCATCCGCGCCCACGGTCCAGACGCCCTGATGGACGCGACCCTGGCCGCCTGGGACGGGGCCGGGGACAGGACCCTGGTCGTGACGAATTTCGTTGATTTCGATTCGGTTCACGGTCATCGTCGGGACGTGGCCGGTTACGCCCGGGCACTGGAGGCTTTTGACGCGCGCCTGCCGGAACTCCTCGGACGGCTCGGCCCCGGGGATATGTGCATCCTGACGGCGGACCACGGATGCGACCCGACCTGGCCGGGCACGGATCACACCCGGGAGCGGGTGCCGATTCTGGCCGCGGCCCCGGGCCTTGAGCCCCGATGCGTCGGGATCAGACCGAGCCTGGCCGACATCGGCGCCTCCGTCGCCCGCTTTCTGGATATCGACGGCACCGGACATGGCCATTCCTTTATCGCGGAGGACGACCTTCGCGCGCTTTCCCTAGAGGGTATCGCATGAATTCGAACTGGAGCCCCAACCCGAACAGCCTGCTCGAGCTGGTTCTGCCGACCTTGATCAGAATCATGGTCTGGGGCGGCGTCTTCGCCGTGGTCTTCATCCTGCGCTCTTTTTTCCTGCTTCTTTTTCTGACCTTCGTCTTCGGGTACGTGCAGAATCGCGGCGTCCAGCGTTTGCAGGGCCTCATTCCACACCGGACGACCCGGGTGGTCTGCGTCACGGCCGTGTTCCTCGGGGTGCTCGTGGCCGTCGGCGTGTTCCTGGTGCCCCGGGCCAAGGAGCAGACCGTGATTTTCGTCACGGAACTCCCGCAGTACGTCCAGCGTCTGGATCAGGAACTCGATAGCCTGGGCGAGCGGTACCCCATGATATCCAAGGCCATCCCCGAACTGGGTATGCCCGGCGATCACGAAGGGCTCGGCAAGTCCAGGGTGACCATGCTGGTGCAGCAGTTTTTCAGTCTGGGTGACCACCCCGAAGGGCAGAACAAGGTCAATCAGTTTCTGGATCTGGTCCGTGGCGTGGGAGGACGCATTGCCTCCATCGCTTCGGCCTTTCTTCTGGCCCTGCTTTTCTCCTTCCTCATCGTGCTGGACATGCCCCGTCTGAGCGCCAGCGTCCGGTCCCTTGAGACATCAAGGCTCGATTTCGTCTACAGGGAGGTGGCGGGCAGCATCCGCGACTTCGCCACGGTGCTGGGCAAGTCCCTGGAGGCGCAATTCGCCATCGCCGTGCTCAATGCCATACTGACGGCACTGGGCGTGGCGCTGCTGGGACTCGGGTCGAGCATGGCCTTTTTGACGGTCATCGTTTTTTTGTGCAGTTTCGTTCCCGTACTGGGGGTGTTCATCAGTTCGGTGCCCATCTGCCTCATTGCATTGCAGAGTTCGGGCCTCACGACCATGATGCTGGCCATCCTCATGATCACGATCATCCATCTGATCGAGGGATACGTGCTCAACCCCAGAATCTACGGCTCCTACATGCGCATCAATCCGGTCATCGTCCTGTTCATCCTGACCATCGGTGCCAAGCTCTTTCATATCCTGATTCTCGGTGTGCCGATCTGTACCTATATTTTCGGTCACGTCATCCAGCGGTCCGAACCCGAGGTTTCTGGCGCTGTTCAAAAGGTCGAGGCGGTCAGGAGCGAGTAGACGTCGGTATTTCGGCATCTTGTTTGCGGTGTTTTCGAAGAAGCGGATGTTGATACGACAACACGGAGAGCAGTTTGAACAGAGAATTGCATATCGTCATCGTGGAGGAGCCCTGCCTGTCGCGCAAAGTGCTGAGCAAGGCGTTGGGGATGTGGGGATACGACTACGTAACTGTCGAGACCGAGGCCGCGGCCCGGAAGGCTGTGAGTTCGGCTCCATCCCCGAGGCTTGTCCTGGTGGACTGGCTGGCGGATTTTCTGGACGCTGAGGAGTTCATGGAATGGTTGCGTTCCGAACCGGCCCTGAGTGACGCCTTCGTGCTTGGCGGGGTGCCCCGCGGCGCCGTGGGAGGAATTCGCCGCTGCATCCGGTCCGGGGCTGACGATTGCGTCTCGCGTCCCTACGACCTCGACGAGGTACGCCTCCGGCTGCACGTCGTCTGCCGGGCCATGGGCCTTGAGCCGGAAGGTCCCGTCTTTCCCGAGGAATAGTACCTCCCTTTCCGCAGACCCGTCCGTTGCGCAATGCCGTGGCGCGGGTTCCAGCGCACGTCCATGCATGCCCCGGAAACGCTTCCGGGGCATTTTTATTGTGCGCCGGGTCGTCTCAGAGGGCCTTGGACCAGTACAGGGCCCGCTTCTGAATGGCCATGTTCATTTCCGGCTGGATATATTCGTGGCTCGATTCCTCGAAGGGCAGATATTCGATGCGCGCCTCCTGGGGGCGGATGGCGCCGCCGCGGATTTTCGGGAAGAGGTTCTTGCGAGCGGGCGCCAGGCGTCCCAGGACCACGGGCAGGGCCTGGAAGGCTTCCTCCCTGGGCAGGGTCACGGGGTGCAGAGGGGTGCGGGGCAGGCTCTCCAGTTCCGGGGCGTCGGGCTGGTAGAGGCTGACCTGGGCGCTCAGGTTCAGGAAGAGTTCCGGCCTGATCTTGAATGCCGGCACCCGGAAGGAGAAGGCCGTCGATTCCATCCAGGGGATGATGGCGCGGGGCAGGTTGGTCAGGCGGATGAGGTCGGCCCAGGTCTGAAGCCTGAATCCCCTGGCGCGGATGCGCAGGTTCCAGAAGGGCAGGTAGAGGGCCGGCTGCCCCGATGCCGGCAAAAAGTGCGGCGTGATCTGCCTGCCGCCTTCGGGTCCTGGCTCCCAGGCCGTGTCGCAGTGCGGGCAGGTCTGGATCATGCTTTGCCGGTCGCCGACCAGGTCCCAGCCGCAGCGGGGGCACAGGGTCGAGGCGAAGCGCAGGTGGCTGCCGGCTTTGGTCAGGCCGCCGGTCTCAATGCCGGCAGGGCCGAGCACCTTGCCGGTCAGCCCGTCCACGAGGCTCGTGTCCTGGAACACGGGAAGGTGGATGAGGGACAGCGTGTCGCCCACGCAGGCCGTGAGGTTTGGCCCGGTGGGCGTCACGAGGCCGGGAACTGCCCGCAGCAGGCGGGCCTTGAACTGCCCGCTTTTCACTGTCGGTTCCATGAAGAGCCCCGGCGTGTCGGGCTCCACGAAGGACAGGGGTATGGCCTGAGTACGCAGCCCCAGGGACGGGGGCAGACCTGGGTTCGCCACGGCCAGAAGGCTCGAATCCATGATTTTGTGGCGCATTTCCCTGGTCTCCAGGACAAAGGCGTTGCCCCGGAATCGCCAGTAGGGCACGTAGATCAGAGTCCCCGGGTGCTCGATGCGGGGCTTGAGGTGGTAGCGCAGCGGCCCGTGGGTATGGATGAAGAGGCGGACCTTGCAGAACGGACAGGAAAAGATCCTGTCCGTTTCTTCGAGGTCCACCGGTGCGCCGCACTGCGGGCATTGATGGGAAAGCTGGGCGTCGTTCATATTCAGCCCATGCGTTCCCCGCAGTGGTTGCAGAATGTGGATGAGGCGAGGTTTTCCTGACCGCAGGAGGGGCATCTGACCGAGGCGGGGGAGGCTCCGGTCTGCTGGCCGCAGCGGGGACAGAAACGCGTGCCCGGCGCAAGGTTTTTGCCGCATCCCTTGCACTGTTCAAAGACGATGAGCTGGTGGCCGCAGGACGGGCAGAACCTGTCGTCCTTGCGGATGGGCTGATGGCAATCGGGGCACTGCAGGGCCTGCTCCTGCGGTGCGGGCTGGGGCGCCTGGGGTGTCTGGGCCTGCCCGGCCATCTGCATGGCCTGGGCCATGAGGGTCGGCATCATGAAGCCCACGCCCATACCCATGGAGTCCCCGGCCGCTCCGGGGTTGGCCGCGGCTTTTTCCATGGCGCTGGCCGCTTTGAGCTGCATGAGCTTGTTCATGTCGTCGAACATGCCGAGCTTGGTGCGGTCGTCCATGGCCTTCTGGACTTCGGGCGGCGGGGTGATGGAGTTGATGTAGAGCTGGTTCAGAGACAGGCCGAAGTGTCTGAAATCGTCCTGGAGGCGCTGCTGCAGGCCCTCGGACCAGTCTTCGTAGCGGCTGGGCAGGTTCAGGATGGTGTCCATGTTCTCGCCGAGATAGTCGTTGAAGCGCGAGACAATGACCTTGCCCAGGTACTCGCTCAGGTCGTCCACGGAAAAGGAACCCATGGTGCCCACCAGGGAGTTGATGAACAGGAGGGGCTGGACCACCTGGATGTTGAACATGCCGTAGGCCCGCAGGCGGATGAGGCCGAGCTCCGAGTCTTTGAAGGCCACGGGCTCCCGCGTTCCCCATTTGAGGTTCGGAAAGACCTTGGTGTTGATCATGTAGGCTTCGGCCCTCAAGGGGCTTTCGAAGCCCCAGGGGATGCCCATGATCTTGTTCAGGATGGGGATGTTGGCAGTCTTGAGGGTGTGCCGGCCCGGGCCGAAGACGTGCACGGCCTTTCCGTTGTAGAAGAATATGCCGGACTGGGATTCGCGCACCACCAGCTGGGCGCCGTATTTGATTTCGCCGGAACCTTCGGGGGGAAAGCGGTGGGCTATTTCCTGTCCGCTGTCGTCAAACCATTCGATGAGTTCCAGAAAAAAGATATTGTTCGAGCCCATTCGTCCTCCGTGGCTGTTGTTTGCTTCCTTTCCGGCATAGGATGAATCGCTTGCAATTACAACTTGAGGCACTTAGTGAACAGGTCGTGTCACCCACCCATGGAGGAACCCATGCACCCTGAGGAAATCATGTCCGCGGCCGCCATGGAGCGCTGCCTCGACCGTCTGGCCTGTCAGATCCTGGAGCAGATCCCCGACCACGAGTCCATCGCATTGGTGGGCATCCAGCGCCGCGGCGTCGACATCGCGGCCCGGCTGTGCCGACTTCTGTCCTCGCGCACGGGCATGAAGACGACCTGCGGCGAGCTTGACATCAACCTCTACCGCGACGACTGGACCAGCTCCACGAGCACCCCGAACATCAACTCCACGCGCATCGAATTTCCCGTGGAGGACAAGACCGTCATCCTCGTGGACGATGTCCTCTTTACGGGGCGCACCATCCGCAGCGCCCTTGAGGCCATCCTCGATTTCGGTCGTCCCCGGTGCGTGAAGCTTTTGGTACTCGTCGATCGCGGACACCGCGAGCTGCCCATCCAGGCCGACTTCATCGGCAAGACCGTGCCGACGGAGCGCGGCCGCCAGGTCAACGTGTACATGCAGGAGCACGACGGCAGGGATCAGGTCGTCCTGGGCTGAATCCGGAAGCGTTCCGACGAAAAAAAGGCCGCCATCCTTCGGGACGGCGGCCTTTCGCGTGTTCGGGATGGGTCTAGGCGAGGCCCCTTTCGGCCAGGAATGACCGCAGCTTTTCGACGTTCTCCGGGCCCATGGGCACCAGGGGAAGCCGCAGTTCCATCTTGAGGCGGCCCATGAGGAACAGGGACGTCTTGACCGGGATGGGGTTGGTTTCCAGGAACATCATGCGCGAGTAGGCGGCCAGGTCATAGTGCAGCTCCCTGGCCTTGGGCACGTCCCCGGCAAACCAGGCCGAGCACATGCCGCTCATCTTGTCGGGAAGGATGTTGGAGACCACGGAGATGACGCCGCAGCCGCCTACGGACAACAGGGGCAGGACCGTGAAGTCGTCGCCCGAGAGGACCTGGAAATCCGGGCCGCAGAATTCGAGCACCTGGGATACCTGGTTCAGGTCGCCCGTGGCCTCCTTGATGCCGATGATGTCCGGGATGTCTTTGTTCAGCCTGGCCACGGTGGGCGGCAGCATGTTCACGCTGGTGCGTCCTGGAACATTGTAGAGGATGAAGGGCAGGGAGACTTCTGAAGCGATGCGCTTGAAGTGCTGGTACAGGCCTTCCTGGGTCGGTTTGTTGTAGTAGGGCGTGATAAGCAGGGCGCCGTCAGCTCCGGCCTCCTTGGCGTATCTCGTCAACTCCACGGCTTCGGCAGTGTTGTTGGACCCGGCACCGGCGAGGACGGGGACCCGCTTTTTGACCTGGTCCACGCATACGCTGATGACGCGTTTGTGTTCCTCGTGGCTCATGGTCGCGGATTCGCCGGTGGTGCCGCAGGGCACGAGGCCGTTGATCCCTTTCTCCAGCTGCCATTCAATCAGCTGCCGATAGGCTTCCTCGTCAAACTGGCCGCCTGAGAACGGAGTGACCAGGGCTGTGAAGGCTCCTTTGAATTGCATCGTTTCCTCCCGGTTTGGGCTGATGGTTGTGGCCTTGTCGGGTCTTTAGAGACCCATTGCGGCGGGGCTGAATTCGCCCTGGTAGACGATAATCGCCTTGCCGCGCAGGAAAATGTCGTCGCCGTCCACGGTGATGCCGAGGATCTCCCGGCCCGAGGTGGTCACCTGCGCCCGGGCTTCGCACAGCCCCAGGGCGTGAGCCACGGCCACGGAGGCGGCGGCGCCGGTGCCGCAGGCGTAGGTTTCGCTCTCCACGCCGCGTTCGTACGTCCTGAGCAGCAGTTCGTCGCGGGAGACCACCTGGATGAAATTTGCGTTGGTCCCGGCAGGCGCGAAACGTTCGTGGTAGCGGACCTTGGCGCCAAGACCCTGGATGTCCAGGGCGCCCACGTCGTCCGAGACGATGACCGTGTGCGGCACGCCGGTGTTGGCGAAATGCGCGGTGCGGGTCTCGTCGCCCAGGTCGAGGTCGAAGTTCAGGGTCAGGTCCTTGGCCGGGGTCAGTTGCACCTCGACCTCGCCGGCTTCGGGGAAGACCTTGGCGTGGACCGGCCCGGCGTCCGTGAGCATGAGGTGCTCGGCCGGGGCCATGCCAAGGCGGTGGGCCAGCAGCGTGGCACAGCGCGAACCGTTGCCGCACATCTCGGCGCGGGAGCCGTCGGCGTTGAAGAAATGCCAGCGCGTGGCGGCCTGGCCGGAGTCGTCCTCCTCCAGGAAGATGATGCCGTCGGCGCCGATGCTGAAGGCGTGGGGGCACAGGGCCTTGGCCCAAGCGGGCATGACGTCGGGGGATATGGTGCGGGAGCGGTTGTCGATGACGATGAAGTCGTTGCCGCTTCCCTGCATCTTGTAGAAGCCCTGGGTAGGGCCGGTGAAAACGGGCATGGTGATTCCTTTCTGGTGATTGATCTTGCGCTTTTACCTAGTTTGAATCGGGCCAAATTGCAAGAAAGGGGCTTACGGCCTGAAGATCGCAGCGATCTCGGGGTCCGACGGCAGGCCGTCGCCCAAGGGTGCGGAGATGGCTTTGACAGTGGTTTCGGGAGACCACACGATCTTTTTCCCTGCGGGCGGCAGGACCGGCACGGCAACGCTCATCA
>CAZQYA010000114.1:0-10330 GCA_964597325.1 uncultured Desulfovibrionaceae bacterium
GCCGGCGGCGTGTGCCTGCGCGGCTCCCTGGTGGGCAAGCCGCAGGTCAACACGGTCATCCTTCTGATCGGCACGCTGCTTGCGAGCTGGATGGGGACCACGGGCGCGGCCATGCTGCTCATCCGGCCGCTCATGCGCGCCATCTCGCACCGCAAGTACAAGGTGCACACCATCGTCTTCTTCATCTTCCTGGTGGCCAACATCGGCGGCAGCCTGACACCCCTGGGCGATCCGCCGCTGTTTCTGGGCTTTCTGAAGGGCGTGTCCTTCTTCTGGACCACCGTGCACATGTTCGTGCCCTTCGCGGTCCTGTCGGCCATCCTGCTGGCCCTGTACTTCGTCCTGGACACCTTTTTGTTCAACAAGGAAGGCCGTCCCGAGTCGCCTGACGCGGGCCAGGACGGTAAATTGCGCCTTGAAGGCACCTCGAATCTGCTTCTGCTGGGCGGCGTTGTCTGCGGTGTGCTCATGAGCGGCATGTGGAAGCCGGGCGTTGAGATCACCGTCTACGAAGTACACGTGGAATTGCAGAACATCGTGCGCGACATCCTGCTCCTGGTTCTTGCGGGCATCAGCCTGAAGACCACGGCGCCGGAGATTCGCCGCCGCAACGAGTTCGACTGGGAACCCATTCGCGAGGTGGCGAAGCTCTTCGCGGGCATCTTCATCTCCATGATCCCGGCCATTTCCATCCTGCGGGCCGGCATGGACGGGGCCCTGAGCGGCGTCATCTCCATGGTCAGGACGGCCGAGGGCCTGGACAACCACACCATGTACTTCTGGCTGACGGGTTCTCTGTCGGCATTCCTGGATAACGCCCCGACCTACGTCGTGTTCTTCAACACGGCCGGCGGTGACGCCGTGCGTCTCATGAACGAGGTGGGCACCCTGCTGGCCATCTCGGCCGGTGCGGTTTTCTTCGGAGCCTGCACGTACATTGGCAATGCCCCGAACTTCATGGTCCGGTCCATTGCGGAAACGGGCGGCATCAAGATGCCCAGCTTCTTCGGCTACATGGCCTGGTCGGGCGGCATCCTGATTCCGTGTTTCGTGCTCATGAATTACCTTTTCTTCCATTAATTGAAGATTTGCCGGCGCAGTGAGCGCCACGGAGAGACACAATGATCAAAGTCGAAAAAGTGCTCATCCCGGTGGACGGTTCCGATTCGTCCAAAAATGCGGCCAAGTACGGAACGCAACTGGTCAACGCCCGCCATCCCAAGATCTACCTGCTGAACGTCTGGGAGCCCATCAACATGACCATCGGCGGCGAGATGGCCGAGCGCCTGCGCAAGAACGCCTACGACAGATCCATGGCCATGCTTGAGGAGTTCAAGGAATCGCTGGAAGGCTGCGGCATGGAGATCGAGCTCATCTCGCGCAGCGGCCGTCCTGACTATGTCATCCTGAACACCCAGGATGAACTGGACTGCGACCTTATCGTCATCGGCTCGCGCGGCCTGTCGGTCCTCGAAAACGTCATCATGGGCAGCGTGGTCACGCGCGTGCTGGAAGGGGCGAATTGCCCGGTCCTGGTCACGCGCAATCTGCGGCTCAAGTTCCTGAAGGACGCCTGCGGCATCTGACGGTATCGGCCGTTTTCCAGGCGGCAATCATCATCGGGCCGGCCTCTGCAAGGGAGGTCGGCCTTTTTTTGACCGTAACGGTCTGGATTTGTGATGCAACGAAAAAAGTTCCTGTTTTGTGACAAAACCTTGGCGGCAGGTCTCGCCGGGTGACGGCCCGGCGTCCGGTGAGCTTGACAAACCGCCGATTTCCAAAGGGTATTGCTCCCCTCGAAGATATGTCATATGCACCCACCGTGCGCGAATTCTGGGCCAAGGCGACGCCTTGCCGCCTGTGCGTGCGGATGGGCTGATGATACTGCCGTGGCTCGGCGTATCCGGGTCCTTTTCCGATGGCCGTTGGTAAACATGGCGCGCTCTTGGCGTCATGGACGACCAGGGGCCTGTTTTTTTGGAAATGACAAAGGAGAGGAGAGGCTAGGGCATCGGCCACGATGCCTTCAGTGTTCACGCGAACGGGGTCCCGCCGCGAGCGGCGGGCCGAGAGGAGAACATCGGATGCGAAAGAGATCTGTCTGGTTTTTTTGCCTGGCGGTCGTGGGCCTGGCGGTACTTGGAATGTTGCCGGAGGTTTGGGCTTCCGGAGGGAATTTGCACCATGAAGCCGAGGAAATCGGCAAGCACCTTGGCGTGTTCTGGGTGGTGCCTTTCGTCTGCATGCTCCTGTCCATCGCCATCATGCCACTGGCCGTCCCGCATTTCTGGCATCACCACTACGGCAAAGTGGCAGCTTTCTGGGGCGTGGCCTTCCTGGTCCCCTTCGCCCTGAGCCACGGTTTCGATCTGGCCCTGTATTCCGTGGTCCACACCCTGTTCCTGGAATACATTCCCTTTCTTATCCTTCTTTTTTCGCTGTTCACCATCGCCGGCGGCGTGTGTCTCAGAGGCTCCCTGGTGGGCAAGCCCGTGGTCAACACGGTCATTCTGCTTATCGGTACTCTGCTGGCGAGTTGGATGGGGACCACTGGCGCGGCCATGTTGCTCATCCGGCCCCTCATGCGCGCCATCTCGCATCGCAAATTCAAGGTGCACACCATCGTTTTCTTCATCTTTCTGGTGGCCAACATCGGCGGCAGCCTGACGCCTTTGGGCGACCCGCCGCTGTTTCTGGGCTTTTTGAAGGGTGTGTCCTTCTTCTGGACCACGATTCATATGTTCGTTCCATTCGCGGTCATGGCCGCCATTCTGCTGGTTCTGTACTTCATTATCGACACGGCCCTTTTCGCCAAGGAAGGACGCCCCGAATCGCCTGACGCGGGCCAGGACGGCAAGCTGCGTCTCGAGGGTACCTTCAACCTGCTCCTGCTGGCCGGCGTGATCGGCGGCGTGCTCATGAGCGGGATGTGGAAGCCCCATGCCGGCGTGACCATCTACCACGTGCATGTGGAACTGCAGAACATCGCCCGCGACGTCCTGCTCCTGGTCCTGGCTGGGGTCAGCCTGAAGACCACGGCCCCGGAGAACCGCCGCCGCAACGAATTCAACTGGGAGCCCATTCTCGAGGTGGCCAAGCTTTTCGCGGGCATCTTCATTTCCATGATCCCGGCCATCGCCATCCTGCGTTCGGGCATGGACGGCGCCCTGTCGAGCCTCATCGCCCTGGTCTCCACCGACGGCGTGGCGAACAACTCCATGTACTTCTGGCTGACGGGCGCCCTGTCGAGCTTCCTGGATAACGCCCCGACGTACCTGGTTTTCTTCAACACGGCCGGTGGCGACGCGCACTACCTCATGGAGCATGTCCAGACCCTGCTGGCCATCTCGGCGGGCGCGGTGTTCATGGGCGCCAACACCTACATCGGCAACGCGCCCAACTTCATGGTCCGGTCCATCGCCGAATCCGGCGGCATCAAGATGCCCAGCTTCTTCGGCTACATGGCCTGGTCGGGCGGCATCCTGGTGCCCTGTTTCGTCCTGATGACCTTCCTTTTCTTCTAAAGCCGAACATCATACCGGAGATACGCTATGATCAAAGTCGAAAAAGTGCTCATCCCCGTGGACGGATCGGACTCCTCCAGGAACGCGGCCAAGTATGGAACCCAGCTGGTCAATGCCAGGAACCCCAAGATATACCTTCTCAATGTCTGGGAACCTGTCAACATGACCATCGGCGGCGAGATGGCCGAGCGTCTGCGCAAGAACGCCCACGACAAGTCCATGGCCATGCTCGAGGAATTCAAGAAGTTCCTGGAGCCCTGCGGCATGGACGTGGAGCTCATCTCACGCAGTGGCCGTCCGGACTACGTCATCCTGAACGTCCAGGACGAACTGGACTGCGACCTCATCGTTATCGGTTCGCGCGGACTGTCGGTGCTCGAGAACGTCATCATGGGCAGCGTGGTCACGCGGGTGCTGGAAGGGGCAAACTGTCCGGTCCTGGTCACGCGCAACCTGCGTTTCAAGTATCTGAAGAACGCCTGCGGGATCTGATCCCTTCGAGCGTCATGAAAAAGGAAAGCCGGCTCCCTGCAGGGGGCCGGCTTTTTTTCATCTGGTGGTCAGGCCGTATTTCTTGAGGCGGTACTGCAGGGTGCGGCGGCTGATGCCCAGGGCCTCGGCCGTGCGCTCGCGGTGCCCGGCATGTCTGCGCAAGGTCTCCTCCAGGGCCCGGCGTTCGGCTGCTTCCAATGGGTTTTCCGGTGGGAGGGAGTCGGGCCGGGCCGCACGGGGCGACGTGGAGCCGGGCACTGCGGGCGTGAGCAGGTGCTCGGGAAGGTCACGCACGTCGAGCGTGTCTCCGCGGCAGAGGATGAGGGAGCGCTCCAGGACGTTCTCCAGTTCGCGGACGTTGCCGCGCCACTCATGGCGGGTCAGGGCGTCCAGGAATTCCCGGCTGACGGAACGCACCGGACGGTTGTTCTTGCGGCAGAGCTTGGCCAGCAGGTAGTCCACCAGCAGGGGAATGTCCTGGGCGCGTTCGCGCAGGGGCGGGATGCGGATCTCAAGGACGTTCAGGCGGTAGTAGAGGTCCTCGCGGAACTGGCCGGCGGAAATCATGGTCGGCAGGTCACGGTTGGTGGCGGCGATGAAGCGCACGTCCACGCTGACGGGCGTCACGCTGCCCAGGGGCTCGACGATGCGTTCCTGCAGCGCGCGCAGGATTTTGGCCTGCAGCGTCATGGGCAGTTCGCCGATCTCGTCCAGGAAGAGGGTCCCTCCGGCGGCCAGCTGGAAACGTCCGGGTTTGTCCTGGGTCGCGCCCGTGAAGGCGCCGCGGACGTAGCCGAAGAGTTCGCTTTCAAGCAGAGTTTCGGGCAGGGCCGCGCAGTTGACTTTCACCAGGGGACCGTCCTTGCGCAGGCTGTGCTCATGCAGCAGTTGGGCCACAAGCTCCTTGCCCGTGCCTGATTCGCCGAGGATCAGGACGTTGGCCTCGCTTGGGCCGACCTGCTCCACGAGATCCACGACCTTGCGCATGGCCGGGCTGTCGCCGATGATACGGGTTTCCCGCAGGTGGCCGATCTGTTTCTTGAGGTCGCGGTTTTCCCGGGTCAGACGTGTGTGTTCGGCTGCTTTCTGGACCACTGCCAGGAGCTCGTCGTTGTCCGCGGGCTTGGTCAGATAATCCCATGCTCCGGCCTTCATGGCCTCCACGGCGTTGCCGACGTTGCCGAATGCCGTGAGCATGATCACGGGCGGGCTGCTCTCGAGTTCCTGCAGGCGTTGCAGCACCTCCTGGCCGCTCATGCCGGGCATACGCATATCCAGCAGAACGACGTCCACGGGCTTGGCGCGCACCGTGGCCAGCCCGGTCGAACCGTTGTCGGCTTCGAGCACCTTGAAGCCGGCGTCCCCCAGAACCACGCGGACCATGAGCCGGTGCGCGGGTTCGTCGTCGATAATGAGCACTGTGGGATTCATGACGGGCTCTCCGTTTCGATATCGTTCAAGGGGAAGAGCAGGGACACCGTGGTGCCGGCGTCGGGCGCGGTCTCGATCTCGATGCTTCCCCCGTGCTCCTGCATGATGGTGTGCACGATGGCCAGGCCCAGTCCCGTCCCCTGGCCGCGGGTGGTGAAGAAGGGCTCCAGAGCGTGCTCCCGTTCCTCGGCGTTCATGCCGCGTCCGTTGTCGGTGACGCGGATTTTCGTGCCGCCGTTGTCCTTGAGGCTTTCGAGCCGGATCAGACCGCCGTGCTCCGGCAGCGCCTCAATACTGTTCATGACCAGGTTGATGAGGGCCTGTTTGAGGGCGTCCCGGTCCGCCATGACCGTCGCGGCCCGGATGTCCTCTTCGATGGTGCCGCTTTCGGCGTCCACGTCCATGGACAAGAGAGTATGCACCTCGCCGAAAACCTCCGCAAGGGGAACCTGGGCGAAGTCGAGCCGGCGCGGGCGGGCCAGGAAGAGAAGGTCCGTGATGACCCGGTTCAGGCGGTCGGCCTCCTGGACCATGGTCCGGGCATAGAGTTCCTCAGGTTCCCGCCCGGCCAGCTTTTTGGCGAAGAACTGGGCGAAGCCGCGCAGGGACGAGAGGGGGTTGCGGATCTCGTGGGCGACGCCGGCGGCCATGCGTCCGATGGCCGCCAGTTTCTCGTTGCGGTGTAGTTCGCGTTCCAGGCCGGCCAGTTCCGTGCGGTCGCGTACCAGCACCAGGCTTTGTCCGGAGCCGTCTTTGAGGGGGAGTTGCAGGATTTCCAGATCCTTTTCTCCGGCCTTGAAGGTCGCCCATTCCTGGTTGGCGCGCCTTTCCCCGGCCAGGCCGAGGTTGTCGAAGATCTTTTCCAGAGGCTCGCCCACCAGACCGAAGCCATGCATGAGGTTTTTGGCTGCGGGATTTGCGGCTACGATGGTGCCTTCGGCCGTCAGGGTCAGCAGGCCGTCGGGCATGTTGTCGAGAAGCCGGGCGTTGAAGGACTCCAGCCGTTCGAGTCGCCTGCTCTGCTCCTTGCGTTGCAGCAGGCCCATCAGCAGGAGCCAGAAGACCACGGTCACAGCCAGGATGTAGCCCGTCTGCAGGAGGGCCGTGCGCCTGTATTTGCCGAAGGCCTGGAGGTACTGGGTCATGTCCATGCCGATGAGCAGCATGGGAGGCTTCTGGTCTGGCGGGCATTGGCCGTCAAGGCAACTTTCGCCCATGTCCAGATGGCTGATGCGTCCGAGGACCAGGATGGGCTGCCCTTCGAAATTCATTTCCCCGCTCCATTCACCGGCATTCCCCATGCTTTCCCAGGCGATGGTCGGGAGTTGGCTGTTGATGGCCTTGGGATCGTCGTGAGAAGAGAAAAGGATGTGCCCGAGGGGGTTGTACAGGCCGATGAAGCGGGCGTCGGAGCGCTTGATGTAGTCCTTGAGAAGGTCCTTGGCCAGGGCTCGGCGGAGACGAAGCAGGGCGTTGGCGTGTTCCGTCGAGGAAGGAAGGCGCAACTCCCGACGCAGGTTGATTTCGATGCCGGCAGCGATGGCCCTGGCCGTGACCACGGCATGTTCGCGAAAGGTCTCCTGCTGCTGGCGGAGGTTGCGCCAGGTGGAAAAGCTCAGGGCCAGGCCCAGGACAAAGACGGCCAGGGTGGCCACCATCATGATGGTGCGGCTGTTGCGTGGCGGGAGAGCTATTTCCATGCAGGCCTCGTTTCTTGAAAAGGCAAAGGCCGCAGGGGGTGCGGCCTTTGCCCGGTACAGGGGGGGAGGGAGTGGTTACTGGTTTTTGGAGGAGTGGGGGCAGGGTGCGTTGCCGCCGCCGTGTCCGGCGTCGCTGGAGTATGCTCCGCACCCGGCACCGGCTCCGCAGCCTTTGCCGGATTCTTTCGGGAAGGGCTTGCCGGCGATTTCGGACAGCGCCACGCGGTAGTCGGCGTTGAGTCTGGCCTTTTTCGCCTGCACTTCGCTCACATCGGCCACGGCCTTGTCGATGGCTGCCTTGTCCGCCGGCACGGCGTCGAAGAGAGCCTCCATGGCCTGATGCCTGGCTTTGAGTTCCTTGTTGAGGGCAAAGAGCTCTTCGTGATGCGAATCAGTGAGTTTTCTGACCTTTTCCTGCTGTTCGGGAGACAGGCCGGACATGAAGTCCTGGGCGTGTCCCTGTCCCGGACAGCCGCCCTTGTAGGCCTGAACCCCGCCAGCGAGGAAAAGGATCAGAAGGAGGGAGAGGATAGCGATTCTGGGGTACATTGTTGCTCCTGTCACACTGTGGAGGTAGTTGTGTGCTTTCGGATGTCCTTGAAGCACTCGGCGTGCCAAAATGTAGAGTTGTTTGATTTCAGCAGGATAGGTGTTGGCGCCCAGCTCGGGCCGGGGGAAATACGTGTCGTATGTTGCACAAGTGTGCGTTTTGTGCAGGTTTTGTGCAATCTCGGACCCCTTGCCTTCAGGACGGAAAGGATTACCATACGGCATCTCATTATCGTCAAACTGCCTGGTTCCAGGCGCAAGGAGGCCCACATGTGCAAGGGTTGCGGATGCCTTCACGGCAAGGCTACGACAACGGTGATCAACCACGATCATGAACATTCCCATGGAGATCTGACCCACAGTCATCCCCACGACCACGACCACGAACACTCCCACGACGACGCGGCTCCTGCGGTCCATGAGGATCACAAGCACTAGAGGTTGGAGAATCCGATTTCGGGCCGCCCACATGTTTGGCGGCCTTTTTTTTCATGATGGAGGGATGGATGGAAAAGACGGGGATGATCGTGCTTGGGCACGGCAGCAGGCGCCGGGAGGTGGGCGAGGCCTTTACGGCCATGGTCAAACGCATCGCCGGCCGGATTCCGGACGCGCTGGTCCTGCCGGCGTTTTTCTCCCTGGGCGAGCCGACCCTGGCCCGTCAGGTGGGGGAATTGGCCGGACAGGGGTGCACGCGTATCGTGATCATGCAGTATTTCCTCTACAACGGGGTGCACATCGAGCAGGACATCCCGGCCATGGTCGAGGAACTTCGGCTGGAATACCCGGAGCTTACGTTCGTGGTGCAGCCCACCCTCCAGGACGACCCTGCCATGGAAGGACTCGTGGCCGATCGTCTGCTGGCGTCCGGCCGCTCCTGAGCGGGGCTTAGCCTCCCCGGTCGATATCCGGAAAAAAGGGGCGGGAAGCCCGCCCCGCAGTTTTCTATTCGCCCAGCACCGCGGCCTTGACGGCGTCGATGCCTACGCGCCTGACGAACTTGGCCGTGCGTTCCTTCTTTTTGGCGTTTTCCTTGTAGTAGGTCAGCAGCTTCTTCACCAGATCCAGGGCTTCCTCCCTGGTCAGGTCCTTGGCCAGGATGTCGCCCACCCGGGCCGTGGCCCCGGCATTGCCGCCGAAGCTCACGCTCCAGCCTTTCCTCGATCCGGTCAGGCCGATGTCGCGGACCAGTCCCTCTGCGCAGGCAAAGGGACAGCCCGAGACGCCGAACTTGAACTTGGCCGGCAGCTCGAAGCCCTTGTACATCTCCTCGATTTCCAGCCCCAGGGACAGGGAGTCCTGAACGCCGAACTGGCAGACCGACGTGCCGGGGCAGGCCTGCACGTAGTGCACGCAGAGTTCCGTGGCCCGGCCGATGTCCGTGCCCAGGTCCTTCCAGATGTCCGGGATCTGTTCCTTGCGCATGCCCACCAGGGCGATGCGCTGGCCGGACGTGATCTTGACGATGGGTATCCCGTATTTTCTGACCACGGTGTTCAGGGCGTCGAGGACTTCGGGGCTGATCAGGCCCACGGGGGTGCGGGGCACGATGGCGTAGGTTTCCTTGTCCCGCTGCAGGATCGCTCCGTCGAGTATGTTGTCTGTCATGGTTCCTCCGTAGTGAAAGTTGACGGTTCGTGTACGAAAAAGTTCATTGATTGTCCAATCAGGCTGCCCGGCGTCACGCCGCTGTCGCCAAACCATGACGCTTTCGTCGCGACCTTGCCACATGCGAATTCTATTCAGGGACAACGCTGTCAAAGGACGAGGCCGGATAGGCCGGCACATGTTTCCAGGGCAGCACTCCAGGAGGATTTCATGTCGCATTACTGGAACATGCATCGCGGTATCGAACGACAACTTCGGGACAAGTTCAGGAAGATCGAGGAAGAGAACGAGGGCCTGCTCGACGTCATGCGCCAGCATCGCGCCCAGGAGCCCGATCTGGCCGACCAGGCTTTCACCGCTTCCTCACAGGACTGGAACATGATACGCTACAACCGCAATGTCGCGCTGCTGAAGGACATCTCCGTGGCGCTGAAGGCTATCGACAACGAATCCTACGGGATCTGCGATGTCTGCGGCGAAAACATTTCGGAGAAGCGGCTCCTGGCCATTCCGAGCGCGCGGTACTGCATCGAATGCCAGGAGCTGATGGATTCGAACCCGGAGGAGTTCGGACGCACCGGAATCGGCGGCGGGATATTGGCGGCGGTCTGACCGGCGCATCTCCTCAACGGTCCGGACCGGGGCCGGTGGCCCCTAAGGATTTCGCGTCCATGCAGAAGAATTACATCCTCGACACCAATGTGCTCATTGACAATCCGTCCTGCATCCGCACCCTCAGAAACGGCCAGGAAAACCGCGTCATCCTGCCGTACACGGTCCTGCGGGAGCTGGACAAGCTCAAGCGCGAGCCGCGCGTGGCCCACATCGTGGCCCAGGCCATCGCCGCGCTGCAGGATGATCCGGACATCCTGTTCCTCCCGCCCAAGGCTTTTGTCGACGCGGAAAAGAAAAACGGCGACGACCTCATTCTCGACGAACTGAAGGAGAGCGGGGTCGAGGCGCCCATCCTCGTCACCAACGACCGCATCCTGCAGCTCAAGGCCCGCATCCACGCCATCGCCAGCG
>CAZQYA010000115.1:0-10229 GCA_964597325.1 uncultured Desulfovibrionaceae bacterium
TTCCGCGCTGGAAATGGATGACGGCACCCAGGTCGGCTCCGAGTCGGTCAAGGCCGTCATCAAGAAACTGGTCAGCGAGGAAGATGCGAAGCACCCCTACAGCGACGAAAAGATCGCCGCGGTGCTCAAAGAAAGGCTGGATGTAAACATAGCCCGCAGAACGGTGGCCAAATACCGTGCGGTGCTGGGCATCGAGTCATCATCGAAACGCAAGCAGGTATTTTGATATCCCCCCTCCGCAGCCCCTTTCGGCCGCGACGGGCAGACCCTCAACTGACGAGGAGGACTCTATGAGGATTGTCTTCAACTTCAAAAACTTCGATCCGTCCGACCACCTTCGCAAGTACGCCAAGGACCGTTTTGGGAAGCTGGGCAAGTTCATGGCCGGCACCCCCGACGCCGAACTCCAGGTCAACCTCGAAGTGGAGAAATTCAGACATATCGCCGACGTCGTCCTGACCGGCAAAAACGTTCATATCTCTGCCCGCGAGGACAGTGAGGACATGTACTCCACCGTGGATATGGTCTGGGACAAACTGGAAGCCCAGATGCGCAAGATCCGCGACAAGAGCAAAAGCAAGCGCAAGGCCGGCGGCGAGACCGTTCGAATGGACGTCATCAGCATTGAGGAGGACACCTCCGGACGGCGCACACCGAGCATCCAGGAAACGGACCACTACGAGCCCAAGCCCATGATCGTCGAAGAGGCTGCCATGCAGCTCGACAAGACGGGCAACGAGTTCCTGGTCTTCCTGAATGCGGAAAACGAAAGGGTCAATGTCATCTATCGTCGCAAGACAGGCGATTTCGGCCTTATTGACCCCGGGGTATAAGTGAATGAAGCTCGCTGAATTTCTGGACAAGGATCTGATCATCTCCGACCTGTCGGCCAGGACCAAACCCGAGGTCCTGGCCGAACTCGTTTCCCCGCTCACGGCCAAAATCCCCGGTATCGACACAAGTCGCGTGGTTCAGGTGCTCATGGACAGGGAAAGCCTCGGAACGACAGGCATCGGGGACGGCATCGCAATCCCTCACGGAAAGCTGGACAGCCTTGAAAAAGTCGTGGTCATCGTGGCCCGCAGCCGCGAAGGGGTCGACTTCGCCAGCCTGGACCACAAACCGGCCAGTATCTTGTTTACGGTTCTCGCCCCCTCCAGCGTGGTGGGGCTGCACCTGAAGATTCTGGCCACCATATCCCGGCTGCTCAAAGACACCGCCTTCCGCCAGGCCTTCGCCGAAGCCCCGGATCAGGATGCGCTCTGGCAGCTGCTCCAGTCCGTCTAACCCGCCTTCAAGGGAAGCCTCCCATGGAAAACCCAAACGCTCTGAAGAACGTCGTCATTGTCTCGGGCATGTCCGGGTCAGGCAAAAGCACGGCCCTCAGGGTCTTCGAAGACATGGGGTTCTTTTGCGTAGACGGCCTGCCCGCGCGCATGGCTCCGGCCCTGATGGAGCTGTTTTTCACCTCCTCGGCAAAGGACTATCCCGGGCTGGCCATGGGCATGGACCTACGTCAGCCGGACTTCGCCGGCCAATGGAAAGAGGTGCTGCAGGATATCCGCAAATTTTCCGTGCGCCCCACCATCCTGTTCACAGAGGCTTCGGACCAGGTTCTGCTGCGCAGATACGCAACCACCAGACGGCCGCATCCACTGACCTCGGGCAACCTGGGGCTGGAGGGCGCCCTTGAACGGGAGCGGGAAATTCTGGAACCCATCCGCAACGAGGCGGATCTGCTCATCGACACATCCCACTACTCCGTGCACGATCTGCGCAGGGTCATTCAGGAAAAATGGGAAAGCATCGCCTCAGAAAACCAGGGCATGCGCGTGCATCTCATCTCCTTCGGCTTCAAATACGGCGCCCCGGCGGAAGCGGACACGGTCATGGACCTGCGCTTTCTGCCCAACCCGTATTTCGTCGAAGATCTCCGGCCCTTGTCCGGAATGGACGAGCCCATCGCCCGGTATGTCCTGGACGGCGAACCCGGAAGAGAATATCTTAAAAAGCTGCTTGAGTTTCTCGACTTCACCGTTCCGCTCTACGCCAAGGAAGGACGCTACCGTCTGACTTTGGCCTTCGGCTGCACGGGCGGGAGGCACCGCTCCGTGGCCGTGACCGAGGCAGTGCTGGCTCATCTGCGTGACAAGAGCTACAGCGTTTCAGTGGAACATAGACATTTCAGTCTCGGATAACGTTTTTGGAGGAATAATGGTTGGAGTGATCCTGGTGACCCACGGCCAATTCGGCAAGCACCTGCTGGAGGCGGCCCAGACCATCCTGGGGCCGCAGGAACAGTGCGCGCACATCGCCGTGGAAGGGTCCATCGACATGGCCGCCCTGCTGGCGGACCTGAAAAACACCGTCAAACGCATGGATTCGGGCGAGGGCGTGATCATCCTGACCGACATGTTCGGCGGCACCCCGTCCAATATCAGCCTGTCGCTGCTGCAACCCGGCAAGGTCGATGTCCTGACAGGAGTCAACCTGCCCATGCTGCTGCGAATCCTTGGCATGCGGGACCAGGAACTCTCCCTCCTGGCCCAGAACGCCAAAAGCGCTGCGATCCAGGGCATCGTTCTCGCCGGCGAAGTCCTGACGCGCAAGATCAGCGAGGCCTAGGTGCTCTGGTTCCGCATCGACAACCGCCTGGTGCACGGACAGGTCATCGAGGCCTGGCTGCCGCACATCCGCGCCAAGACTCTGGTCGTGGCCAACGACGACCTGGCCAACGACGACTTGAGGCAGGAAATCATGAGCCTTGCCGTGCCCAGCGACGTGTCCTTCGTCTGCTGCCCCGTGGCCGAGACCGCAGCGGTTCTGCGACGCGTGCACAAGGACGGTGCGGGACAGCACGTTATGGTGCTCTTTTCCTCCTGTTCGGACGCCCGGGCAGCGCACATGTCCGGTCTGACCTTTTCCCAGGTCAACATCGGCAACCTGCATTACGGGCCAGGCAAGGAACAAATCTGCGAGCACATCGCGCTGGGCCCAGAAGATCGCAAGTGCTTAAAATATTTTTCAGAAAATAAAGTGGACATCGATTTTCGCTGCGTGCCCACCGCCACAACCAAAGTCAACTTTTAAACCACGTGGAATCGCCATGATCAGCGCACACGAAATCATCCTGCTGGCCGGAAGCGGTTTTTTTTTGCCCTCCTGGCGCTAACCCGCTTCGCCCTTGACCTGGGCTTTGTCCATCGCCCCCTGTTCGCGGCCCTGCTCTGGTCCCTTCTGACTTTCAGCCTGCAACCGGCACTCAGCGCCGGAATCTTTTTCGAACTGCTCTGGCTGGACCTCTTCCCAGCCGGAACCTTTATCCCGCCCCACGGATTGCTCTCCCTGTGCACGACCCTGGGCGTCCTGGCCTGCCTGCCGGACCCGGACATGCGCACGACCGCACTGGTCCTGATCATGACCCTTCCCCTGGCCTACATTGGCGCCTGGGTGGAACAGCGCTACCGCAAACGCCAGAACCTGAGCTACAACGCTCTCATCCTCTGGAACCGGCGCGGCGTGTCCCACCCCTTCACTCCCGACAGGCTGATCTTCCAGGCCCTGGCCGAAATCTTCGCCATGAACTTCGCACTGTTCCTGGCCGGGGCCTCGGCGGTGCTCGTCTGCATCCGCCTGGCCCAGCCTTTGATATCGGGAGATCTTCAACCGGCCTGGCCCATGCTCTGGATTGCGGCCGCTGCCGGCGGAATCATGGCCCTGCGCATGCGCAAGGCCTATGCTGTTGCCGCCGCCGCGCTGCTCGTCGGCATCTTCGTGACCATCTGACCCTTGGGAGGATATTCACAATCTTTCTCTTGGCAGTCACGAATAGTTGTGATATTTGGCACAAACTTTTTGTTAGCCAACAAACCCATGTAGGAGGAATATCATGTCCGTTTATGTTTTCGGTCACAAGAATCCCGATTCCGACACCATCTGCAGCGCCATTGCGCTGGCCGATCTGAAGAGCAAGATCGGCGTCGCCTGCACCCCTTCCGCCCAGGGCGAACTGCCCCCCGAGACCAAATTCATCCTGGAAAAGTTCGGCGTGGCCGCCCCCGCAGTGAAGACCGCTTACGCCGGTGAAAAAGTTTTCCTGGTAGACACCTCCGATCTGGCCCAGCTGCCTGATGACATCAAGGAAGCCGAAGTTCTGGGTATCGTCGACCACCACAAGCTGGGCGACCTGACCACCTCCAGCCCCCTGGAATGCTGGATCTGGCCCGTAGGCTGCACCGCCACGGTCATCAATGCCATGTACAAGTTCAACGGCATCGAGATCCCGAAGAACATCGCCGGCATCATGCTGTGCGCCATCCTGAGCGACACCGTCATCTTCAAGTCCCCGACCTGCACCCAGGCCGACAAGGACGCCGCTGCCGAACTGGCCAAAATCGCCGGTGTGGAAGACCTGCCCGCCCTGGGCATGGAAATGTTCAAGGTCAAGTCCGCCGTTGAAGGCACTCCGGCCCGCGAGCTGGTCCTGCGCGACTACAAGGATTTCAACATGAGCGGCACCAAGGTCGGCATCGGCCAGCTGGAAGTCGTTGACCTGGCCATCCTCGACGCCGTCAAGGGTGATCTCGCCGCCGACATCGCCGCCCTGAAGGCCGAGAAAGGCGCCCACTCCATCTTCCTGCTGCTGACTGACATCATGAAGGAAGGATCCGAAATCCTCATCGCCTCCGACGACGCCGCCGTTGTCGAAAAGGCTTTCGGCGCCAAGCCCGAAGACGGAAAGGC
The DNA here is from genome assembly GCA_964597325.1 of uncultured Desulfovibrionaceae bacterium. GTDB lineage: Bacteria > Desulfobacterota > Desulfovibrionia > Desulfovibrionales > Desulfomicrobiaceae > Desulfomicrobium. Next base: position 4,744 of record CAZQYA010000115.1, read on the forward strand.
CTGGCTGCCCGGCATCATGTCCCGCAAGAAGGACGTTGTGCCCAAGCTTGAGAAGGCTTTCGCCTAAATCTGGCGCAAACCTCGCAAAAAAAGTGATAAAAAGCCCACCCCGGTTCGCCCGGGGCGGGCTTTTTCATTGGGGAACGAGTGTCTGCCGCAGCGATACGCCGGGAAACTCGGCAGTTGAAATTTATGCGCGGATGATACGAATGATACGTGATGATGAAGAAAGAACCGCATATCCAGGTGTCATTCCCGCGAAGGCGGGAATCCATCGTGTTTTCCGTGCAATCAAAGGCATGGATTCCCACCTTCGCGGGAATGACAACGGGGCAAGGCGCCAAGTCTTCCGTAGCTCGAACGCCCGGGCGGGATGCAGCGGGTAGTCAGAATCCCCCCCGCCCCGGAAGATCAAGGATAACGGGCCCGACCTACTGCAACTTCTCCCCGGTCACCTCGGCCCGCAGCGCATCCACCTTGCCACGCAGATACGCGGCCACCAGGTCGCCCATATCGTCGCTGCCCGAATGTCTGAGGGCATAGGTACGCAGATCTTCCTCGGCCTGTTTCTCCATGCGCTCGGACTCCATGAACATGAGAAAAACCAGACCCAGCGCCGCATTGGTTTCCTCGGTTCCCTCGCACAAATGCTGAAGTTGCTCGTCGGGAACGGTCTCGAAGAGGCGGTTGCAGAAATCATCGATCCATTTGGAGTAGAGTTCAGGCATGAGATTCGGGATAAGCCCGGCCAGGCGGTCGGCTGCGTCCTGGGAGACGTTGGGCATGGTGACCATAAAATACTCCGTCAGGGCCTCTTTGCGGCGTTCTTCGGTATTCGAAAACTTGTCGAGGATGACGAGAAAGATATGGGCCCGCATCTGGGCCTGGGTGAGGGACATGGTTCCTCCTCGCTGGCCGCCTGAAAAACGGCTTGCGAATTTTGATTTTTCAACAATCAGCTAAACCCCGAACGGATCGAGGCAGCGCGGGTTTTCGGCCACGGCGGCCATGACGATGCGGGCGCAGGCCTCGGCATCGGAACCGGCGTGGTGGTGGTTGAGCCTGACCCCCAGATGGCGGCACACGTCGGGCAGCTTGGTGGGACGCAGATCCCACTGGTTGCGGGCCAGATTCACCGTGCAGACAAAAGGCAGACGCGGCGCGGGCAGGCCCGCCATGGTGCAGCAGGTCCCGAGCACGGAGCGGTCGAAGCTGGCGTTATGCGCCGCCAGGAAAGCCGCGTCCTCCAGAAATCCGGCGTGCTCGAGCCAGAACTCCCTGAACGCGGGACTGTCCTTCACATCGGACCAACGGATGCCGTGCACACCGATGCAAAACGGCGAAAAACGCGACCGTGGCGGACGAATGAGGCCGTAACGCGCGTCCACAACAACACCATCACGCACCTTGGTCATACCAAGAGCACAGGCACTGTCGCGACGCGAGTCCGCAGTCTCGAAGTCTATGGCCACGAAGGTCCTGTTCATGTCAGCAGATACGCGGAAGCTGTTCGCCCTCGAGCATGTCCATAAGTCTGGTTCCGCCCAGAGGCGTCTCCAGCACGACCTTGCCCGCATGTTCGCCGCGGACATTCCCGATCTGCACGGCGTCGCGGCCCAACGGGTCGGCGCGCATGACGGACAGGGCAGCCTCGGCATGTTCCTGGGGCAGGATGCACAGAAACTTGCCCTCGTTGGCCAGGTACAGGGGGTCGAGCCCCAGGAAGGAGCAGCCGCCCGAAACTTCGGGCCGCACAGGAATCTTGCTCTCCATGATGCGGCATTCGACGCCGGACTGCCCGGCGATCTCGTTCAGGGTGGTGGCCAGGCCGCCACGCGTGGGGTCGCGCAGCACGTGGATTTCGGGGATGTTTTCCAGAAGTCGCACGATGATGTGGTTGAGGGAAGCGCAGTCCGAAAGCACAGGCACCTCAAAGGTCAGGCCCTCGCGCTTGGACAGGATGGCCAGACCGTGGTCGCCCATGAAGCCACTGACCAGGATGGCGTCGCCGGGCCGGGCCCGGTGGCCGCTGGGGGCTTCGGGCACGAAGATTTCGCCGATGCCCGTGGTATTGATGAAGATCTTGTCCACAGCGCCCCTGGGCACGACCTTGGTGTCGCCCGTGACGACGAAGACGCCGGCTTCACGGGCGGCGTTCCCCATGGATTCGACAATACGCTCCAGGTCAGCCATGGGCAGCCCTTCCTCCATGATGAAGCCACAGGTCAGGTACCTGGGCCGGGCACCGAGCATGGCCACGTCGTTGACCGTGCCATGCACGGCCAGGGAGCCTATGTCACCGCCGGGAAAGAAAATGGGGTCCACGGTGAAGGTGTCGGTACTCACGGACACGGGGCCCTTGATGTCGAGATAGGCGGCGTCGTCCAGACGATTCAGGATTTCGTTGCCCAGATGTTTCAAAAACAGCTCGCCGATGAGCCGATGCGAAGCCTTGCCGCCGCTGCCGTAATCAAGAAGAACCCTGTCCACTCGTCTCTCCCTTGTTATGATGCTCCTGCAAAAGTCGCGAAAGAACCTGAGTGTCATTCCCGCGAAGGCGGGAATCCATTCTTTTCAGTGAGTTAAAAAGACATGGATCCCCTTCTTTAAGGGGATGAAGACTTTTTGCAGTGACATCTTGTTATGATGTCTTTTCTCTATCCCGACCGGGTGAAAAAAACACAGGCGACCGTCGAAAATTGATTCTGGCAAGGCGCGAGCCGATTTTGGAAGGTGAGGTGTAGCCGACTACATGAACCTTTCAAAATCGGTGAGCAACGCAGTCCAGAATCAATTTTCGGCGGTCGCCCCTAAACTCGATATTTATAGTAAGCCGCGCACGACCCTTCGGTGGAGACCATGCACGGTCCCACGGGCACGGCTGGCGTGCAGGCCTTGCCGAAAAGCGGGCACTTGTCGGGCGAGAGCTTGCCCTTGAGCACGTCACCGCAGCGACAGCCCTTAATCTGGGGGACGTCCTTGAGCTCCATGCCGAAAACCCGCATGGCGTCGAAGTCCGCATACTCCTCGCGCACGATCAGGCCGCTGCCGGGGATGAGGCCAATGCCGCGCCACAGGGCGTCGGCCGGCTCGAAAACCTCATACATGATGGACACGGCCTTGGGGTTGCCCGCGTCGGACACCACGCGCTTGTAGGCGTTGACTACCTCGACGCGGCCCTCGTTCTGCATGGTCACGAAAAGGTCCAGGGCCTGCAGAATATCCACGGGTTCGAACCCGCCGACCACGGATGGCAGGCCATGCTGTTCAGCCAGAAAACGGTAGGGCTCCACGCCGATGATGGCCGAGACATGCCCGGGCAGCAGAAAGGCCTGAACCTTGAGATCGGGGTCGGCCACGAGGGCATCCAGGGCTGGCGGCACCAGTTTGTGGAAGCAAAGTACCGAAAAATTGTTCACGCCCTGCTCCCGGGCGACCTTGACCGTGGCCGCGATGGCCGGGGCCGTGGTCTCGAAGCCCACCCCCAGGAAAACGACCTTGTCGCCGGGGTTGTCCTGGGCGAGTTTCAGGGCGTCGAAGGGCGAGTACACGACCTTGACCCTGGCCCCTTCGGCCTGGGCGGCCTTGAGACTTTTCCTGTCCGGGCCTGGAACGCGCATGAGGTCGCCAAAAGTTGCGATAATCGCGTTCCTGCCGGCCAGTTCCAAAAACGCTGCCACTTCGCTGTCGTGGGTCACGCAGACCGGACAGCCGGGACCGGAGAGGTGGACGATCTTGTCCGAAAGCAGGGAGCGCACGCCGCTGCGGAAAATGGAGACCGTGTGCGTGCCGCACACCTCCATGAAACGCAGTTCGCCGGAAAGCTCCGTGTTGATCCGGTCAAGCAGGGCCTTACACAGTTCGGGATCCTTGAAATTGTCAAACAAGCTCAACGTTCAGCCCTTCCTCGAAAAGTTTCAGGGTAGCGACAGCTTCCTCCCGATCCAGACGGGTCAGGGCGAAGCCTGCATGGACGATGACGAAATCGCCCACTTCCGGAAATTCGGAAATCAGATCCAGGCGGACGGTCTGCCGTGTTCCACCGACCTGCACCTCGGCGGTCTGGCCGTCGATCGTGAGTACTTCCATGGGGATGGCAAGGCACATGGCGTGAATCTCCCGCTTTGCTTTTTGTCACCGCTGTTGCTAAATCCCTGCCTGTTCCGTGTCAATGAACTCTTCCCGTGCCCGATGCAACCTCAAGGCCGCAGCCATGAACCTTACCGACATTCCAATCAGCTTCATCCCCATTGACACATGGGGACCGATCCCCACTGACGACGTCTGCCGCCAGTGGTGGGATGAGTACGGCATGCTCGAGCACATCAAACTCCACAGCAGCCTCGTTGCAGACATAGCCACGGATCTGGCCGAAATGGCGGCGGACAGGGGACTCGGCAACCCGCACGGGCTCATGCGGGAGGAATTCATTCAATCCGTACGTGCTTCGGGCCTGTTACACGACCTGGGCAAAACGTACTCCATCGCACACGGCGGCAATCACAGCCAGCTCGGCGCGGCTTGGGTTATGGACCGCATCCGCAACGCGCACATCGCCCAGGGCGTCCTGCACCATGTGCACTGGCCTGGCGAGCTCGACCTTTCCAGACACTTCCTGCCCCTCGCCGTCATCTACGCCGACAAGCGGGTCATGCACGACCGGATGGTCGGCGTGGACGAGCGTTTCGACGACCTCATGGGCCGCTACGGCCACTCGGAACGCAGCCGCGCCCTGATCAGGCGTTCCCATGAACAGGGCCGGGAACTCGAGCGCATTTTCAGCACTTTCCTCGGAGAAGACATCCATGAATATCCTTTTGATCGCCGGCGGATGGTCCGGTGAACGCGAAGTAGCCCTGAGCGGAGCGAGACAGATCGAGAAAGGCCTGGCCACCCTGGGGCATGACGTAACCCTCTTCGACCCGGCGAGGGACCTACGCGGGCTTTACGCGGCCACCCAGGGGCGGGATTTCGCCTTCATCAACCTGCACGGCTCGCCCGGCGAGGACGGCCTTGTGCAATGCATGCTGGAACGCATCGACATGCCCTACCAGGGCTCGGACTCTCGCGCGTCCCTGCTGGCCCTGAACAAGGCCGTGGCCAAACAGATCTTCCAGGATGCCGGGCTGGACACCCCGGATTGGGAGTTCGTGCCGGCAAGCCACGTAAATGAATGGCGGCCACTGCTGCCCTTTCCCATGGTCGTCAAGCCCAACACCGGCGGCTCCAGCCTGGGCGTGGGCATCATCGGCTCCGAACAGGAGTTGGAGGACTACCTGGCCCAGCCCGAAATCGCCGGCCAGGACCTCCTGGCCGAAGCCCTCATCCGTGGCCAGGAACTGACCTGCGGCGTGCTGGAAGGCACGACGCTTCCGCCCATCCTCATCCGTCCCCGGCGCGGCGAGTTCTTCGACTACGAAAGCAAGTATGAAGCCGGAGCCTCCGAGGAGATCTGCCCGGCCCCCATCTCCGAAGAGCTGACTGCC
>CAZQYA010000116.1:0-10167 GCA_964597325.1 uncultured Desulfovibrionaceae bacterium
CTGGGCAAGATCGGCATCCCCGACTCCATCCTGAACAAGCCCGGCCCCCTCTCGTCCGATGAGTTCGAAATCATCAAGAGCCACGTGCAGCGCGGCTACGAATTGCTCAAACGTTCAACGAGCCCCATCATTCAGACGGCGGCGCGCATTGTGTTGCTGCATCACGAGCGGTGGGACGGCAAGGGGTACCCCCAGGGACTCAAGGGGGAGGAGATTCATGTGCATGGTCGGATCGTGGCCGTGGCCGACGTATTCGACGCCCTGTCCAACAAGCGCGTCTACCACGAAGCGTGGAACTGGGACGAGGTTTTCGGGTATTTTCTGGAGGAGAGCGGCGGGCATTTCGACCCCTGCCTGGTGGACATCCTCCTTGAGAACCGTGAAGAATTCATGGACATCTGGGAGAAGTACCACGACGACGGATCGGTCTGCTGACGTCTTTGGGCCGGGCAGGAGCGGCGGTTTGTTCCTGCCCGGTGTTGACGGGTTATTTGTTCTTGCCCTTTCCGCCACCCTTGCCGTGGCCTTTTCCCTCGGGGAGCAGGTTGTCGTCATCCGGTCCGCCCTTGTCGGACTTCCCGCCCTTGCCCTTCCCTCCGCGGGATTTTTCCTGGCGGTCCGTGTCGTTTTTTCCGTGCTTCCCGCCTTTGTCCTTCCCGTATCCAAAGTCGCCGTTTTTCAGGGCGTGAAATTCCTTTGAACCGGGCTTGATGCCCATCTCCTTGGCCATGGCTCCCCAGCCCTGGCCTTTACGTTCCTCGTAGGTACGCATCACCCGGTCCCGGGACAGGCCCGTCATCCTGCCGAGCTCGAAGATCATGAAGGCATCGGACGCGCTGCCCGTTTGACGCAGCACGTCGTTCACGTCGCGTGTCTGCACGCCGAAATGCCTGCCAAGGTCTTCGGCGAAGGTACGTTCGTCCCTGGCCGCCTGGTGGTCCAGGTCGGTGAGGAAATTGTCCAGTTCGTCGGCCATGGCCGGAACGGCGCAGAGCAGGAAGAGAAATAGGGGCACAATGAAACGCTGCATGCTGAATCCTCCTGGATGTTTGACCCGCATGTCGGTCGGACGTCTGCGGGCTTGGCTGGACCATACCGTGCAATGGCGCAACGTGGCAATGTCGGGAAAAGAGATGGAGCGGTCAGGCCTCAAGCACGGACAGGACCCGTTCGGCGACCCGGTCCGGGGCCAGGGTTTCGAGGCAGGCATGGTCTTTTCTGGCGCAGAAGTTTTCATTGCAGGGCCTGCAGGGCAGGTCCTCGAAGATGTCTGCGTGATCGTCCGAAGGAAAACGCCATCCGCCGCCCGTGGCGCCGAGGATGGTCAGGGTGGGTGTGTTCACGGATACGGCGAAGTGCCTGGGCCCCGAGCAGTTGCCCACATGCAGCCGGGCCATGGACTGGACCGCCGCCATCTGCCTGAGCCCGATGACGTGGTCCGGCAGGACACATGCCTCGCGGGATGCGCAATGTTCGAGGACCTCCCGCGCCATGTCCGCCTCGCCAGGGCCGAAAAGGAGGAAGAAGCGCAGGTCGGGGCGGGACGCGTGCACCCGGTCGATCATGGCGCCGTAATGGCGGGCCGGCCACAGACGGGTGGTGCGACGGTGGGTCGGGTCCAGGGTGACGAAGCTTCCTGGCGTCAGACTGTATCCTGCCAGATATTCCCTGGCCCAGGATTCTTCCTTTTCAGTCAGGAACAGTTCAGGCGCCTGTCCGTCCCAGACGATGCCCAGGGGTGCGAGCATGCTCGCCCTGAATTTCCCTGAATACCCGTGTATGGGTTCGGCCCAGTGCGTGTAGAGCAGCCGGTTGTACCAGGGCGGGGGATAGGACAGGCGAACCCGGGCGCGGCTCATCAGGGTCACGAAGCGGCAACGCGGCAGTTGCTGGAAGTCCACGACCAGATCGTATTTTTCCGCCGCGATGCGCGCGTAGTAGCGCAGTTCGGCCAGGAAATTCGGCAGACTCTTCTTGTCCAGGGCCCAGACTCGCCGCACATGCGGGTTGTTTTCGAGCACCGGCAGGCACTTTTTTTCGGTAAAGACGTCGATGGAGGCAGAGGGATAGCGCTCGTGCAGGAGGCGGATGGACGGCGTGGTCAGGAGCACGTCGCCGATCTGGCGCAGTTGGCAGACGAGGATGCGCTGCGGCGTGAAGGCGTGCAGGTCGGTCATGGCAGGTTCCGTATCAGGTCCGCATAGGGGGCAAGGCCCCGGGGCGGGTCAAAATCGTTTCTGGCGGTGGGGCCGCCGCCAATGAGGGCGATGATGCGCCGGGCCAGCTCCGTGTGGTCGGCCGGGTCGGTCAGCACGGCCTCGGGTCGGAGAAAGGCCGAGCTGCCGTTGCAGGCCGTGGAGATCACGGGCAGGCCGCAGGCCAGGGCCTCGAGCACGGCGTTGGCGCAGGCGTCGTAGAACGTGTCCAGGACGAACATGTCTGCGGCCTGGTACAGGGCGGGCATGTCGTCCACGCGGCCCAGGAAGTGGACGCGGTCCGCCACGCCCAGGGATTTCGACAGGGCCTCGAGTTCCGAGCTGCCCCTGCCGCCGGCCACGGCCAGGCGGAACGTTTCGGGCAAAAGCGCCAGGGCCCGGATAAGGACATGGACGCCCTTGAGTCGGAAATTCGTGCCCGCGGTGGCGATGAGCGTTCCGTGATGCGGCAGTCCGAATTTCTCCCGGAGCGCCGGCTTGTCCGCGGTCTGGCCCGGTCGGAAGCGCGTCAGGTCGGGCTGGTTGTAGATCACGGGGATGTCCCTGCCCTGGAGAAAGGGGAAGGCCTGCATGGTCAGGTCGCGCACGAAGTGGGAGTTGGCCACCAGGACCCGCGTCCGCCGGGCCTGTATCCGTTCGATGATTCGGGCCAGCTGCTTGCCGGGTGAGAGACGGCGGCTGAAGGATTTCAGAATCCTGGCGCGGCCCTTTTCCCAGGCGCGGATGGAGTGATCCCAGAAAAGGGTGGTGGGTCCGCCCGAGAGGCGCAGGATGTCCTGGCAAATGGTGTTTCCCAGGCCCACGGTCACGTCGAAGCGCTCTCTGCGGCATACGGCCCCGGCGGCCAGGGCGAACCACAGGGTCTTGCCCAGCTTCCCCGGCAGGGGCCTGCCCACGCGGATGACGCGCACGCCTTCGGGCGCCGGGCCGTCCTGGCGGGCGCAGATAAAGGTCACCTCGAATTCGTCGGCGCATTCGCCCGCGAGGTAGGCGGCCAGGCGGTGGCCGAACTGCTCGGCGCCGCCGTAGCGGCTCAGGCGCGGGAGCATCAGGGCGACGCGTTTCATCGGACTGCCTCGTAGACCGCCAGGGTTCGGGCCAGGAAGTCCTGTCCCGACAGGTCGCCCATGCGGCGGCGCTGGTCGTCCACGATGGTCCGGAGCAGATTCCGGTCCGTCATGGCGTCCCGGATCCTGCGGGCCATGGCCTTCTCGTCCCCGGCCGGGAAAATGGCCGATGGCTCCAGGAGGTCCGGCATGACGCCCACGTCCGAGCCGATCAGGGGCACGCCCGTGGCCATGATCTCCAGGGCCGCGCGGGCGATGGTCTCGGACCACAGGGAGGCCACCACGCCCAGGTCCAGAGCGTTCAGGCAGGCGCCGATGTCCGGGCGCTTGCCCGTGATGGTCGTGATCCGTTCCACACCGTGCTCCCGTATCCAGTCCCGCACGGTCGCTTCCGGCGTGGCCGAATCGAATCCCAGGAGCAGCAGACGCAGGTTGGTCATGCCTGCGTGGTACAGGCTGCCCACCGTGCGGATGAGCTCCTGCTGTCCCTTGACCTGGTCGAACCGTCCCAGCAGGCCCACCACGAAATCCGTCTCCGAGTAGCCGAGTTCCTCGCGGATGCGCAGGCGTGCCGCAGGATCGGGGTGGAAAAGCCCGGTGTCCACGCCGCCCAGGATCTCGTGCAGCTTCGGTTCCGGAACCCCGAAGGCGTTTTGGAAGTGGCGGGTCATGGGCGAGTTGGTGGTGATGACGGCGTCGCAGACGTCGTTGTGCAGCCAGCGGTTGACGCGATTGGCCTTGGGCAGGCGTTGGTCGCCGCGGGTGCGAACCAGGCCGAAGCCGCCCAGTTGCTTCCTGAGCAGTCCCCAGAGGAGGAAGGCTTCGCCACGGTGGCAATTGACCACATCGGGCCGGAAGTCCTGCACGAGCCTCTTGAGTTCGGCATAGAGCGCGGCTATGCCCCAGGGCGTGGCCGTGTTCAGGTCCAGAAGGCGCATGGGCAGGCCCCACTCGTCCCCCTTGCGGGCCGAGAGGGTGCCCGGCAGGCCAAGGACCAGCACTTCGTGGCCGGCCTCCAGGAGGAGGCGGCTCAAATACATTGCGTACCATGCGGTGGCGTTGAACCACCGCACGTTGACGACCTGGATGCTTCTCATGACGAATGTTTCCGTGATTATCCCCACCCACAACAGGGCGGACGTTCTGGGCCGGGCCATCGCCTCGGTGCTGGCGCAGACCCTGTCCGACCTGGAGCTCATCGTCGTGGACGACGGCTCCACCGACCGCACGCCCGAAGTGCTGGCCGGTTTCGACGATCCCCGGCTTACGGGAATGCATCAGGAAAATAAAGGGGTCAGCGCCGCCCGCAACCGGGGCATCGCGGCCAGCCGCGGCAGGTTCATCGCGCTCCTGGACTCCGACGACACCTGGATGCCGGACAAGCTGGAGAAGCAGGTCCGCTTCATGGCCGAAAGCGGCATGGAGATCTGTCAGACCGATGAGATCTGGATCCGCAACGGCGTCCGGGTCAACCCGCGCTTCAAGCACGCCAAGCCTGCTGGCTGGTTCCTGGAGCGATCCCTGGAACTGTGCCTCGTCAGTCCTTCGTGCGTCATGTTTTCCCGGAAGCTCTGGGATGAACTCGGCCCCTTCGACGAGCGTCTGCCCGCCTGCGAGGACTACAGCCTGTGGCTTCGGGTGGGCGTGCGGTATCCCGTGGGCCTCGTGCCCGAACCCCTCGTCATCAAGACCGGGGGGCACGCCGACCAGCTTTCCAGGCGCATCATCGGCCTCGATCTGTACCGCGTCTACGCCATGATCGACCTGCTGGAAAACATGGTGCTGACCTCGGAACAACGCCGTCTCGCGACGGCGGCCCTGACGGAGCGGGTCCGGCTCTATGCGCAGGGCTGCATCAAGAGAGGCAAGGACGAGGAGGCGCTCAGGGTGCGTGAGATGGCTGAGAAAGCGATGCGGACCACGGCGGGGGGGACGGAAGGGCGAATTCCCTGAAATAGCGTTCCGTGATGTCCCTGACGGTTCCGTTCTCGACGAGTTGCGTGACGATCCGGTTCATTTCATCGAACCGCTTCATGAATTCCGACCTGCGGCTCACAGTCATGTAGGTGGGGCTGTATTCGTTGTGCACGAATTCCGAACGTTCGACCTGATCGCGGAACGATGCCTGCGAAAGATAGTAGTTTTCCCTGGGAACGTAACCCACCGCGCAGTCGAAACGGCCCGCCAGGAGCATCTCGAAGAGCTGGTCCTGGGTGTTGACCACGGTTCTTCGGATGGTGGGGTCATCGTCGAAGCGGGCGAAGTACGCTGCGCCGTGGAGAACGCCGACGGAATTGACGGTGTAGAGATCTTCGAAGCGGTCGATACGGACATTCGAACCGGACCTGATGTAGAAGGCCACGGGCAGTTGTTCCAGCGAGGGCGCGTCGAAGTAGCTCATGTACACTTCGCGGTCCGGTTTCCGGAATGCGCTGCTGAGCAGGTCCGCGCCACCGTTCTTCATGAGATTCAGCGCCCGGGCCCAGGTGCATGGAATGAATTCCAGGCGGACATTCATGCTCTCGGCCACGGCCCTGGCGATGTCCACGTCGATGCCACGGATGTTTCCGGCGCTGTCTTCCTGGTTGAAGATGATGAAGGGCGGGGCGGGGAAGACGGCATAGCGCAATGTCTCTGCGAAAGCAGGGGCGGCAAGGAGCAAGAGCAGGGCGAGAAGTGTGAGTATGCGTCTCATGGGATCATGGAATTTCCAGTTGCGAACCGTCACGGCGTCTCTGCTTGTATGTCAGGAGCGTCGGGCAGTCCAGTCGGGTGCCCCTGCCGGAGACGCGGCAAGGGGCCTTGCCACACGGGGAGGCCCCTTGCCGCCCCCGTGTAGTGCGCAAGAAGTGGGCCGGTCACTGCAGGTGTCCGGGGTTGAAGAGCCCCCGGTCCTCGGGAGCCGGTGGCGTCCACTGATACATCCAGGTCTCCGTCAGCCGGCGGCCGTCGGCCTCCAGATACAGACGCAGGTTGACGGGATTGTCGGTTTCGTCCGGGGGGACCACGTCGAACATGCACCGGAAACCGCCGACGGCGTGCCGGGGTCGGACAGACGTGATCTCAATGCGCCCGGCCGAGGTTTCGATGACCGGGCGGATTTTGCTGTTCCTGTCCATCATGGTCAGGTCGCCGCCCGCGAAGTCTACAGCGAAACGTTTGCTGTAGTAGGTGCGTTTCACTCCCACAACGCCGCCAAGGCCCGTGAACGTGTCGACGACATGGGCGAGCCTGTTCTGAACGGGCGGTTTCGTTCCCCAGTACAGGTTGTAGCTGTAGAGCAGTTCCTGCCCCGCCTGCGCTGGCTCCGCAGGATTCCAGAAGGCCACGATGTTGTCGAAGGTCTCGTCGAGGGTGCTGATTTCCACCAGTTGCACGGCGCCGGGGCCCCATTTGCCGAGGGGTTCGACCCAGACGCTGGGGCGCTTGTCGTAGAACACCCCGTCGTCCTGGTAGTGGGCGAAGTTCTGGTCCCGCTGGAAGAGGCCGAAGCCGCGTGGGTCGGTGTCCATGTAGGCGTTGAAGCGCAGCCTGGGCGGGTTGGTCAGGGGGCGCCAGATCCACTCGCCGCTACCGGTGTGCATGGCCAGACCGTCGGAGTCGTGAATTTCCGGCCGCCAGTCGTAGGCGATGCGGCGGTCGTTCTCGCCGACCAGGAACATGCTGGTCAGGGGCGCGATGCCCAGACGCTCGATGGATTTTCGCGGGTAGATGGCCGCGTCGACCCGCATGGTCAGCGTGTCGCCGGGACGGATGTCGAAACGGTATGCGCCGGTCACGCTGGGCGAATCGAGGAGGGCGTAGACCGTGGCGACGTCGCTGCCTGGTGCGGGCTTCTCCAGCCAGAAGTGGGTGAAGACCGGGAACTCCTCGGCACGGGGCAGACCCGTGTCCACGGCCAGGCCGCGGGCGGACATGCCGTACTGCATCTCGCCGCCCACGGCGCGGAAATAGCTCGCCCCGAGAAAGGCGGCCAGATCTCTGGACCAGTCCGTGTGATAGCGCAGGCGGAAGCCGGCGAAACCGAGATCGGAGGGCAGGTCCCTGCCCCTGACGCCGGAGGTGCCGTAGGTGAAAAGATCCGGGTCGTAGGCGATCCTGCGGACCTTGCCGGCATCGAGTTCGTAGATGGTGACGGGGGTGGTGGAGTAGAGCCCGAGGTGAAAGAGTTCGGCCCTGAAAAGGTTTGCGTCCATTTTCCACAGGGCGTGCCCGGGATCGAAGGCGATCTGCATGTACGCGTCCCAGGTCAGGTTCCGGATGGCCTCGGGAAGTTCACCCTGGCGGCTGGCCCAGGGCTGTTCCGCCAGGTGCCGGGCCCTTCCCTTGAGCCAGGCATAGTCGAAGCTGGTGCCCCCCGTGGGGGTCTGGGATGGGTCAGTTCCGGCGTGGCCTGCCGCGCCCAGAAAGATGAGCGCGCAGGCTGCGATGATAAGGACGAGTGATGGGGGAACGTGTTCGCGTTTCATGGGTTCTCCGCTAGTCGACGAGTTCCTGCTTGCTCACGGCCTCGGACTTGATGCGGTCCAGGAAGTCCGAGAGGGCGGGCTTGACGTTTTCTCGGATGTCGCCGGCCACGATCAGGAAAAGCAGGTCGTCGCCGGGTGCGTACTCGCCGCTCATGGCTTCTGCCACGGCCCGGAAGATGCCCGGCCGGTTTTCGATTTCCTTGCGGATGGCTTCGACCTTGTCCTGGTCCACCGTGATGTTCACCCTGTCGACCTTGGACCTGTCCTTGCGCGACCATGCACGGACTACGCCGTTGTGCACCAGGACCATTCCCACATTTTCCCCGAATCCGGGTTCTGCCTTCAGTTCCGCGATCTTCTTGCTGATGTCCATGAAGTCCTCCTTATTGGGCTTCCAGTTCGCTCAGGTGGGTGCGGGCGAATTCAAGGCCCGGGTCGAGAGTCAGGGCTTCGCCGAGAAGCTCCCGCGCCTTGTCCGCATTGTTCATGAATTTGTGGCACAGGCCCAGGTTGGCCAGGTCCATGGCAGAGCCGCTGTCGAGGGCCAGGGCCAGCTCGAAGTTGGCCGCCGCGCCCGGGTACTGCTGCTGCTTGAAGTAGGCCACGCCGCGCAGATTGAAGTACTCCTTCACCTCGGGGCAGTGTTCCACGGCCCGGTCCAGGTGGGGGATGGTTTCGTCCCAACGACCTTGCTGGGACAGGGCATAGGCCTGGTAGAAGGCGGCCAGACCCCTATCGTCGGCTTCGGGCTGCAGGGGCTCGGCCTGGGCGAACCAGGCCGCGGCGCTGTCGATGTCCCCCTGACGCAGGGCCACCAGACCACGGAAGAAGGGGAGGTAATGGGCGTCGGGCCGGACTTCCTCCAGGACGTCCAGGCCTTTGTCGGCGTGGTCCGGGTCCATGTCCTCGGCCAGAATGCGGCCGACGAAGAGGCCCAGGGACGCCATGGGAGTGCGTTCCCGGAAGAGGAACCCGGGAATGAAATTGTAGTTGGCGGGAATGCCCAGGCTCCGCACGGTGGTGTCCACGGAGAAGAAGGTGAAGCCTTGTTTTTCGAGGCGTGTGCAGAAGTTGACGAGCTCCGTGGTGATGTCCGCGTCCTGGTTCGAGGGCAGGTCGTGGATGGAGACGGCGGGCCCGGATGCCAGCCAGCGGAACTGGTCCGGGTGCGTGAATTTGGGCAGGCCCGAGGCCTCGTAATTGCTGCACGTTTCAAAGTCGCCCCCGAGTTGGGCGATCTCCGTCAGAGCGCGAATGGCCGCCTTTTCGGGTGAAGAGGCCGTGCCGGCGGTGAAAACGATCTCGCTTTTTTCCGGGAAGGTGGCGGGGTCAATGACCAGGGCGGCCACCGTGGGAACGGGCAGGCCCAGGCTGAAATCCTTGAGCCAGACGTTCAGGCCGTTGCCGGTGAATTTGTCGTAGAGTTCCTTGAGCACGGCGTCCGTGAAGGACGCGGGATCAATGGTCGGCGTCTCCTGCCGCGAGCGGTCGATGACGGCGCAGACGTGGCGTTCCACAAGCTCGCATCCGCCCTGGAGCATGGATTCCTCCAGGGTGTTGCCGGCGGACGATCCGTTGAATTCATTGAGTTTCTTGAACCAGTCCAGGGGGGCCATGTACTCACGGCCTCCCCCGATGTCCGTCACCGGCGCGAAGCTCCAGGGCACGAGATCCATGATTCGCCTGGCATCGTCTTCGCTCATGTCGTCGGCCACGGATCGGATGACATGGGAGATGGGCAGGAGGTCTTCTCCGAATAATTGTTCGGCCTGAGTCCATGTCATGGTCCGGAAATTTTCGGGGTCGTTCCAGAAGGAGAAAAAGCTGAAGCGCTCGACCAGTTCCATGAGGGCGGAAGCTTCGGCCTGGGCAGGTGAGGCGCCTTTGCCCATCTGTTTGCGTGTGGGCATGATTTCCCGGGCATCCTCGCCGCAGATGGACATGAATACCGGTATGCCCAGCCGGCCCGTGTCGATGCGCCGGGTTTGGGCCAGGATGCGTTTGTCCTGGAGAGCCAAGGCTTCGCGTGCGCGTTCGACGGTCTTCTCGGGGCTGCAGGTTTTGTCCAGGTCCGTGACGTAGCCTTTGGGGCAGGAGTGTATTTTGATCATATAGGTCCGAATTGCGAGGGGTTGGCTTTTCCGTGGGGTGCCGTGAGCGGTGCGCCGGTCAACGGGGCCTTCGCGCCCTGTTTTGGCGGGGCTTGCCGAGCAAGTCAATGGGCTTTGTGGTCGGGCGGTTGCGTTGGCTCGTTCCCCCTGTCTGCCGGGGGCGGGCCTGCGGACAGGGGAGGGGGTGATGTTCCAGGTGGTTGCGTGGAATTGTCAAAAAAAAAGGCCGGATGAATCCGGCCTTGTGGCTTCTGTGGAGCGGGAAACGGGATTTGAACCCGCGACTTCAACCTTGGCAAGGTTG
>CAZQYA010000117.1:0-10058 GCA_964597325.1 uncultured Desulfovibrionaceae bacterium
GGTCGTGCCGATCTTGACCATGCGCCAGTTGTCCATGATGAACTTGAGTATGTAGGCCTTGATCCAGAACGAGGCATAGTAGGAAAACTTGATGCCTTTGTCAGGATCGAATTTCTGGACCGCCTTCATGAGGCCGACATTCCCTTCCTGGATGAGGTCCAGGACGTTCTTCATCCAGCGTCGCTGGAAGTCCATGGCGATTTTGACCACCAGCCTCAAGTTGGAGGTGATCAGGGTGAAGGCCGCCTGTTCCTCCTGTTCGTCCCGATAGCGTCTGGCCAGGTCGAATTCCTCATCGGGTTCGAGGGCCCGGAATTTTTTGATCTCCTGCAGGTAGATGTGCAGGGGATCGAGTCCGGCGATGTCTCGTTTGGCCGGTGGCGCAAGGACGAGCTCGCCCTTGTTCCCGTTGGAATCGTCGGAATCGTCTTCCGCGTCGTCGTTCATATCGTCCGCAGTGGTTTCCATGTCTTCGAGCGAGGTTTCCTCGAATTCTTCTTCCAGTGGTTCTTCTTCGGGTGATTTGAGCTTCATGATGGTGTGTGCTTGAGGGGATCCTTGGGCGAGTTGCCGCCATGGAGAAGGGTGCCCGGGAGGACTGTCCGGCGGGCGGTTCGCCGGATCACCCCGCAATTTCAAAGGATAGGATCATAGAGTTTTTGTTTGTCCTTTTCAATGATTTTCAGTAGGGCACTTCGTTCAAACCGGTTAGGACATGAGCATGACGCGAGGTGGATGATGCGTGATTTTCGCCGTTCCCTGAGGGACGGAAATGTTGTGGTATTCGACGGAGCCATGGGCAGCCTGTTGCAGCGCCGGGGTCTGCAACCCGGACAGTCTCCGGAGGAGTTCGGCGTGCAGCGTCCGGATGTCGTGGTCGACATCCACGCCGAGTACGCGCGGGCCGGGGCCAGGGTCGTTACCACCAACACCTTCGGGGCCACGCGCCATAAGCTCCCCGCAGGTCTCGACGTTTTCAGCGTAAATGAGACCATGGCCCGCGCTGCGCGTCAAGCCGTCGGGGATAACGTTTTCGTGGCCGGCAGCGTAGGCCCCACGGGCAAGATGGTCGAGCCTCTGGGAGACATCTCTTTCCGTGGGCTCGTAGAACTTTTCAAGGAACAGATTCGCGGGCTTGTCGCCGGCGGCATTGATCTGGTCCTGGGCGAGACCCACTTCGACCTGGCCGAGGCCCGGGCCGTGGTCTTGGCTGCGCGGGAGGTATGCGATCTGCCCGTGGGCATCAGCATGACTTTCGAAGGCGGCGTCAGCCTGACCGGGACGAGTCCCGAAGTGTTCGCCCGGACCATGCAGAATATGGGCGTGGATCTCATTGCCTCCAATTGCAGCGCCGGCCCCGAGGAACTCATCCTGGTGGCCCGCTCCATCCTGGGCGCCTGCGACCTTCCCGTGCTCATCGAGCCCAACGCGGGGCTGCCGGAACTCGTGGACGGTGCAACGGTTTTCCGCCTGCCGCCTGACCCCTTCGCTGCAACGGTTTCCACCCTTGCAGCCGACGGCGTGGCCTGCCTGGGCGGCTGCTGCGGTACAACGCCGGAGCACATTCAGGCCCTGGCCGGTCTGTGCGGCGGCCGTCCGGTCGAGCGGCCCGTTCGGGAAGATGCGCCGTGCCTGACGGTGACCTCGCGCTCCGTGGCCGTGGATTTTGGGTTCGACCGCCCCTGCCGCATCATCGGCGAGCGGATCAACCCTACGGGCAAGGCCGAGCTGACGGCTCAACTTCAGCGTTTGGAAACGCGCCAGGCTCTGGTTTTCGCCGAGGAGCAGCTGGCCGTGGGAGCCGACCTGCTGGACGTGAACGTGGGCGCGCCCATGGTTGACGAGGCACGCATGCTGCCTCTGGCCGTGCACGCCCTGACCAGTGCCCATGCCGCGCCTCTGTGTCTGGACTCCAGCAGCGTCGAGGCCATTCGCGCCGGCCTGGAGGCCTATCCCGGTTCGCCTCTGGTCAATTCCATCAGCGGCGAAGATGGGCGCATGGAAACCCTCGGCCCCCTGTGCCGGGATTACGGCGCCCCCTTCATCCTGCTGCCTCTGAAGGGTCGCAAGCTGCCCGTCACTGCGACCGAGCGCCTGGCCATCATCGAGGAGCTGCTGGTCAGGGCCGAGTCCCTGCGCATCCCGCGCAGTCTTATTCTGGTGGACGCCCTGGCCCTGACCGTATCCACCAAACCCGAGGCCGCTCTGGCCTGCCTGGAGGTCATTCGGCACTGCCGCGAGCGCTGGGGCCTGGGTTCGACCATGGGGTTGTCCAACATTTCTTTTGGCCTGCCCGCCCGCGACCTCATCAACTCCACCTTCCTGGCCATGGCCATGGGTGCGGGAATGACCTCGTTCATCGCCAATCCCAACACCGCGCGTCTGCGCGAGAGCCTGGCCGCAGGCGAAGTGCTCCTGGGCCGCGACAGGCAGGCGTCATCCTTCATCGCCGCCTATTCCGGCTGGACGCAGGCCGCACCCACGGCGCAGGCCGCTTCGACCGCCGCGGCGCAGGAGGAGGGCAGCCCCGTGCACCTGGCCGTCGTCAAGGGCCATAAGGATCGCATTGCCGAGCTCCTGGCCGATCACATCGCCGAGGGTGCCAACCCCTTTGCCCTGGTGGACGAGGAGATGATCCCGGCCATTGCCAAGGTCGGGGAAAAGTACGAGAGGAAGGAATATTTTTTACCGCAGCTCCTGTTGTGCGCCGAAACCATGCAGACGGGTTTCGACTCCATCAGGCACCTGCTTGTGCGCGAGGACGGGAAAGCCCGTGACACCGTGGTCATGGCTACTGTTGAGGGCGACATCCACGACATCGGCAAGAATATCGTCTGCCTGATGCTGCGCAATTTCGGGTACAACGTCGTGGACCTGGGCAAGGACGTGGCTGCTGCGGATATCGTCGCCGCGGCCGTAGAGCACGGCGCTTCGGTCATCGGCCTTTCCGCTCTCATGACCACCACCATGGTGCGCATGGAGGATACCGTGCGCCTGGTGCGTGAGCAGGGGCTCTCGTGCCGGGTTATGGTCGGCGGGGCCGTGGTCAGCCAGGCCTATGCGGACCTCATCGGGGCCCATGGCTATGCCGATGACGCGGTCTCCGCGGTGCGCACGGCCACGCGCCTGTGCGCGGAAGCCCGGCAAGTTTGATATTTTCGGAAAAGGGAGGGCGCTCATGGAACGATACGTGCTCAGAAAAGCGACAATCGGCGACGTCAAGGCCATTCACCGCATGCTCATGGACTGCGCGAACAAACGTCAGCTGTTGCCCAGGTCCTTCGGGGAACTTTATTCCCACCTGAGGGATTTCGTTGTCGCTGAGGACAGGCAGACCGGGGAAGTGGCGGGTTGCTGCGCCCTGAGCATCACCTGGGAGGCCCTGGCCGAGGTTCGCTCTCTGGTCGTTATTGAGAGTGCCCAGGGTCACGGGCTTGGACGCAGGCTGGTTGAGTTCTGTGTCAGCGATGCAGTGACCTTTGGTGTTTACAAGGTGTTCACCCTGACCTATCAGGTCGCCTTTTTTCAGAAACTGGGTTTTTCGGAAGTGAGCAAGGACGTCCTGCCCCAGAAGGTCTGGGCCGATTGCCTCAAGTGCCCCCAATTCCCGGAATGCGACGAAGTAGCCATGATGATAGAATTGTAAGATACGCGGAGAGACCATGAAATTTGTCCAACTTTTCGACCGATCGCAGATCGAGACCCGTGCGCGGGAGCTCGGCAGGGAAATATCCGAGCATTACGGGGACGAGCCCCTCGTCTGCGTGTGCGTCCTCAAGGGCGCCTATGCCTTCTTCACCGACCTGATGCGCAACCTGACCATTCATCCGAGCATGGATTTCGTCAGACTTTCCAGCTATGCCGACCAGACCTCGCGCAAGTCCAAGATGGTCTTTTCCAAGGATATGGAGATCGACATCCGTGACAAGCACGTCCTCGTGGTCGAGGACATCGTGGACACGGGGCACTCCATGAAGTTTTTGACCAAGGTTCTCGAAGCCCGTGCTCCCAAATCCATCCGCATTGCCGCCATGATCGACAAGCATGAGCGCCGGGAGGTCGACATCTCGGTGGATTTCGTCGGTTTTCCTCTGGATAAAGGCTACATCGTCGGCTATGGTCTTGACTACGCGGAGCAATACAGAGAACTTGACGGCATTTACGACCTCGAATTTTCCGAAGCATAGGTCACCGCCGACCCACAGACCCTCTTCAAGGACAGGCCATGATCGTTCAATGCCCCGAGTGCACGACCAAATACAATCTCGACGAAAGCAAGATCGGCCATGACGGCACCAAAGTCCGGTGTTCGCGCTGCAAAAACGTTTTCACCGTTTTCCGTCCCGCCGACGAGGAACCGGCGGAACCCGCCGCTTCGCCCCTGCAGGAGCCGCCTCGTCCCACAACGGATGATTCCATCGAGGACGATTTCGCCTCCATGTTCGAAGACCGGGAGAGCACTGTCCCGGGATCGAATTCCGGCAGTTCCTTCGAAGACGAGTTCGAGGCCATGCTCGGGCAGAGCGCTGCTCCCACCCGGCCTGCCACGGAAACCGGAGTCTCTTCCGGTGGCGACGACTTTGGCGCTGACGATTCCCTGGAGGACGACCTTACGTCCATGCTCGAACAGAAGATGGCCAAGGCCGTTCCGAAACGGTCCGTGGACGAGGAGATGCTGGCCGACCTCGAAGGCGCGTTCCAGCAGCCGCTCATCGGTGATTCCGAACAGGATTTTGGAAGCGGCGGGGACGCCGCGTCAGGCAAGGGAGGCAGATCCCGCAGTCTGGCCCTGATTCTTGGCCTGGTCCTTCTGCTTGCGGTCTGCGCCGGCGCGGGCGTGTACTTCCTGAAGCCCGGCCTGCTCGGCCTCGGGCCCGAGGTGCCGGCTCCGCCCGCGGCATCCGATTCCGCACCGCGCGAGGGTGCGTCGCAGATCGCCCTGGAGAACGTCCGGCAGTATTTCGTGCCCAACGAGAAGGAAGGGCAACTCTTCATCATCGAGGGCAAGGCCGTGAACCATTTCCCCGAAGCCCGCGAGCTCATTCGTCTGAAGGCCTCCCTGTTCGACACACAGGGCAACGAGGTCTCCAGCAAGGAGTTCATGTGCGGCAACGTGGTTTCCCTCTACCAGCTCCAGGTCTCCTCCAAAGAGGATATTGACGCGGCCCTTTCGGCCAAGGTCGGCATCCTGACCAACAATACCAACATCCAGCCTGGTGCGTCGGTCCCTTTTATGACCGTCTTTTATCAGGCACCGGAGTCGGTGGAGGAGTTTGGATTGGAAGTGATTCAGTCCTCGCTTCCGCAGCAATGATCGGCAAAACGACCAACACGAGGCAGGCGAAAGCCTGCCTTTTTTCTTGTCCATGAAGACCAAGACCACATACGTCTGTTCGGCCTGCAAGGCCACGAGTCCGCGTTGGCAGGGGCAGTGCCCCAGATGCCAGGCCTGGAACACCCTGGAACCGGCCCGGGTTTCGGCCACGTCCGGGGTCGGGCCAGCCGTGAACCGTCCCGTGGACCTGCGCGACATGCCTCGACAGATGGAAGAGCGCATCAGCTCACATCTTACTGGCCTCGATCCGATCCTTGGCAGCGGTTTCGTTCCCGGTGGGGTTATCCTGCTGGGCGGGGAGCCGGGCATCGGCAAGTCCACCCTGCTTCTGCAGGTTTCGGCCTCCATGGAAGGGTCGGGCAAAAGCGTGGTCTACGTCTCGGGCGAGGAATCCCTGTCCCAGATCCGCAGTCGTGCAGAGAGGCTGGACATGCTTGACGGGCGTCTCACAGGCATGTCCACCAACCAGATCGACGATATTCTGGCCTGCATGGACGAGGGCCCGGCCCTGGTGATCGTGGATTCGGTCCAGACCATGATTTCGTCCCGGACGGACGGCCTGCCCGGCTCCGTCAGCCAGGTGCGGGCCGTGGCCACTGCCCTGGTGGAACGGGCCAAGCAGACCGGGGTGACGGTCATTCTTGTCGGGCATGTCACCAAGGAAGGCCAGATCGCGGGACCCAAGCTTCTGGAGCACATGGTGGATACGGTCCTGTACCTGGAAGGCGACAAGGAACATCTTTTCCGCATCCTGCGCGTGGTCAAGAACCGTTTCGGCCCCTCCAACGAGATCCTGCTCTTCGAGATGAAGGAGCGGGGCATGTGTGTCATCGAGGACCCTTCGACCTTTTTTCTTCAGGCCCGTGATACGGCCCTGTCGGGCACTGCCCTGGTCATGTCCATGGAGTCCCAGCGGCCCTTCGTGGTTGAGGTGCAGGCCCTGGTCACCCGGAGTTTTCTGGCTTTTCCACGGCGCACGGCACTGGGTTTTGACTCCAACCGTCTGCATTTGCTGATCGCAGTCATGGAGAAACGCCTGCAGGTCAATCTCGGCCAGGTGGATGTCTACGCCAAGGTCGGCGGCGGTCTGCGCATGAAGGATCCTGGTCTGGACCTGGGCATCGTGGCGGCCATCCTCTCTTCACTTTACGATCGTCCTCTGCCCGAGGGCGCCGTGTTCTGGGGAGAGGTGGACCTGAACGGGCAGATCCGACCCGTCACTGGTCACGACGTGCGGCTGCGCCAGGCCGGCAATCTGGGCTACCAGCCCATGGTGCACCCCAAGGCCGGGGCAAAGGCCGAGGGCTGGTCGAGAATTTCCGACGTGCAGCGGATGCTGTTCGGGGACATGGGAAAGAAGCAGGGGGGGTGAGGCGGAGGCCGCTTTGCCGCAGTGTGTCCGGTTCGGCAGGCCGGTCAGGTAAGAAGTTTGGGGATGTGTCTGAGCGGCCGCTGTCCGTTTCCGGTCCGGGCGGGGGCCGTCGAAACTCCTTCGCGGGCCTCGTAGAGTTGAAGCGTTGCGTGCCGGCGCCCAAGGTCCGGGCCGAGTGCCGGGCAACGCTGCAACTAACGATGCCGGGCTCAGTCAGACAGTCGACGCCCCCCGCCCGGACCGGAACCGGACAGCTCCGATCGTACGTCTGGCGGAAGATGGTATCGTTCCTTTCTTATTTCTTTAGTCAATTCGAGAAGATGGATCCCCGCCTGCGCGGGGATGACGCCGTGGTAAGCGGTCGGGCAGGGCGCGTGCAAAGCGTAGGTTTGCCGCACCGTCCGGGTGTCATTCCCGCGCAGGCGGGAATCCATGCGTTTCCATCGTGCAAATCTACGTCCAGGGGAGCGGGTTCGCTTTCGCCTGTCCGACATGAAGGGTTGCGGGGAGCAGCGTGGTGTCAACCATTCGGTTTCACGCAGGCCGTCCCCGCCTCAACCCGTCCAGTCCTTGCTGTCCTTGGCCCGGGGCTTGACCCGCGAGGCCTTGAGCCTGCGGGTCCACGTGTTCAGGCGTTCCTCGTGCCCCTGGGGTTTGGGATTGTAGAAGGTCCGCCCCTTGAGTTCGGGTGGCATGTAGTCCTGGTCGACCCAGGCTTCGGGGTAGGCGTGGGGATATTTGTAACCTTGGCCGTATCCCCATTCCCGCTGCAGGCTGGTGGACGCGTTACGCAGGTGCAGGGGCACCGGCTTGGGGCCGTTGGTGCGGATTTCCTTGATGGCCGAGAGGTAGCCCGCATAGGCTGAATTGCTTTTGGGCGCCAGGGCGAGGTAGACCGTGGCCTCGGCCATGGGAATCCAGCCTTCGGGCATACCGATGCGGTCCACGGCCTGTTCGCAGGCTACGGCCATGGGCATGGCCATGGGGTCGCCCAGGCCCACGTCCTCTGCCGCCGAAAGGATGAGTCTGCGGCAGATGAAACGCGGATCCTCGCCCGTCTCCACCAGACAGGCCAGGTAGTAGAGGGCCGCGTCTGGATCCGAGCCCCTGATGGACTTGATCAGGGCCGAGGCCAGTTCGTAGTGCGAATCCCCCTCGCGGTCGCCCCGCAGCACGATCTCCGGCAGCCGCGTCTTGAGATTTTCGAGTTCCAGATCCTTTTCTTCGAGGCCAGCCGCGAATTCCACCAGGTTGAGCATGGTCCGGGCATCGCCGCCCGCCAAAGTGGCCAGGAGTTCCAGGCTTTTTTCCGGGATGACGGCTCCGAGCGTCTCCATGCCGCGTTTGCCGACATCCACGAGTTCGGCCATGGCCAGGGAGCGCAGACGCAGCACATGCAGGCGGGAGAGGAGCTGACGGGTGACGCTGAAGGACGGGTTTTCGGTGGTCGTGGCGATGAGTGTCAGGTCGCCTGTCTCCAGGAGTGGGAGGAAGAAGTCCTGTTGGGACCTGGAATAGCGATGCAACTCGTCCAGGATGAGAATTTCCTTGTCCTGGATGTGTTTGCGCAAGGCCGTTATGCCGACCTCGGGGGCGCTGACGCGCACGAAGGGTCTGCCTGTATGACGAGCCAGAAGCAGGGCCACGGTGGATTTGCCGCAACCCGGGGGGCCGAAGAGCAGGAGGCTTGGAAGGTTGCGCGACTGCATGAGGGTTCGCAGCCGCTGGCGGAAGTGGCTCTGGCCGATGAAATCGTCCAGATTCTGGGGCCGCAGGGATTCGGCGAGGGGATGCTTGTGGGACACGGGGGCGTCTACGCCTCCATGGAGTCGCGGACGCAGTCCAGAACGGTCTGCGCCTCCGGACCATGAGCCGAGAGTTCGACGATTCGTTCCTCGTCGTGCACTGTCCAGGTCATGCTGATGTAACTGTCCGGCATGCAGTCCGCAGGCAGATGTTCGGCCCATTCCACCAGACAGAAATGGTCCGGCGCCAGGAGGGTTTCCTCGAGATCGTCGCTGAAACCCTGCCCTTCGGTGCGGTAGAGGTCGAAGTGTCCCACGGGCGGCTTGGTGGGGTAGAGGTTCAGCAGGTTGAAGCTCGGGCTGCTGACCTCGGCATGACCGCTGCCGGGCAGGGCATGGACCAGTTCACGCACAAAGGTCGTCTTGCCGGCCCCCAGCTGGCCGTGCATGAGCACGGCCGGCAGGAATGGGCTTCGGTCGATGCACGTCGCCAGCGCCCGGGCCAGTCTGGCCGTCGCTTCAAGTGAGGGCAGGACGATGTTCATGGCTTCGGCATCAGCGTCTTTATGATGTCCTTCATGCCGACGATGCCCACCAGGAAGTCGTCCTTGGCCACGGGAAGAGTGTGGAACTTCCGGTCGACCATGAGGGACGCGATTTCGTCGATGGTCGTCTCGGGGGATACGGTGACTACGTTGGTGCTCATGGCGTCGGCCACTTTGGAGGCGGCGATGCGTTTGACTTCGGCTTCAAGCAGGGCCGTTGAGGACAGCGGCACCAGTCCGTCCAGCAGGGTGAACAGGGAGGGGATGGGCAGATTTTTCTGCATGCGAACCAGGTCGCTCTGGCAGAGGATGCCCACCAGTCGTCCCTCGGGGTCGGTCACGGGAAGACCGTTGACGCCCTTGTCCAGAAGTATTCTTGCGGCCTCGGTGATGTCGACGTCGGGACCGATGGTCACCACGTCTGTGGTCATGATATCCTGAGCTGTACGCATTTTTTCCACTCCTTCAGGGCTTTGGGCAGGTATTCGGCAATTTCCATGGGGGTGTTGCCCCGGTCGGGGAATTCCTCTGCGAGCAGCATGCCCGCATACCCATGCCAATACACGCCGAGTTGTGCGGCGGTCAATGGCGGGAGGTTCCGGGCCATGAGGCTGCCGATGATGCCGGCCAGCACGTCGCCCGACCCGGCCACGGCCAGGTTGGGGGCGCAGAAGGGCGATATGGAGATGGGGTCCTCGTGGCCGGCGACGATGGTCGCGGCGCCCTTGAGGACCAGGTTGACGCGGTGTCCGAAGGAGAACTCGCGGGCGTAGCGGGCCCGGGCAAGGTTGATCTCCTGGGCCGTGACGCCGAAAAAGTTGGCCATTTCGCCGGGGTGCGGGGTGAGCACTGCCTCGGGCCCCAGGCGGCCGAGCAGCTCCGGGCGCCTGGCCAGGAGGAAAAGGGCGTCGGCGTCGTAGAGGGTCCTGGCGTGCGGTGTTTCGGACTGGTCCTCATTCCTGCGAACCGCGAAACGGTATTGCGTCATGGTGCCGAGCACGGCCATGAACGCAAACATCGACAGAAACAGATCCCAGAGTGGGATTCGGTCGGTAAAACAT
>CAZQYA010000118.1:0-3141 GCA_964597325.1 uncultured Desulfovibrionaceae bacterium
CGAAGAGCGGCATGTACACATGGAAGTTGTGGGCCAGGTGATGGCAGAACCTGTTTTCGTTGATCTTGCGGTTCTCGAGAATCAGCGGCACATATTCGATGATCAGCACCGTGCAATAGCAGGTGATGCAGAAGATGACTTCCGTCAGCATCGAATGAACGTTGGGGTGCCAGTAACCGAACCAGGCCCGCAGGGGCTGACCGATATCCAGAACCAGAACGAGCATTGCGCCGGAATAGCAAAGAAAGCCGACGATGACCGCCAGGTTGATGATGTTTTTGAGTTCGTCGATGCGGATGATGTACCGCAGGAAGCCGGAAAAGAAGGCTCCGGCGCCCAGGGCGATGACCGCGAGGTCGAAGGTGATCCACAGGCCGAACCCGAAATAGTTGTCCAGACCCGTGACACCGATGCCCGTTCCCAGCACCCTGAACGCACCGTATCCGCCCCAGGCGAGGAAGATGCTGATCGCGCCCAACCAGGCCAGGAACTTCCCAACAGAACAACGTTCCACCCCTTCGGGCCAGTACGCTCTATCAGACATGTTCGCCTCCCTTCGCATTCTGCAGGTAGTTGTCCCCGAGTTTCCGCACCCACTCGCGCTTGGAGTAGTAGTAGACCTGCGGTTCGGTGCCGAGTTTTTCCAGCAGGCGGAAGGCGTACTTGGACGCGGCCAGCTTGTTCACCTCGTGCTCGGGGTTGTTCAGATCGCCGAACTTGATCGCGCCAGTGGGACAAATCTCGGCACAGGCCGGGATGTAGGCGTCTTCGGCCAATTTCGTCGGATCCTCGCCGTTCATGCGCGCCTGTTCCTTGGCCGCCATGAAACGGTGATGGCAGAAAGTACACTTCTCGACCACACCGCGGGGGCGGGTGGAGGCATATGGGGTCAGAACCTTTTCCATTCCTTCAGGCCAGATCGGATCGAACCAGTTGAAGTAACGAGCATGGTAGGGACACGCCGCCATGCAGTACCGACAGCCGATGCAGCGGGGATAAATCTGGCTGACGATGCCGCCTTCTTCGTCCTTCAGGGTTGCCACGACAGGGCAAACCGTGGAGCAGGACGGCTTTCCGCACTGCATACAGGGCCGGGGCAGATACGCCACTTCGTGATCCGGAAAAGGCTTTCCGTTGGACAATTCATATATGTTCAACCAATCGGCGGTCCGCAACTTGTTGGACGCATCGACCTCGGGCGGCAGGTTGTTTTCCGCCTTGCAGGCCACGGAGCAGGCACCGCATCCGGTGCACTTGTCGAGGTCGACAACCATGCCCCACTTCACCTTGAATTCTTTTGCTTGCATTGTGAGTATCCTCTTGTTTTCGCCAGGTGCTCAGGAATGACTAGGCCTTGCTGACAGTAACCCGCGCCGTCGCGAAACGGGAAAGCCCGGTTTCGCCTTCGGCCTCGGCGGACAGCAGTTTGAAGACGTTGTCCCCTTTGCCTCTGGAAAAATCATCCCAAGCACTGTGGCCGTACCCGAGGGGAGCCACCACGGTGTCGTTCATCACGCCCTCGAAGATGCGGACGCGGGCCTGGCAGTCACCTGCGGCCGCGGACAGCTTGACGGCGTCGTCCTGCTTGACGCCCAGATTCTTTGCCGTGACGCCGTTCATGAACACGTACATGTCCTTGCCCAGCATTTCGTCGAATCGGATAGCGTTGGTGTTGAAAGGCGGGATAGCGATCTTGGCGCTGCCGACCTTGAGCTTGACCACTGGAGCCAGGGCCAGGGACTTGCCGTCCTTGGCGGGCACGCCGATCTCCTTGAGCGGAGTCGTCCACATGGCCAATTCCTGGACCGGGAACTCCTCGCCAACCCAGGGGGATCCTTCGAGAAGGGTATCATAATCGGCGCCCAGGGCCTCGGCCTTGGCCATGACCACGTCTTCGAAGGTCTCAAAACCCAGATCCAGTCCGGCCTTGGCAGCCACGGCCAGCAACGCGTCGCCCGTGGCCTTGGTGTTGTAGACGGGCTTGATGACGGCCGCGGCGACCGTGTAGTTGGGCTGTCCGGAACCATACGGGGAGTAGGCGTCGTCCAGGCGCTCGAAGGCGTAACTGTCGGGCATTATGAGATCAGCCATGGCAGCGGTCTCATCCATAAAGGGGCTGAAGGACACCACGAACCCGGCCTTGTCGATGGCCGCCTGAGCCTTGGTCAGGTTCGGCATGGCATAGGCAGGGTTGGCGCCATAGACCATGAGCAGGGAGGGAGCCTCGGCTCCGCCGTCCGCGACGGCGGTCAGGTAGCCCGCCAGATCGGCCGCAAGCATGTCCTTCCTTTCGGGAGCGGACTCAACAACCTTGGGGCTCCATGGCAGGGTGCGTACGCCACCTACGGCGTTGACGCGCCCGAGCAGCATGTTCAGGCACATGCCGGCAGCCATCTCAAAGGCGCCCATGCCCTGTCCTGCGCCAACGGAAGTCAGCACCAGGGGGCGGCCTGCGCGGACCAGGTCCTGGGCCAGCCCTTTGATCACCTTGACGGAAACGCCGGTGACTTCAGAAACTTTCTCAGGGGTGTATGCGCTCTGCACGAACTTCGCGAACTCGGCAAATCCGGGCCAGGAAGAACGATCACGTCCACCGGCGGAAATAATCGCCGCCAAGCCCATGGCCAGGACCGCCTCGGTTCCGGGCGCACAGGGCACCCAGCTGTCAGCCACCGCGGAGGTGCCGTTCTGGGTCGGTCCGGCATAGACGAACTTGACGCCCTTCTCCCTGCTTGCGGAGAAAGCCTTGCCGTTGCGGGCCACGTTGCCCCAGGAACCCAGGGCGTCGGCACCGAGCATGAGTACGTAGCTCGCATTCTCGATGTCGTACCCTACCTGGCCGTCGCCACCGAGCATGGCCAGTGCGGCCGCGGCCGGGGCGCTTTCGCCCGGCATGAAAAAAGTTTTGTCGGAACCGGCCTTGCCCACCAGTCCGGCCAGGACGTCGGTGACGGAACCGGTTTCATCGCCGCTGATCATGGCCACGCCGGAGCCGGCATCCTGGAGCTTCCCAGCGAGAATCTCCTCAGCCTCTTCCATGGATGCGAGAAGGCGATCCTGAAGATCAATGAGAACGAGAGCACTCGAAGCCTTATCAATAAGACAGGGTTTCACACAAAAAACCTACCTGAAACACATTAA
>CAZQYA010000118.1:3151-9960 GCA_964597325.1 uncultured Desulfovibrionaceae bacterium
ACGCTTGCGGCGCCCAGAGGGCAGATACCGCCCATGCTCAAGGGATGATCGGGATCACCCTCGGCCGTGACCGGACGTCCGCCCACAGTCTTGACCTTGATGCCATAGGCGTCGGAGCCGAGTTTGCACAGGGCTGGAACCATCATCTCCTCGCCGTACTGAAGCCTGGGAATCCACGGCCAGTTCTGGGTCCAGATGGATACGTCATCAAGGCTTTTCCAGACTACGGGAGTGAAGAGGCTGCCCGCCACACCGCCAGCCACCAAAGAAATAAAGCTTCTTCTATCGAGTCCCATCGTAAATCCGCTCCTGTCTTATTTGTGGCACACAAAACAGGCGTTGCTTGCGCCGGTCTTGGCATGGCATTCTTCACACTGCCACATCTTCATGGTGTCCTTGCTGTAGCCCGTCAGCCTGTTTTCATAGTAAACAGGCGGAGAGCTCATGGAGGCCACTTCGGGGTGACATGAAGAGCAATCGAGTTCCTGGTGCGCGATATGGGAGAAGTACACGTTGTCGGGCTGCTTCTGGTAAACAAGCCATTCGACTTCCTTTTCCTGCTCCACGTATTCGCTCACGAAACGGGCCTCGTCGGGATCCTCGCCCTGAACGAATTCATGGCAGCCGACACAGTTTGCATTGGAGGGCAGGCCGGCGTAGGAACCATCCTCCCGAAAGGCATGACAATCTTCACATGCCATGGCCTGATCATCCACATGCACGACGTGATCGAACCGGATGGGTTGGGTCTTCTGACTGTACAGGACTTTTGGAAAGCCCCACCAACCAAGCACGATCGATGCCGCCAAACCGACCAGGAATGGCAACACCACGCAGCTCTTGCATTTTGCCACAGTCCTCTCCTCCTACCGCGTTAAATTGAAATAAGATAAACCGTTCACGAAAGAATTGTCTTTCTGTATGCAAGAGATTCGGGGGGTGTCAAGAGATAATGAAAAAAATCACGAACGCCAACGCACCTCTAACCCCTTGTTACAAATGCATATTTCGGCCCAAAAAGGACGAATGTCTACCAAAACACTCGGCAATCACTCCGGCTGTCCGTATACAAACGGAGAGTCGAAATTCGCAAGCCTCGGCAGCACCTTGTCCTTCTCGGACAGTATTGCGGACGGTATCGGCCAGGGCACGCCAAGGTCAGGGTCATCGGCGAGAACCCCACCGTCGTGCTCGGGAGAATAGAAGTTGTCGACCTTGTAGAGAAAATCCGTACCGGCCTCCAAAGTCATGTAGCCGTGGGCCAGTCCGGCGGGAATGAGCAGTTGAAGGTGGTTGTCGGCCGAAAGGGTGAACCCCTGCCAGCGCCCGTACGCGGGCGACCCCTTGCGCAGGTCCACCACGACGTCGAAGACGGCCCCTCGGGCCACCCGCACCAGTTTGGTCTGAGCCATGGGCGGCACCTGGAAGTGCAAGCCCCTCAGCACCCCGGCTCGGGCGGAAAAGGCATGATTGTCCTGCACGAAATCCACCGGCAGACCGCGCTCCTCGAACAACCGCCGGTTGAATGTCTCGCAGAAAAAACCTCGATGATCCCCGAAGACCTTCGGTTCGATCAGCAGTACTCCGGGAATATCTGTAGGGGTCACGTTCATCCTGTCATCCTTGATTGCAGTGTCGGCTCGCCCCTCCCCTATCGAAAGAACTGGCCGAAAACAATGGAACAAGTCCGAAAATTCCGGAGACACCAAGGCCCAGAACGCAAAAAACCGCCGAAATCGTACTGATTCCAGCGGATGATACGCGTGTGGCGGAGGGTTAGGGATTCGAACCCCAGATGCCCGCAAAGGCATGCCGGTTTTCAAGACCGGTGCAATCAACCAACTCTGCCAACCCTCCAAGGGGATGGCGGAGAGGGAGGGATTTGAACCCTCGATAGAGGTTTAAGCCCCTATACTCGCTTAGCAGGCGAGCGCCTTCAGCCTTACTCGGCCACCTCTCCGTCCAGTGAAGAAAGGGCTGGTTATCCAATACCCGGCAAGGCGTCAATAAAAAATGCCTCTGTTGCAAAAATTTCAAGGTCGCGCCAACTCCCTGCTTTTGACAGCGCCTCGATGATGCGGCACATATCTGATTTTCGACTCGACAATCTTTATTCATGCTTCGCGTGGAGGAATCCCTTGAAAGACTCCGTCATAAACCTCGGCCTGGCCGGCCTGGGAACCGTCGGCTCGGGACTGGTCAAGATCATCCA
Source organism: uncultured Desulfovibrionaceae bacterium (assembly GCA_964597325.1). Classification (GTDB taxonomy): domain Bacteria; phylum Desulfobacterota; class Desulfovibrionia; order Desulfovibrionales; family Desulfomicrobiaceae; genus Desulfomicrobium. Next base: position 5,364 of record CAZQYA010000118.1, read on the forward strand.
GCAAAACAGCGACTGGATCGAACGCAGGCTGGGAAAGACCCTCAAGGTCAAAACCATCATGGTCCGGGACCTGGACAAACCGCGGAACGTGGCGCCCTCTGCCGACACGACCTTCACCACCAGCATCGACGACATCATCGGTGACCCCGAAATCGATATCGTCGTCGAACTCGCAGGCGGCATCGAATTTCCGCGCACCCTCATTACCAGCGCCCTGAACAACGGCAAGTCCGTGGTCACGGCCAACAAGGCCCTGCTGGCCGAACACGGCCCAGAACTTTTCGAACTGGCAGCGGCCAAGAACCTGGGACTCTACTATGAAGCCAGCGTGGCCGGAGGCATCCCCATCATTCAGACCCTCAAGGAGAGCCTGGCCGGCAACCGCATCAAGGCCATGACAGGCATCCTGAACGGCACGGCCAACTTCATCATGTCCGAGATGTCCGAAAAGGGGGAAGACTTCGCCACGGTCCTGGCCAAGGCCCAGGACAAAGGCTACGCTGAAGCCGACCCCACACTGGACGTGGAGGGCATTGACGCGGCCCATAAGCTGGTCATTCTCATCCGCCTCGCCTACGGCCAGGACTTCCCCTTGAGCAAACTCACGGTGGAAGGCATCTCCAAGGTCGAACAGTTCGACATCTCCCTGGCCAGGGAGTTCGGCTACCGCCTGAAACTCCTGGCCCAGGTGCGGGAAAAATCCGGGCTGCTCCATGCCGGAGTGTACCCGGCCCTCCTGCGTCAGGACCATATTCTGGCCAAAGTCGACGGCCCGGTCAACTCCATACTTCTTGAAGGCAACGCCGTTGGCCCGGTCATGCTCTATGGCCAGGGCGCCGGGGATCTGCCGACGGGGAGCGCCGTCCTGGCGGACATCCTGGCCTTGGCCCGCACCAACTGCGTACCCAACAATACGGGCTTTCTGGAGTCGCGTCTGCCGCTGGCCCCGATCCTGGCGCCGGAACTGACCGTGTTCCGCCACTACTTCCGCTTTACCGTGGTGGACCGCCCCGGTGTCATGGCATCCATCGCCGGAGTCATGGGCGAGTACAACATCAGCATCGCCCAGGTCGTCCAGCGGCAATACTCGCCAGACGCAGGTGTGCCCATCGTCTTCATCAGTCATTCCGCGCAGATGCAAAATGTTTCCGCAGCTCTCGAAACCATCAAGAAATTCAGCTTCGTGCTCGACCCGCCCGTGCACTACAGGATCATCTGATGCCCAAGACCGTATTTCTCGTAGCCGACGGCATGGCCGGCTGGCCCCTGGACATCCTTGGTGGCCGCACGGCCATGCAGGCCGCCGATACCCCCACCATGGACCGCATGGCTCCGCGCTCCGTCGCAGGCCTTTGCCAAACCGTTCCCGAAGGCATGCCCCCTGGCTCCGACGTGGCCAACATGTCCCTGATGGGCTATGACCCGCAAACCCACCACACGGGTCGCGGGCCCATCGAGGCCGCGGCCCAGGGGCTGAGCCTCGACCCCGACGACCTGGTCTGGCGCATGAATCTGGTCACCGTAACCGAACTCTCGCAGTCGGGCATCATGCTCGACTACTCCTCGGGTCACATAGGCACCCCCGTTGCCGCCCCCCTACTGGCCAGACTGGCCGAAATGGCTGCCGGTGGCCCATTCCAGCCCGTCCAGGGCATTCAGTACCGCCACCTGCTCGTGCAACGCGGCGGTGCCGCGACAAAGGCCGCAGAGCTGGATATCCGGCCGCCCCACGACATCCTCGACCAGCCCATCGGCCAGGACCTGGAAGTCTTCGCCTCCTATCCCGAGCTCGACGCATTCCTGCGCGCCGCCCATGAATTCCTGCGCGACGAGCCCACCTCCAAGGCCACGTCCGTCTGGCCCTGGGGTCAGGGCCGCCCGCTTAACCTGCCTGGATTCGAAAAGCATTTCGGCCTGCGCGGTGCCGTGGTTTCGGCCGTGGACCTGGTCAAGGGCCTTGGACGAGCCGCAGGCATGAGCGTACCCGACATTGAAGGCGCAACCGGCCTCATCGACACCAACTACGAAGGCAAAGTGCAGGCGGCCCTGGACTTCCTGAAAAACGGCGACTTCGTCTACGTTCACGTGGAAGCGCCCGACGAATGCGGTCATATGGGCGATGCCCTGCTCAAAAAACAGGCGGTGGAACTCTTCGACCGGCGCATCGTGGCCCCGGTTCTCGCAGCCCTGGAAAACGAAGACGCAACCATCGTGGTCACCTGCGACCATTTCACACCCGTGATCCGGCGCACCCACACCACGGACCCGGTCCCCTTCCTGATGTACCGCACCAGGGCAACGCGTAACGACGGTCCCACAGCCTTCGACGAGAATACCGCAGGGGCTACAGGCCTCTTCCTGCCCGAAGGGCGGAACCTCCTTCCCTTCTGCCTCGGACAGGGTGTATGAACGCGCCCTTTCCGCAACCATCGTGCTGGCTGCAGCACAGGGTGTCCTACGGCGAAACCGACGCCATGGGCGTAGTCTACTACGCCAATTACCTGCACCTCTTCGAACGTGGCCGCAGCGAGTTGATCCGAAGCCTGGGATTCAGCTATTCCGTGGTGGAAGAACGCGGCATCTTTCTGCCCGTTCGCGAGGCCAGCTGCCGCTATCTCGCTCCGGCACGCTACGACGACATCATCCACATCCGCACAGGCCTTGCGGGGCAAAGCCGGGCCACGTTGCATTTCGAATACGAAATTGCCGACGGTGACAAATCGCGTATCCTTGCCCGTGGCATGACGCAGCACGCTGCGGTCAACGACCAGGGCAGACCCGTCCGCGTCCCGGAGTGGCTTACGGCCTTGTTCGCATAGAGCGCCCATGATCGACTGCCATACCCATGTCTTTCCGCCAAAAATCGGCCCACGGCTCGCTGCGGCCCTCGGTCAGGAATGTGGCCGGGAACCCGCGGGGGACGGACTGGCCGACAACCTCTTCAGGCATCTGGATCAGGCAGGAATAAGCCGGGCCATCTGCTTTACCGCGGCCCTGCGGCCCGACCAGATGATCCCCGCCAATTCATGGATAATCGGCCTTGGCCGCGACCATGCGCGGCTGATCCCCTTCGGTACGGTTCACCCGGAGCACCCGGCCTGGAGGGACGAACTGGAGCGCCTCGAAAGACACGGCATCCGCGGCTTGAAGCTCCACCCGGACCTCGCCGGAATCCCTCTGGACTCCCCGCTCTGGGAACCCATATGGGAAGCCGCCCGCGGACGTTTCGTGGTCACGCTCCACATGGGCCCCGCCAGACCCGGAGGGCCCACCGTGTCGCGACCGGCTCACGTTGCGGGCATACTGGACCGCCACGCGGGCCTGGACATCGTTGCCGCCCATCTCGGCGGACTCGGCCTCTGGGACGAGACCCTGGAACATCTCGCAGGCAAAGACCTTTTTATGGACACCTCATGCTGCCAGGCGGCCATTCCCCCTGAAACGCTGGCAGTGATTCTTGCCCGACACGACCAGCAGCGAATTCTCTTCGGCAGCGACTACCCTCTCTTCGCCCCCCATTCGGAACGCGCGGCCCTGGAACACCTCCTGGAGAAAGTGGGCCTCCCGAAAGACGGCATACTGAAGAACGGAAAACACCTGGCCGACATCCTGCAACCCGTCGGATTTGCAGACTAGCCGCCAGTTTGCGCCATTGACTTTTCTTGACGACAGGTTCAATTTCCAATACCCGAACTTGTTTATCCGACGCATTTATTCCCGAAACGGAGACTTTCCTTGACACAAAACCAGAACAATGCCCCCAATGAAAAGCAGTTGCTGCGCCACCGAAAGGATAAGGCGCAATTCCTGCAGAACGCGGGCATTCCGCTATATCCCAACGATTTCCGCCGCTCCGCCGAGATCGGGGACGTCATCGAGGCCCACGGGCACAAGGACGAAGAGGTCCTTGCCGGGGAAGCGCTGACCTTCTCTCTCTGCGGCCGCATCATGGCCCACCGATCCTTCGGAAAAGTCACGTTCTTCCACATCCAGGACACCAGCGGCAAAATCCAGGTCTATTCCGCCCGTGACGACCTCGGGACCGAGGCGTACAGCGTCTTCAAAAAATTCGAGATCGGAGACATCGTCGGCGTGACCGGCAAACTGTTCCGCACCAAGACCGGCGAACTGACTGTCAAATCCACCGAGGTGCGGCTGCTGACCAAATCCATGCGGCCCCTCCCGGAGAAATATCACGGCCTTAAGGACGTCGAAACGCGCTATCGCCAGCGCTACGTGGACCTCCTGGTCAACGACCGGGCCAGGGAGATCTTCCGCAAGCGCACCTCCATCGTACAATTCATCCGGAATTTCCTGAACGAGCGCAGCTTCCTCGAAGTCGAGACCCCCATGATGCAGCCCATCGCTGGAGGGGCCACGGCCAAGCCGTTCCGGACGCACCACAACGCTCTGGACATGGACCTGTTTCTGCGCATCGCTCCGGAACTCTACCTGAAGCGTCTCCTGGTGGGCGGATTCGACCGGGTCTACGAAATCAACCGCAACTTCCGCAACGAAGGCATCGATACGAGGCACAATCCGGAATTCACCATGATCGAATTCTACTGGGCCTACGCCACCTTCGTCGACCTCATGG
>CAZQYA010000119.1:0-9877 GCA_964597325.1 uncultured Desulfovibrionaceae bacterium
CCTGCTACGCCGTCGCCTCCGCCTTGGAGGCTTCAAAGATCAACGTCGCCGTGACTGCGTTTCCCAGCTCACAGTTGCCGAATGGATCATACTCGACCGTCGCCCCCGTCATCACGCACGGCCAGAAGGTGCATGCCAATCTGGACCTCGTCCCCGCAGGCGGCACGCCCATGGGGGAAGCCTTGTGGTGGGTTATGCAGAACATGCTGCCCTTGATCGAGAAGAGAAAGCTCATCCTCGTCGTGACGGACGGTGAGCCGGATTCCTTGGACTGTGCGACCCAGGCCATTGAGCAGGGAGGACGGGCGGGCTTCGAGATATACGGAATTGGTATCACCAGCCCCGGAATAAATGTGCTTCTGCCAGGACGCAGTGTCGTGGTGAATTCCATGTCTGAATTGGCATCCGCCATGTTCACCCTGCTTGAGGGCGCGATTCTCGGGCGCTGATCAAATCCAGCAATGATCAATCGTGCAGGGGCAATGGGTTCCTCGTTTTGTTTCAACCAATCAAAAAGGAGGCTTTATGAACGCAAGGAAATATCTTGGGCCGATCTTTGGACCGCCTGACAGGATTATCATCCGTTTGAGGCATGTTCGCAACGTCCGCATCCGTGGGCACTACAAGGGAGGGAAGACCATATGAGTTGGGGGCCAGCCATAGCGATCGCAATCGCTGTACTCGAAATCGTGAAGGAGACTCTCGATGACTGAAGAAATCATGCTCAGGGAGGACAGGGCAGAGAAAATACTGGTGTTTCTCTGCGAATGCCTGTGACCTGCCCCGAATTACCGACGTGTTCGCGGTGGCGGTGATGCGGGATTGCTTATCCTAGGCGGAATAGGGGGGAAGAAGGTAGTCCTCTAAACGCAGTTCATTAGGGGGGCGATTTATAGTAGCAGTGATACGGGGGGAGAGAGGCGTCTCCCCCCGTCTGGATGATAGTTTCCGGGATTCTAAAAATTACGAACTGTTCTGGTGGCAAGTCAATATCAAGGTGAACTGAGACCCCTGATAATTTTTTTATTTCAGTGTGTTATTATTGAAATGTTGGCAATATTTCTGCCCGCTGATCCCAGATTGATTGTCAGCACCTTGACAAATATGGATAGAGTTACGAATGTAAGCGAGTACTCGCTTTTTTTAGGAGATTTTATGACTTCGACACCTAAGTATCTATCGGCGGAGGAGAGGCGGGCCATGGCGGTCAAAGCCGTTCTTGAACTGGCAGCCATCCAAAATCCTAGCGAGATCACGACAACCGGGATCGCTACACAAATGGGATTGTCCCAAGGTGGGATCTTTCGTCATTTTTCCACCAAAGACGAGATATGGCAGGCCGTTATGGAGTGGGTTGCGACGGAATTGTACACTCGGATCTCGAGCGCGGCAGAAGTTTCTACCAGCCCGATCTCTGCTCTAGAGGCCATGTTTATGGCCCATATAGCCTTTGCAGTTGAGCACCTCGGGGTCCCTCGCATGTTGTTTGGAGAGCTTCAAAAACCAGGGACGAGCCCGGCGAAGAACGCCGTGGGATCGCTTCTTGAGCGATACGGAGATCTACTGGCTTTGAAGTTGGAGCAGGGAAAATCCGCCGGCGAAGTGGATGCGGAGATCTCCACTTCTGCTGCAGCTTCATTATTTGTCGGGACCATTCAAGGCCTGATCATCAAGGGACTGCTCTTTGATGATATCGAATATATGCGCCACGGTGCTTCTGAATCGTTTGCGTTGTTTTGCAGGGCAATCAGGAGATCTGAATGATAGGTCTTATGTCTCGAAAAAAACTCCTCCTATTGACGATTTTGAGCCTGCTTGGTGGCGCATTCCTATATGTTGCGCTTCGATCCGGTCCGCTGGCACCTGTTCCTGTTGTTGTGTTTGAAGTAAAGGAAATGTCCATTCGACCGTCGCTTTTTGGTATCGGCATCGTCGAAGCGCGATACGTCCACCACATTGGGCCAACCGTGCCCGGCCGTGTTTCGGGAATTTCCGTGGATGTTGGGGACGAGGTTGAGCAGGGCCAGGTTGTTGGCGAGATGGACCCTGTGGATCTGGATGATCGTTTGATAGCTCAAGAGGCTGCTTTGCTGCGTGCCGCCGCGTCTGTGCAGGCGGCAAACGCACATGTTGGAGAATTGCGGGCAAAAGCAGATTATGCCGAGTCTCAGGCTCGTCGTTTCGAATTTCTTGTGCAAAGTGGGGCGGTAAGCAGAGATGCCTTCGAGGCACGCCAGGAAGAGTTGAACGTCGTTCGAAGTGGGCTTGAAGCTGCCCTCGCCAACGTCGAATCGGCCCAACATGAGTACGAGCGTCTCAAGTCCGAAGCCAAAGGCATGTCCCGGCAACGCGAGATTGTCAGGTTGGTTTCGCCTGTTGCCGGATTGGTCACGAAACGTCTGGCTGAAGCCGGGACGACGGTTGTTGCCGGGGAGCCGGTGGTTGAGATCGTCGATCCGAAAAGTCTCTGGATCAATGCCCGATTCGATCAACTTCGTGCTTCGGGGTTGAAGGACGGTTTGCCGACCAGCCTGGTACTTCGTTCCCGACCATCGGAGTCGATTCTGGGCAAGGTAGGGCGCGTTGAACCAGTTGCGGATGCCGTGACTGAAGAACTATTGGCAAAGATTTTCTTTGAATCCTTGCCCGACCCTCTACCTGCGATCGGCGAACTGGCCGAAGTGACAGTCGAATTGCCCGGATCGCATCCTGTTCCGGCCATACCCTTAAGCTGTGTGCTGCGCCATGCTGGCAATACCGGGGTATGGGTGGTCGACGGTTCGAAATTGGATTTTGTCATTGTCGAACTTGGGGCAAGTGACCTTGATGGATTTGTGCAAGTACATAAGGGACTGCGTCCAGGTCAGATGGTCGTGTCTCACAGCAGATCGACGCTTTCGGCCGGAAGCAGCTTCGAGATCGTGGATCGTGTCCCGGGAACGCCGCAATGATCAGTCTGGCTGGGCGTGATATCCTTCATTCCTGGGGAAAGTTCGTCTTTACCGGTGTGGGGCTCGGTTTGTTGATCGGGGTTACACTTTCCATGGCAGGCATTTATCGTGGCATGGTCGAGGACGCCAAGATTCTTCTCGACAACAGCGGGGCGGATGTATGGGTTGTTCAGCAGGACACTCTGGGGCCCTATGCTGAGTCTTCGACCATACCAGATGACGTCTACCGTTCGATTCTCGGTATGGAGGGGGTGGAGAGGGCTGCGAACGTGACCTACCTGACAATGCAGGTCAGGCATCACGGCGGCGATGTGCGGGCCATGGTAGTTGGGGTGGTGCCGGGAGGTCCCGGGGAGCCCGGGCAGCCCATTTCCCTGGTGGCTGGACGGCACATCACCCGCAGTCACTACGAGGCTGTTGCCGATGTCAAAACCGGCTTCAGGCTGGGACAGCAAATCGTAATTCGCAGAAATATCTTTCGCGTGGTCGGCTTGACCAGGCGAACTGTTTCTTCGGGCGGCGACCCTATGGTCTTCATTCCGCTTAAGGACGCCCAGGAGGCGCAGTTTCTCAAAGACAATGACGCCATCGTACGTTCCCGCCGACGGACGTCGCAGAATCCGGCCTTCAATAGGCCGGTCCCGGGTCTTCTGGATGCGGTCATCGCGTCTCAGTCCTCGAACTCCAACGTCAATGCCATATTGGTCCGGCTTGTCCCAGGCCATTCACCGGAAGAGGTAGCGAAATCCATTCAGCGATGGAACAGATATCAAGCCTACACACGGGCGCAAATGGAAGAAATTCTTGTCGAAAAACTCGTGGCGACCTCGGCCCGACAAATCGGCATGTTTCTCGTCATACTGTCCGTGGTCAGCGCAGCCATTGTCGCTTTCATCATCTACACGCTGACCATGGGGAAGATTCGTGAGATTGCTGTGCTGAAACTCATTGGAACACGCAACAGAACTATTGCCGCAATGATCCTGCAACAGGCGCTTGGACTTGGTCTTATCGGCTTTGTGGTAGGCAAGATCGCAGCCACACTGTGGGCTCCCATTTTTCCAAAATATGTTCTGCTCCTCCCGGAAGATGCAGTGCGTGGCCTTTTTGCGGTCATGATCATTTGTTCATTTGCCAGCGTCATGGCGATCCGAGCAGCCCTCAAAGTCGATCCGGCCGAAGCCATTGGAGGGTGATATGTCCGGCATATGTATCGAAGACGTGCGAAAGCGTTACGGTAAAGGGGATACGGCTGTGGATGCCCTCAAGGGAGTGGACATGGTCGTTGCCCCCGGAGAAGTAGTTGGGCTTATCGGCCCCTCAGGCTCAGGCAAGAGCACGCTGCTCAAATGTCTCGGGGCGATAATCGAACCGACTGCTGGCAGGATGACACTTGGAGATGATGTGATTTTTGATCGGGGATGGCTGATTTCCGACCTGAGGGCACTTCGGCGAGACAAAATCGGATTCATCTTTCAAGCACCTTATCTTATTCCTTTTCTAGATGTTACAGATAATGTTGCTTTGTTGCCGATGCTTTCAGGCAGTTCAAACTCTCAAGCACGGATAAAAGCCCAAGAGCTCCTGGAAGCTCTTGATGTTGGACATAGAGCCCAGGCGATGCCTTCACAGCTTTCGGGAGGCGAGCAACAGCGAGTGGCCATTGCTCGCGCTCTTGTCAATCGACCTCCGGTTATTCTGGCTGATGAACCGACAGCGCCTTTGGACAGCGAGAGGGCCTTGGCCGTAATTCGAATCCTGAATCAGATGGCAAGGCAATTTGAAACTGCGATCATTGTCGTGACTCATGACGAGAAAATAATTCCGACTTTCAAGCGATTGTATCAAATACGAGATGGAAGAACTGAGGAGCATGCAGGCGAAGGAAGAGTAATAGTTTGAGTCGAGAAGGAGGAGGCATGAAGAATCAGTGTGACGCTTTGGATTTGACAGAAGATGATGTCATCAATGCCATGCGATCCATGCAAGGATATGTTGATATTACTCCAGGAACGTTTCGGGAGATATACACGCAGGCTTATAACATGGCATTGAAGCGGGTATGGGCAATGGGACGGGCTGAGGAAATCATGTCAACTCCGGTGCATTGCCTGCATATAGGAATGACAGCTTCAGAAGCTGCAGGACGCTTGGCCGAATTGGGCGTCAGCGGTGCGCCAGTACTCGATTCGCAGGGACGGGTTTGTGGGATGGTTTCTGAAAAGGATTTTCTGCGGATTATGGGCCTGTCTGGTTCCGCCAGCTTCATGGGGGTAGTTGCATCATGCTTGAATACAAGCGGATGCATGGTCGCGGAACTTCGCCACATGAGTGTAGACGGCATAATGAACACTCCGCCCATTGTTGTGTCCAGGATGACATCAGTGGCTGAAATATCGGAAATATTCACCCGGCATGCCATCAATCGGGTCCCGATTTGTGACGATAACGCGACGCCCGTTGGCATTGTAACCCGCACCGATATCGTCAGTTTCATGTGTGGGAGGTAGGCGTGGATTATTTCAACAAAATGCGCGGCAGCACGCAAAGTCCGCCCAGGGTAAGCAACTCGGAAGTGATGTGGTCTTGGATTGGAGCCTTCCTGGGCATTGCTTTGGTCGGTCTCATGCAAGCCTGCTTTATTGATGGGTTTGCCCGGGGGCTGCTCATCGGGTCCTTTGGAGCTACTGCCGTCCTGGTCTATGGCGCTACTCGTAGCCCCCTGGCGCAACCCCGGAATGTTCTTGGGGGACATGTCCTTTCAGCCCTGATTGGTGTTTGTGCGTTTCAGCTTTTTGGATCGGTCACCTGGTTGGCTGCGGCTTTTGCGGTTTCGACAGCCATTGCGGCCATGCATATGACCCGGACCCTGCACCCGCCCGGCGGGGCTACCGCGTTGATTGCGGTCATAGGCGGGGATTCGGTGCACCAATTAGGCTACATATACGCGCTTGTCCCGGCTGGACTTGGGGCGCTGGTGCTGCTCGTTGTAGCCCTCTTAGTCAATAATATTCCGGCTAACAGGCGTTACCCTGAATTCTGGCTCTAGACCAAGTGAGATTTTTTTTGATATTCTAATCATCCGTTACTTTTTTCAAACGTGATGGGGGGATGATGAACAAGAAGAAAATATCCGATGGTGTTTATTGGGTGGGCGCCGTTGATTGGGACAGGCGTCTCTTCGACTCTTTGGTGCCGCTTCCTGACGGGACGACGTACAACGCCTATCTTGTGAAGGGGAGTGACAAAACAGCACTCATCGACGCTGTTGATCCCGATATGGTCGACACTCTGCTTGCGCATTTGGAGGGCGTGGAGACGATAGACTACGTTGTTTCCCAGCATGCGGAACAGGATCATTCCGGGACGATCGCCCTGGTGCTCGACTTGTACCCAGAGGCGAAAGTCGTCACAAATTCCAAAGCCAAGTCTATGCTGATGGACCTGCTGATGATTCCTGAGGAGAAGTTTATTGTCGTCGAGGATGGCGAGACCTTGTCTTTAGGTGGCAAGACGCTGAAGTTCATCCTGACACCGTGGGCGCATTGGCCGGAGACCATGTCCACGTATTTAGCCGAGGACAGGATTTTTTTCAGCTGCGATTTTTTTGGCTCCCACATTGCGGGCAGTGAGCTTTTTGTGCGCGACCAGTGTCAGGTGTTTGAGGCGGCTAAACGCTATTTCGGCGAGATCATGATGCCTTTTCGTAAGGTGATAGCCAGAAATCTGGAAAAAATCGCACCCTATGACATCCGGATGATCGCTCCTAGTCATGGCCAGATCTACGACGGTCCAGACTGGATCGTAGACGCCTATAAAGATTGGGTTTCCGATGATGCGCATAATTTGGTGGCTTTTCCGTTTGTTTCCATGCACGGCAGCACCCGCCTGATGGTTGACCACCTGACGGCGTCTTTGTCTGAACGTGACGTGCGGGTTGAACTTTTCAATCTTGCCGTGACCGATATTGGCAAGCTTGCAATGTCGCTTGTGGATGCTGGTACTATTGTGCTTGGCACGCCTACCGTCCTTGCAGGCCCTCACCCTCTTGCTGCGCATGCTGCGTTCCTGGCCAACGCGCTGCGGCCCAAGGCTCAGTATCTGTCCGTGATCGGTTCTTACGGTTGGGGTGGCAAGACCGTTGAGACATTGGCCGGCATGATCCCCAACCTCAAGGTCGAGGTGCTGGAGCCGGTACTGTGCAAAGGGCTGCCGAAAGAGGATTCCTTTGAAGCCCTCGATAGGTTGGCGAACGCCATTGCCACGAAACATCATGAGAGCGGGTTTCGGGACTAACCGGCACCCGTTGCAAATCCACTGATCATCACATCTTCAACCTGCAACAGGGAGGTTTCCAATGTTTTGCTTTCAGTGTCAGGAAACGGCGAAGAACACCGGCTGCACCGTCAAGGGTGTATGCGGCAAGCCGGAGGAGACGGCCAACCTTCAGGATCTGCTGATTTTCGTCTTGCGCGGGATCGCCGTGTATGGAGAGCGTCTGAAAGAATTGGGGCAGCCGGACCGTTCCAATGACGACTTTGTGCTCCAGGGGTTGTTTGCCACCATCACCAACGCAAACTGGGATGATGCCCGTTTTGAGGCCATGATCCAGGACGGTCTGACTCGTCGCGACAAGCTCAAGGATGCCTTCATGGCTGCCTACCTGGCCAAATATGGCAAGGATTTTAGCGATTCTCTTCCTGATGCCGCCACATGGAGCGGCCCGTCGTCAGCCTTCGCCGACAAAGCAAAAACTGTAGGCATCATGGCAACAGAGAACGAAGACGTTCGCTCCTTGCGTGAGTTCCTTATCATCGGCCTGAAGGGTATTGCCGCCTATGCGGAGCACGCCGCCGTGCTGGGTTTTCGCAAGCCCGAGATCGATGACTTCATGCTCGAAGCCTTGGCTTCGACGACCAAGAATCTGTCCGTGGACGAGATGGTCGGTCTGGTCATGAAGGCCGGTGAAGTCGCCGTGACGACCATGGCCCTGCTGGATGAGGCCAATACGAGCACCTACGGCCATCCGGAGATCACCGAGGTCAATATCGGCGTACGCACAAACCCCGGCATCCTCATCAGCGGACATGACCTGAAAGATATGGAGGAACTGCTCAAGCAGACCGATGGCACGGGCGTGGATGTCTACACCCACGGTGAGATGCTCCCTGCCAACTACTATCCGGCTTTTAAAAAGTACAAACACTTCGTCGGCAACTACGGCGGTTCCTGGTGGCATCAGAACAAAGAGTTCGAAGCCTTCGGTGGTCCCATTCTGCTGACGACCAACTGCCTGGTACCGTTGAAGAAGGAAAACACCTATCTGGATCGGCTCTACACCACCAGCGTGGTCGGGTACGAGGGCGCCGCTCACATTCCGGACCGTCCGGCTGGCGGGACCAAGGATTTTTCGTCGCTGATCGCCCAGGCCAAGACGTGTCCGCCGCCCACGGAATTGGAAAAGGGCACCATTGTAGGCGGATTCGCCCACCATCAGGTTTTGGCTCTGGCCGATAAGGTCGTGGAGGCCGTCAAATCAGGAGCTGTCAAACGCTTCGTGGTCATGGCTGGCTGCGATGGTCGTCAGAAGTCCCGCGAATACTACACTCAGGTAGCCGAGGCACTGCCCAAGGATACCATTATCCTCACGGCGGGCTGTGCCAAGTACCGCTACAACAAATTGAATCTCGGCGATATCGGGGGCATCCCACGCGTATTGGACGCCGGTCAGTGCAACGATTCCTATTCTCTGGCAGTTATCGCTCTGAAGCTCAAAGAGGTCTTTGGCCTTGATGACATCAACAAGCTGCCCGTATCCTACGACATCGCCTGGTACGAGCAGAAAGCCGTGGCTGTGCTTCTGGCTCTGCTGTTCCTTGGTGTGAAGGGCATACGTCTCGGCCCCACGCTGCCGGGTTTCCTGTCTCCGAACGTTGCCAAGGTCGTCATCGAGAAGTTCGATCTCAAACCTATTGGTTCGGTACAGGACGATATCGCAGCCATGATGGCCGGTAATTAATTCAGGGGAGCATAATGCTCCCCTTTGTTTAATCTTGTGCCGTACTGACTTGGGTTGCCCGTTTAGATAGGATTATATTCATCGTTCATTTTAAAATGTCTATATGTTGATATTTTCAATTTGAATGACAGTAGCCCATTTTGCCAAACAATTGGGGAGAAAGATGAAGATAAAAATGAAGCCATTGCTTCTGATTGCATTCGGCATTGTCATCGCATTTCCATTGTTCAGCATGACTTATTATACGATGGTCAGAACCAGCACGCCGCAATTCTGCGCCTCATGCCACGAAATCCAGTGGGCTTACGATACCTGGAAGACATCGAGCCACGTCAACAACGGGCAAGGCTTCGTGGCGGACTGCATGGACTGCCATCTCCCGGCCCCCCACGACACCGTCAACTTCTTCTATATGAAGACCTTCCACGGGATCAAAGACGTGGTTGCCCATTTCATGATGGACTCCCCCGACGACTACGACCGGGCCGAAAATCGCCGCAAGGCTTACGCATCCTTCAAGAACGCCCAGTGCTTCAAATGCCACCGCAACATCGAGAATCTTCCGGGCAACCGTGGGGCCATGCTCGCCCACAAGCAGGTTCTCTACCCCATGCCCGGCATGGAGAAGAAGTGCGTGGACTGTCACTATGACCTCGTCCACAACCAGCGGGACCATTACGATTACAAGCAGGCCGGATTGCTCGCAAAGCAATGACTTTTCACACAAGCCAATTTCCGAGGAGGAAGAGAATGAGGAACCGTTACCTACCTGCAATCCTGTTTTCATTTCTGATCCTGGGTATCAGCACCCTGGCTGGGGCGGACATGAGCAAAGTCAAGGAGTTCCGCATTGAGCGGGGCATGTCCGAACAATCCAAGGCCTGCATCGAATGCCACAAGGTCGAGT
>CAZQYA010000120.1:0-9871 GCA_964597325.1 uncultured Desulfovibrionaceae bacterium
GGCGGCGGACCCCGGCGCCACGGCTCGGAAACGCTAAGCCGCCGCGGGCTTGCAGTTGTTCTCGGGGGGATCATCGGTGATCTGGATGACCTTGACCCCGCCCTGCCCCGCGGCCACGCGCATCTGCTTCCCACCCGGCGCTATGTAGATGACGTCGGGACGCACCGGGTCGTTGTGCTGCGCCTCACGCACCTCGTACTGGCACTTGGCGTCGAGGCTCTCGGCCAGGGATTTGGTAAAAACCGGCGGCATGTGCTGCACGATGAACACGGGCACGCCGAGCCTGGGGAGCTGCGGCAGCATCTTCGCCAGGGCGTTGGGGCCGCCCGTGGAGATGCCGATGGCCACGGCCTTGGACTTGCCCATGCGCCTCGACGGTGCGGACGAGGTCACCACCACCCTGGACTGCGGCGCCTCGGTTCCAGGAGTGCGGGCCCTGCGTCCAAGCAGGGTCCTCATCTCCCGCCGCTTGCCGAAAGCCTTGATCCTGGGGTGCAGAGCACCCCTGAGGGCCTGCATGTTGCCCCGCATGTCCTCGCCATCAGGCTTGGGGATAAAATCGAAGGCACCGAGCTCCAGCGCCTTCATGGTGATATCGCTGCCACGCTTGGTCAGGTTGGAGAGCATGATCACGCCCACGTCGGGGCTGGTCTTCTGGATCTCCTGCAGGGTCTCGAGACCGTTCATGACCGGCATCTCCACATCGAGGGTAATGAGATCCGGTTTCAGGGAGGCGATGCGCGAGAGGGCGATCTTGCCGTTGTTGGCCGTGCCCACCACCTCGACACCCGGCATCTCGGCCAGGATGTCACCCACCACCTTGCGATACATAATCGTATCATCAACAACCAAAACGCGCAGATTCATCCACTCTCCTTGTGTAATCAGCTCTGATCGTCCGACAGGACGGACTCGACGTCAAGCACTGCCACAAGGTCTTTGGCCGTCTTGAGCACGCCTTTGAAATGCCGGCCCTTGAGCCCCTTGATGTTCGAGGGGGTCGGCTCGACATGTTCCCATTTGTCCGTAACCACGTCGGTGATGCGGTCCACGAGGAGGCCGATGTTCTCATCCCGGGAATTGACGATGATGATGCGACTGGTCTCCGTCACCTTGGACGGGGCCAGCCCCAGCTTGAGGCCCAGGTCGATGATTGTCACGATCCGGCCGCGCAGGTTCATGATGCCCAGGACATAGGGCGGCGCCTGGGGTACCTTGGTCATCTCCATCTGCCGGTTCATTTCCTGAATGAGATTGATGTCGATCCCGCACAGGGCCGAGCCCACAAAGAAGCAGGACAGCTGCAGGGGACCCGTCGTTTCCTTGGCCTGCTGTTTCATGCGATTCTCCTTTAGCACATCCTAAGCGTTCAGGGTGAAGCGGGACACGAGATTCTTCAGTTTCGCCGCCGTTTCCGACAGGCCCGAAGCGCTCTGCCTGACCTGCTCGCCCGAAGCGAGCAACTCGTTGGCCTGGGTTGAGACGTCGGAGATGTCGGATGCAATGGTCCCGGCGACCGTGGAACTCTGAGCAACATTGGTATTGACCTCGGCGATGCCCTGGGAAGCCTGTCCCACGCTGGAAGCGATCTCCCGGGTTGTCGACGTCTGCTCCTCCACGGCCGCGGCAATGGTGCCGACAATGTCGTCGACATCGGCAATAACGCCCGAAATACCGTCGATCTCGGTAACGGTCTGCCCCGTGGCGTCCTGGATGCCCTGAATCCTGCCGCGGATCTCCTCCGTGGCCTGGGCAGTCTGCAGGGCCAGTTCCTTGATCTCGTTGGCAACGACGGCGAAACCACGTCCAGCCTCGCCGGCCCGTGCGGCCTCGATGGTGGCGTTCAGGGCCAGAAGATTGGTCTGCGAGGAAATGGCCGTGATGCTCTCGGTGACCTTGCCGATCTCCTGGGCCGCCGTGCCGAGATCCTGCACGCGGCTGGAAGCCTGGCCAGCACGCGATACGGCCTCGCCGGTGATGGACTTGGCCCTGGCGGAGTTGGTGGCGATCTCGCCGATGGTCGCGCTCATTTCTTCCGCGGCGGCGGCCACGGTGTTTATGTTGGTTGCGGCCTGTTCCATGGCGGCGGCCACGGAACTCTGGTTGGCGCTCATCTCCTCGGCCGCGACGGTCACCTGCTGGGCGCGCTGCACCGTGACGGTGGCGCCACCGGCCATCTGCTCCGAAACCCCGGCCAGGGACTGGGACGCCATGGAGACCGAAGCGACCTCACCCGCGACATCTCCGAGCATGTCGCGCAGGCGCAACACCATTTCATTGAGGGCCGAAGCCAGAACACCGATCTCATCCTTCCGGGAAACATCCATGGTCCGGGTCAGATCGCCCTCTGCCATGGCGCGGGCCAGGGCCACTCCCTTGAACAGGGGGCCGGTGATGGTCCGGGTGAGGACGATGCCGATGGCCAGGCCGAAAAGCGCGCCAAGACCGACCATCACGGTCGAACGCATCTTGACGGAATCTGCACTTTGTTCGGCTTCGACGATATGTGCCCTGGAACTGGCCTGGACGAGTTCCATGAGGCCGTCGATGTTTTTCTGCACGGCTACGCGAGCCGGCGCCTCCTCGGAGACGAAAATCTTTTCCATCTTCGTGAATTTCGCCTCGGCTTCGGACGAGATGAAAAGCAGTTCCTTGAAAATCATGAAGACCTTCTCGGCGGCAGGGATGCATCGTCCCTCGTAGACGCGTCTGGCCTCGAGCAGGTCGCCGTAGGACGCATATTCCTTCACCTCGACCACGGATTGGTGCAATTCCTCATGCAGAGGCTTGAGGCGCTCGATACTTTCGCTGATCTCCGGGTTCGAGGTCGAATAGTCCTTCAGCCACAGGCCGAGGGGACATGTCTTCGCGTGTTCACCACCCGCAAAAGTCTTCCCGTAGAGAGCCAGGCTGGCGACCCGGTTCATGAGTTCGTGATGCGTCGTGGCCAGACGATGGAGCTTCGCCGCCAGGGCGTCCGGGTTGGGGACATCCATGGCCGACAGTTCCCCGGAAATGCCCAGAATCCTTTCGATGGCGACGTCCCAGACGCCCATGGAACGTTCCAGTTCCTCGACTGCGGCGAGAATCTCCGCCCCAAGGCCTTTCTGGGCCTTGAGTCTGGCGAGCAGTTCCTCTGCCTCGGCCTGCCGCTGGGCAACCCGCTCGGCAATCTCAGTACGTTCCTTTACGCCGATGACCTGCCCCAGAAGCAGATTCATGCTGCTGCGGATACGCTGCAGCTGAATCCCGACCTGAAGCGCATCCTCCACGGCGACCATTTCCTCGGCGGCGAGGGATTTCAAATCCCCCTCGAGGGTGTTCATGCCCCTCCGGTCCTGCAGACCAACTGCCAGAGTGATCAGGGCGGTCAGGACGAACCCGCCGATCAGCTTGTAGCTCAGCTTGATGTTCTTCAAAGGAAAGCTCCGTTTAGGATGCTGACGACGTCGTTATCAGGATGCGTAACGCTTCAGCCACTCGTAGATGGATTGCAGCAGCCGTTCCTTGTCGAGCTTGACCTGATAATCGTCAATGCCGACAGCCTTTCCGCGCGCCACGTCCTCATCACCGGCCAGGGAAGTCAGAGCGATGATGGGCGTGAGGGAGAAACGCTTATCCTGGCGAATGCTCTGGGCAAGGGTGAACCCGTCCATGTTGGGCATCTCGATGTCCGTGACCACGAGGTCGTACTTGTCGGGTTCGGCGTCGAGCATGTTCCAGGCAATCAGGCCATCCTCGGCCGTATCCACGGTGTAGCCGTCGTCCTCGATGAATTTCCGGACCTGTCCACGGAAGAAATCCGAGTCTTCCACCAACAGAAGGTGAGGCACTCCCACCTCGCCCGCGTCATCGGAAACCTCGATGCTGCCGCGCACGGCGAACCACTCGGGCTGCACCGTCTGAATCAATTCGTAGATGTCGACGATGAGGGTCGTCTTGTCGCCGATGACGGAGGAACCGCTGATACCGGGCTGCTTGAGAGTGAAGCTGTCGATGGTCACCTCAGTCTCGATGGCGTCCACCGGCGGCTTGGCCAGCAGGCCGATCTCGTGGCCGGCCATGAGGAAGACGATGACGATGAGCTCGCCCGTCAGGTCAAGGTGCATCACGCTGGTGGCCTGGTCCAGGGAGAAGACCGGCAGCGTGCCGCCACGGTACTTGATGACCCTGCGCCCGCCCACGTCCTCGATCTCGGCGGCGTCGATAAGCTCGACACGGGCCACCAGATCGAGGGGCACGGCGCAGTATTCCGTGGGCGTGTTGCGGAACACGAAAAGGGAGAGCTTGTCCTGGCTTTTCTCGACCTCGGCCTCCTTGGCGGCGGCGCCCCGCTCCTGGACGGAAGTCAGGCTCAGGTCGCCCAGGCGCCCGAGACCGGCCACATCGAGGATGAGGGCCACATGGCCGTCGCCCATGATGGTCGCACCGGCATAGCCCTGGCAATCCTTGAAGTGGCGCCCCAGGGGCTTGACCACGATCTCCACGGAGTCGTGGAGCTGGTCCACCACCAGACCGTAACGGAACTGACCCGCCGAAACCACCACAAGATTGACGTCCATGGCGGCGCAGCCGGCCTCCTCCAGTTCGGAGAGGCTCTTTTCACCGCGCAGGACCTCGCCGACCACGGTCGAGGAACTGCGGGCCGAGCCTTCAAGCCCCAGAACCGTGGAAAGGTACATGAGGGGGATGAGCTCCCCGCGCAGAAGCAGGACCTCGGCGTCGCCGACCATCTCCACCCGCTCGGTGATCTGGTCCATGGGAATGCGCAGCAGTTCGTCCACATTGACCTGCGGGATGGCGTAGCGCTCCTCGGCCACGGAGACCAGCAGGCTCGGAATGATGGCCAGAGTCAGGGGCAGCTTGATGCGGATGGTCGTACC
Organism: uncultured Desulfovibrionaceae bacterium; assembly: GCA_964597325.1. Classification (GTDB taxonomy): domain Bacteria; phylum Desulfobacterota; class Desulfovibrionia; order Desulfovibrionales; family Desulfomicrobiaceae; genus Desulfomicrobium. The sequence goes on from CAZQYA010000120.1 coordinate 4,884, forward strand.
CTTGCCGCTGGCGGTCTCGATATCAACCTGGCCGCCGAGCTGGTCAAGGTTGGACTTGACCACATCCATGCCCACGCCGCGCCCCGAGACGTCCGTGACCTGCTCTGCCGTGGAAAGGCCGGGCAGGAAGATCAGGTTCGCTTTTTCCTTGTCGGACATGGACTTGGCCTGATCCGGGGAAATCAGGCCGCGATCCACGGCCTTTTCCACGATCCTGTCCGTGTTCAGGCCGCGCCCGTCGTCCACGATCTCGATGATGACCTGGCCCGCTTCGTGGTAGGCCTTGAGCACAATGGTTCCCGTGCCCGGCTTGCCGGCCAGGACGCGTTCGTCGGGCGTCTCGATGCCGTGATCGGCGGAGTTGCGCACCAGGTGCGTCAGGGGGTCGCCCAGTCCTTCGATGATGGTCTTGTCCAGCTCGACCTCGTTGCCTTCGAGCTGCAGATCGATCTCCTTGCCCAGATTGCGGGCGAGGTCGCGGACCACGCGCGGGAATTTGTTAAAGATGTTGCCGACGTTCTGCATACGCGTCAGCATGATGGTTTCCTGAAGCTCCGAGGTGACCAGGTCGATGCGCTGCCCCGCCACCTCGATCTGATGCAGGACGCCCGAAGAGATGGCCTGCATGAGCTGGTTGCGGCTCAGGACCAGCTCGCCAGCCAGGTTCATGAGATCCTCCAGAAGGCTGACATGCACGCGCAGGCTGTCGGGTTGCGAAATGGCAGACTTGGGGGGCTTGCGGGTCTCGTCCTCGGTCGGAGGCGCGGGCGCAGGCTTCGAGGCCGGTTTCGGCGCCGGCTTTGGGGGAGGAGTCTCGGCCTGAGGCTGTGCCGGCGGTGCTGGAGTCTGTGGTTCGGACGTGTTCAGGGCGTCGGCCAGATTCGCGCCGTTGAAGATTTCCGAGACCAGGGCGTCGGTCCTGTCCTCTTCGGGAGTCTGCGGGGTCTGTTCGAGCAACTCCTTGGCAAACTCGGCTTCCGCCGCTGGGGCCGGCGACGGGAGGTCGATGTTCAGCGGAAGGATGAATTCGCTGCCCAGATCGAGGAGAGCGGGCATGATGTCGTCCTCGATGATGGACCCGAACACGACAAAGAGTGGAATGCGGTTGGAGAAGCCGTCATCATCGAGAGTACCGACGGCTTCGAAATCGACCTTGAGGTCCAGAATGACGCCGGTGGAATCCATGCATTTAAGGACGTCGAAGATCGTCTTTTGCTTTCGCTGCACGTCATGGATGAGGTCGAATTCGAGCAGATAGAGATTCTTCCCACCCTTGCGATTCTGCAGGAGGTCGAATTCGGGCACCTCGAAGACCGTGCGTCCGCGGCTGTCCTGAACCGCCACCACGCGGTCCACGGAGCCCTTTTCCTCGCCCTGAAGATTGGCGGAGGTAGCGGACGTCAGTGCGGCGATATGGTCGTCGATGTAGGCATCCTCGCTCTCGGCCACGTTGACGATCATGTCCCGCAGCTTGTCGAAGGCCAGAAGCACAATGTTGACTACCTCAGGATCCGGCACCAGTTCACAGTTGCGCACCATATCCAGGACGTTCTCGATCTTGTGCCCCAGGTCTTTGATCTTGGTCAGCCCCAGGAAGCCGGCTCCGCCTTTGATGGAGTGCGCCGCGCGGAAAACCTTGTTGACGAGTTCGACATCGATATCCGCTCCGGCCTGTTCGATGGCCAGAAGATCGTTCTCGATGTCACCGAGATGCTCGGTGGCTTCTTCCACATACATTTGTAGAGTTTCGTCATCCATCATCATCATGCGAACTCCGTAAGGTTTTCAAGTTGGGGCCTGCGCCACGGCGGCGTTCACGGCCTCCTTCGGGGAGCCTTGCGCTCCGGTTCCCGAAGTCCTGAAGGGCGCTTCCCCGGAAGCGCCGGACTGGTCCGCCCCGCCTTTCGGGCCGGGTCCTGTCGGGATATCTCCGTATCCGTCCCTGAATTACGTATCCAGATTCAGGTGCTGGTCAAGCCGCATGGACTTGAACAGTTTGAGGATGTTTTCCGAGGCGTTGCAGACCACAAGTCTGCCGCCCTTCTTCTTCATGGAATTGTGTGTGGCGATGACAACACCTATGCCGATGGAATCCATCATCGCGGTGCCGGACAAATCGAGGCGCAGCTCCTGGGCGCCCTCCTCGACGACGGAATTCAATTCGTTTTTCAAATCCGGGACCATGGAAGACACGATGTCTTGGCCCGGGATGATCGTCACACGGGTTCCTTCGCGGGTGATTGTAGACATATTTACTCCTAGGAAACTCTCAGAGGTTACAAGACAATTCCTACACTCTGACGCCGAGGATATCAATTTATATGTATGACAAACCTTGGATAGTTATGAAAGCTTTGTATTAGTCTTGAGGTATTCATTATCCTGCAAATAAATGCAAGTCTTCAGCCCCCCGAGCGAATCTTCGCCGCCAGTCATGAGCTGTCAACGAATATCCAGACGGCTGGTGACCAAACGGGTCAGGGCGACATCAGGGTCCGCATCAGCCGGCCGCATGGACACGTAGGACAAAAAAAGGCGCCTCCGCCGTTCGCGAAAACACCTTTCGTTGAAACTTGTCACGATCCGCCCCTCGCTGAATGTCGAAAAAATCAATGTTCACAGGCCCTTCAAAAAGGGTAAGCCACAAAGAAGCGAAAAAAAGCCAGGACGCGCAGTGTATTACTCATACATAAGCGTTCTGGCTCTTTTCGCTGATACAAGAGATCGCCATTTTCAAGACGGCCTGCTAGCCCCCGGACAGGATGCTCTTGGCCGGGACCAGGCCCGTGGCCGCGGCCGAGACGATGTTGCCGGCCACGCCGGGTCCGTCGCCAGCCACGTACAGGCCGGGGATGGCCGTCTCGAGATTCTCGCCGCATTCCACCTGGGTGGCGAAGAACTTGATCTCCGGGGCATAGAGAAGCGTCTCGTCGTTGGCCACGCCGGGCACCACGAGGTTGAGCTTTTCAAGACCCTCCACAAGGTTGGCCAGGATGCGCTCGGGCAGGGCCATGGCGATGTCGCCGCAGACCACCTTGTTAAGGGTCGGCTCGATGTAGCTGTTCCGGATGCGGTTCCAGGTGGACCGGCGCCCGCGCTTCAGGTCTCCGAAACGCTGCAGGATGGGCTTGCCGCCGCCGATAAGGGTGGCCAGTCGGCCGATGGACTCGCCGTAGGCCTGATTATCCGTGACAGGATCGTTCAGGACGACCTTGGAAAGAAAGGCGAAATTAGAATTCTCGCTCTTCTTGTCCATGTAGGCATGGCCGTTGACGCACACGAAGTCCTGGTAGTTCTCCTGGGCGATGAACCCGCCGTAATTGGTGCAGAACGTACGCGTCAGGTCGTCGTACTTGGAGGTGCGGATGAAAAAGGTCGGGTCGTAGATGATGGAACACAGATCCTGCATGATCTCGTTGTGGACCTCCACGCGAACGCCGACCTCGATGCCGCGCTGGGTCACGTCCAGGCCGTGACGCTGCACGAGCTGCCCCACCCACTCGGCGCCTACCCGGCCCGGAGCCAGGATGACGTTTTTGGCAAAGTGCTCGCCCTTGGAGGTGACCACGCCGCGCACCTCCCCGTTCTCCACGAGGATGTCGCGGACCTCTTCGTTGGTCAGCAGGGAGACGCCTTTGGAGGTGATGTAATCGACCATGCCGTTGATGTGGCCGGGCAGGTTGTCGCTGCCCAAGTGTTTCTGCTTGATGACCAGCAGGTCAATGCCGAACTTCCTGGCCTCCTTGCGAATGGACCTGGCCTCTTCGATGTTGGTCGGATAGACCTTGCCGTCCATGCCGAAGCGGTTGAAGATGGCCTCGGTCTCGTCGATCAGGGACATGGCCTTCCCCACGCTCATGAATTGGGTCAGGTCGGTCTTGCCCAGCTTGTGAATGAAGTTGAGCTTGCCGTCGGAAAAAAGGCCGGCCCCGCCCATGCCCGACAGGATGTTGCAGGGCTTGCAGTGGATGCACTCCTGGTCGCCCACGAGGGGGCAGTTGCGCTTCAACGAAGTACGCCCCTTCTCGATAATCAGGACGTCCAGGTCGGAATGCTCGGCCAGGTAGTAGGCTGCGAACAGGCCGGCGGGGCCTCCGCCGACGATGATGACATCGTGAACAGTGTTCTGCATGGCTATTTCCCTTCGGTCTTCTTCTTTTTCGCCGACATGGAGTGCCGTTTCTGCGCCGACAGCTCAATTTTGCGCAAGCGAATATTTTGCGGGGTGATCTCGACCATCTCGTCGTCGCGGATGAAGTTGAGCGCTTTTTCCAGGGTCATGGGCAGCACCGGGGTGAGGATGATGGCCTCGTCCTTGCCCGAAGCGCGCATATTGGTCAGCTTCTTCTCCTTGCAGGGGTTGACGTCGATGTCGTTGTCCCTGTTGTGCTCGCCAACGACCATGCCCTCGTAGACGGCATCGCCGGGCTGGATGAACATGCGGCCGCGCGGCTCCAGGTTGAAAATGGCGTAGGGTACGCCCTGCCCCTGACGGTCCGATACGATGGAGCCCGAGAAGCGGGTGGGAAAGTCGCCCCGGTACTCGCCGTAACCGTCGAAAAGGGAGTTCATGATGCCCGTGCCCTTGGTGTCCGTCAGGAACTCGTCGCGGTAGCCAATGAGGGCCCGGGACGGCACGGAGAACTCCATGCGCACACGGCCGGAGCCGTTGTTGACGAGGTTCAGGAGCTTGCCGCGACGGATGGACAGTTTTTCCGTGACCACGCCCATGAACGCCTCGTCGCAGTCCACATAGACGTGTTCCAGAGGTTCGAGGAGCTTGCCGGAGTCGTCGCGCCTGTAAATGACCTCGGGACGTCCCACGCCGATCTCGAAACCCTCGCGGCGCATGGTCTCGATGATGATGGCCAGCTGGAACTCGCCGCGGCCTTTGACGACCATGGAGTCCTTGTCCTCGCTCTCCTCCACCTGAATGGCCACGTTGGTCAGGGCCTCCTTCTCCAGGCGGTCCTTGATCTTGCGCGACT
>CAZQYA010000121.1:0-1856 GCA_964597325.1 uncultured Desulfovibrionaceae bacterium
GCCTTTCGTACTTGTCGAGGTGAAGCAGCTAATCCAGGAGCAGCTGGCGGCTATGGTATTCCATCAGGCTGATATGCTCGAAGGATTCGAAAATCCGTTCCATTGTTTCCGCGTACCCGGCAACTTCCTGTTCATCCCGCGTGACAAAGGAGCCTATGGCGAGATTTGCCAAGAGCTTCTCCACGTCGCTGTCGGACAGGGCGCTGCCCTCGATGCGCGTGGAAGAGCCCACGCTTTCGATGGTCGCTACCCGTCGCAGGGCGGACAGCCGTTCCGGCGCAATCGACCCCAGAGCCTGCCACGCGCCTTTGAACTCGTCGATTTGGGCTGTCAGGGTGAGCATTTCAGGTGTGATGAAAAGGCTTTTCGTCGTGATCATGTCCGAAAACACATCCGATTTCATCCATTTTGTCAATCCGTTTTTCCATCCGATTCCATCCGATTTGTGTGAAAAACGGAGGGGAGGAGGGTCAGATCTTGAATCTTGATTTTCTCAGGCTAGCCTCACCTCATGGCTAGACCCCTCCGAAGGGGAGGAGGTTATCAAATCTTGAATCTTGACTGATGCATCGGCCATTTGTCGAGCAAACGTCAGGTTCGTCAAGGCGTGTATCGGATTCTGCTCTACCCAGGCCCAAGTGTCCGCCAAAATCGATCTTCATTATTCGACCGCAAGCAGGGTTATCCGGTGCGAAGAATCAGGCTTCAAGCTCTGGCCATCCTCTGAGGGGCAAGAATTCGGTATTGAGGGTGGTTGCTCTTTGCGTACTTTATTTCAGTCTGGCGCTGAAATAATGCGCAGTGATGCGAGTTGTTTTTGGGTGCGCCGATGTGGCAACAGTCCCTTCCTGAATAATGTCCGTCCATTCCGGTCGGTCAAAACAGGAGGGCTGATGAAGAAAATTTCGTACGTGCTTACGGTGGTTGCGTGCCTGTACCTCGGAGCGTCTTTTATACTCGGTGGATTGGCCCGGGAGCGGTATCTAGAGGTATTGGAAGAGGCTGGCGGCGGCGTCTTGTCCCTGAGCAACGAGTCCTATGAGCAGGGGCTCTTCACCTCCAGGGCGGTGACGATGATCAAGGCAGCGAAGGCCGAACCATCCGGTGACGGCGATACGGTGAACCAGGGAGGAGGCGTGCGCGTGCGGCATACCTTCCATCATGGCCCGTTCATGTTTTCTGGCAGGCTTGGCTGGGTGCGCCTCGGATTGGTTCTGGTCGAAAGCGCCGCCGAGAGCGTGCCCGGCGATTCACCCAAACCGGGAGTCACGTTCATGGCGGACACGCCCTTTCTGGACGCTTCCCTTCTCGTCGGGTTCGGAAACGACCTGGAATGCGTCCTGAACACGGCCGCATTATCATGCGACGTGAACGGGACGGTCCTGGCGTTGGACAATTGCGTCGCCCATGTGATCCATGATCCCGAGACGCAGGCCTGGCGCGGGGAAATAACCCTCCCTAAGTACACGTTATCTTATGACGATTTCTCCTTCACCGTGAACGATCACTCCATAGACTTTGATGTGCTGCAATTCCTGCCGTGGGTGTTGGTCGGTCAGTCAGAAGCCGCCGTGTCCAGCATGAACATGACCAGGTCCGGCCAAAGCATATTCACCATGGAGGATCTGCGTTTATCTGAGCAAAGCTCCATCGACGGAGGCCTTCTGACCACCAGGGGCTTGCTGAATATGCTGAATGCCACGGCGGGCGAATATTCTTGCGGACCAGTGGTTTTCGACATGGAAATTCGGGACATGAACGCTACGTCGATCAGCGATAGCTACACCGATCTAGCAGCCATTGTCGCCAACCGGGAAGTTCGAGATCTCAAGGTCGAGTTGGCACTATGGAACCAG
>CAZQYA010000121.1:1866-9851 GCA_964597325.1 uncultured Desulfovibrionaceae bacterium
TGTCGGAAAGGTTCATGGCAGATGGCGTCAAGTTCGATATACGCCGGTTGTCCGTTCCAACGTCCATGGGCGCGCTGGAGTGTTCCTTGAGCTTCGCGCTGGAAGGCTCCGGAGAGAAGGTCCCGAACCCGCTGGCGCTTCTGCTCAACCTCAACGCCACCGCGGGCATATCGATCGACGAGTCGCTGGTCGTCGGCGTGATGCGTACGGTTCTTCAGGCAAAAGGCGTGATTCCGGCGGCACAGGAGGGCGGTTCCGATACTGGGCAGGACCTGGCGCGTCAGGTTGTGTCACAAAAAGTCGACCCGATGGTGGCGCAGGGCCTGCTCCGCCGGGAGGGAGGGACGCTGAAGGCGGACGTCGTTTTCGAAAACGGAAAACTGCTGGTCAACAATCGCCCGGTTCCTTTGCTGTGACGCCGTTGCTACGCAAAGAATCGGCAACGCACTGTCCGACATAATCTGAAAAGCTTTGCTTCCGGACAACCGGGTGGCTGTCCGGAAGCCGACGTTCCCCTTGTCTTGCCTTGACGAATCCGAAAGTCGAGGGTCAGATCTTGAATCTTGACTTTTCCGGTTCCCCCTAACCCATGGCCATCCCCCTCTCCTGAGAATTCCCGGGAGCCGTCTATCACGGACATCCCGCACCAACGCCGAGGCCGCCAGCTTTGTCGATGACATCGACAGGAACACATCCCTGGCACTCCTCCGCAGTCGCTACGCCATTTCAATGTGCTCTGTAGTGCCCACTGCCTGATGACCAATCACTTCCACCTGCTCCTTGAAACCCCGGACGCCAATGACTGTTTCCGGCGAATTTCAGGGCTGATACGTGTACTCGAAATACCGGTGAAAGGCGCCGAAGGCTATGGCCACTCCGCAACCATGGCCCACGAAGCGCACGGTCACCACCTGCTTGTCCCCCTTTTTGGGGTTGGTGCCGAAAGAAAGCAAATAGGTGCTTTCCCTGGGCCCGGGCTTGGCATCGGCCCAGAGGGAGTGCCATCTGGTGCCTGCGGAGAAGAAGACCGCCTTGGACGGCGGGTAATTGCCGCTCGCGTATCGGCCGTCGTAGATATCGAGACCGCACGACCAGGACGGCCCCTCGGATCCCTGGGCCTTGTCGATTTTCAGTCTGATGTCGACGTCTTCACCAGGCGCGGCCGAGACCGGCAGCGGTGACCAGCTTCCCGCGTAGTCGAAGACCCAGGTGGCGCTCAGGTCCTTTACGGAGATATGGATCGAGGCGGAGGTCTCCCCGCCCTGAACCTTGACGGTCTGGTAGCGCGTGCCTTCGGCGACGTCCTCCCATGTCCTGGTGAGCACCCAGCGGTCGCCGCCCTCATTTGTGACAGGCGTAGGAGTTGTGGCGTCCTCTTTTTCCTTTTCCGTGATGTCGATGGTCATGGAGTCTTTCGCCAGGAACGCTCCGCTTGCGCTTTCCAGCCGGACTTCGGGACGGAAGCTGTCACCGGCCTTCAGGTTCGTGTAGGTGTGGCTCGGCCTGGACGTGTCCCCGGGCGCCACGTCCTCGGAAAAGGTCGCACCGTCGCCGAAATTCCACACGTAGCGATAGGCGTCGTCGGGCTGGGCGGCGGCCTCGAATTCGTGCGTGACCTGGTCTGCGCCCTGAGCCAGTTCGTATGTCACGATGCGGGGCGGCAGGATGGTGACCGTCTTCGGTTCCTCCTTGAACGTCCAGGGCTCGCTTCTGAAGCGCCTCGTTCCAGCCTCGATCTCCACCTGGACGGTCTGGCCGTCCTCGATGCGATAGAATTCCTCCTCCTCGATCAGGGCGTGTTCACCGAGTTGGGCGTACAGCTGCAATTTCGCCTTTTCCAGAGAGCCGTCGCCTTTCTCGATTGCCTCAAGTTTGCCCTTGCGAAAGCGCAGTGCGCGTTTCGTGACGGGCTTGCCGTCCCGGCTGATGACCAGCGTTGCCGGGCCCGTGTATTCGACCTTCAGACCATAGGCCTTCCAGGCGGGATCCTGCGCCTGATGGTGAGCCATGTCCGTGTCGACATCGATGACGTACCGGGAATATTCGCCGCCGCCTGGTGCCTTTCCTTCTTCGACGCCTTTTTCCGTGAAGGTGGAGACAAGCTCCATGGTCGGAAAAAACATGTCCATCAGATCCGCATTGGCGTGGATCGCGATGGGCAGCAGCACCTTGGCCTGATTCGGCGCGTAGGCGTTCGGGATGTGATAGCGCCCTGTGGCCCCCGCGAAGGAGGCTGCGGACTCCAGCGGGTCGTTCCAGATGGACTGGTCCGGGTCGAACCAGTGGAAGCTGAGCCGCTCCTGGGCCATGGGGACCGTTGTCCAGTCGAAGGCGCCGCCTTGTCCTTCGTAGCGTTTCACCCTGCGCTTGATCAGATAGCCCTGGACGAGGGTCGCGCTCTCGCGCAGGTCGGAAAACTGCGGTGCCGGGTAGGCGTGCGCCAGGAGCGGGTCGTAATTGTTGGGGATGATTTTGGAAGCCTTGTCGTGGATCGTGTCCTCGGAATAGAAATGCCGGTTGGTAAAGCTCGCCACTTCGCGGGTCAGGCTCTCGGGATCCTGGAGGGTTCCGCCGGCGCTGGCCAGGATGGGCTTCAGCCGTGGGTCCAGGAGCGGGTCCGCGGCGGCGGCACGGACATGTTCGCTGAAGGTTCGCGTTTCAATGGGTTCGTCCAAGGGGTGGGAGTCATTGCGGACGTGCGCGGGCTGCGTCATGTCGCCCATCATGTGCATGGCCTCGCCCAGGGCCCGGTAGGCCAGGGCGAGGTAGACGCGGCGCTGTTCGGCGTGGTCGGACGGGGCGAGATTCAGATTGAGCTTGAAATGGTCCGGCGCCAGCATGGGCGGCAGGGGGACGCTGTCGTCGACTTCCATGGCGAGCTTGTAATAGGTCAGGCCCTGCCGGAAGCAGAAGGGGTTGTCGGGGTGGTCCAGGCCCCAGGTCTTCGCGTCGATCCCGGGGGCTTCGTACAGGACGCCGTGGACCCAGTACTGATCCGTCAGGTATGGCCTCACCAGCCCGAGCGGGTCATAGAAATGCCGCACCGACGCATACAGGTGCGGTTCGTCGGCCCAGTCGCCGCCAAGGATGATCCACTGCGGCATCGTGAAGGACCCCTCGGCGATTTTGTAATGCCCGACGTCCAGGCCGGAGCTGGTCACGGCGATGCCTCGGTACGCCTCCTTGCGCAATTCATCCGGCAACGGTCCGAGAAGATACTTCTTCCTGCCTTCCATCTGCTTGTAGAAAACATTGACGGCTTCGTAGTTGATCTGCCGGTGCGTGCCCTGGTTCCATGCACGGCCGTCATGAGCGGAAGCAAGAAAAAGAAGGAAAAGCGCAGCGCAGAAAATTTTCGTCCGCATGATCAAACCCCTTTCAGAAGTCGGCCAGAAACCAGGTATCGCCATCTTTCATCCACCGTACATAGAAGGTGAATCCATCCAGATCCAATGCATACTCGGCGGTCCTGAGGGTTACGGCCTGTTCGGGCTCGGCGGGAGGGCTCAGGAACGTGATCCGGGCCGATTCGAACAGGGCGCCGAAGGAAGGCATTGCCTCGGGGTTCGAGGCGAAAAGCGTCGCGTAGACATCGCGCCGGTCTTTGGCGATGAGCGCTGTGGCCCCGGGTATGTCCTTGCGGTCCATGGCCTGCCGGAAATCGTTCTGTCGCTGTCCGATGGCCTGTTTCTCTGCCTGCAGGTCCGGTGTTTTCCGCCAGTCGTATTCGTCCGTGCCGAGCAGGTCGGAGTCCTGCACCGGCGTTGCAACAGACTGTGGGGCCGTCAAAGGCGCCTGAGGCCCGCCGCCGTGCTCCGTCCCGTCGGGGCTGGGCGCGGCCTGGGCGTCCGCCTGCCGGGCCGCGAATTCCTTCATGTATCCGGCCAGGGCCTCCAGCGCGTCGGCATGTCCGGCCAGGGCTCCGGGGTCAGCGCTTTTCGCTTTGTGCGCCAGGGCCTCGATTTCCTGCAGGTCCGCCCTGAGAATATCGATCCCGCTTCCGTGAAGGTCCAGGGCAAGCTGCATGAACGGGCGGGGCAGCATGCTCCAGCCGCGCAGTGCCCGGACGGTGAGCTTGCCCTTCTGTTCCAGTTCGCGCATTTCCTGCCCGGCGGAATCCGACGCGCACTGCCCCGGACCGGTCAAGGGCCACCCCAGGACGAAAATGACGGTAACCAGGACCGCCGCAGCCCGTTTCAACGTATGCAAAGTCGACATGATATGCCTCTCCCAAGCCTTTGGTTTCAGGAAGTCCTACCCGAAACGGTCTACAAAAAATAGCTTCTGTTTGTGCCGCTTATGGCTCCCGAAACTGAACGGCAAACCGGAGAGAGGAGAGCCAAGGGTCAGATCTTGAATCTTGAATAAAATAGTTCCGACTTGATCTGAGACTTCCATCTATCTCCCCCCGACGCAAACTAGCCAGCGCCATGCGCTAAATCGTCAATCTTTGCTCAAAGACTACAATCTCAGTGGCAGCGGAACGGTCATCCGGCTTTGTTGATTGTCATCTTGCATCTTGCGTCGAGTTAAAAACATAAATCGTCATTTTTGACGAAAATAACGGAAAAATCGTTGTTTATCGTCAAGAATTACGATATATGTCCTCCTGCTTACGGAGGATGTCCAATGAAGATCGAAGGTTTGCTGACGGATGAATCCATCCTGGCGGAGCTGGGCGGGCGGCTTGCCCAGCGTCGGCTGGAGCTTCAGTTTACGCAGGAAATGCTGGCCGAGCAGGCTGGCGTTTCCAAGCGGACGGTGGAGCGCATCGAGGCTGGGGCCACGGCGCAAATGTCGACGTTGATCCGGATTCTGCGGGCTCTGGAGCTTCTGGACCGGCTGGAAACCCTGGTGCCCGAGGCCGTTCCCCGTCCCATGGATCTGGTCAGGCTCAAGGGCAAGGCGCGCAAAAGGGCCAGCGGCAAGCGACAAGCCGCACAGGAAGGGCCTTGGCAGTGGGGTGACGAGGCGTGAGCACGACGGCGACGGTCAAGCTTTGGGGAAGCACCATCGGCGCGGTGTCTCTTGAAGACGGGGCCGCAACATTTGAATACGACCGGGCGTTCATCAGGAGCGGCATTGAGGTCGCCCCGCTGACGATGCCCCTTTCCGGCCGGCTCTACTCGTTCCCCTCGCTGCGCCCGGAAACGTTCCACGGTCTGCCGGGGCTGCTGGCCGATTCGCTGCCCGACCGGTTCGGCAATGCCCTGATCGATGCCTGGCTAGCCCGGTCCGGTCGTTTGCCGGAATCGTTCAACGCGGTGGAACGCCTCTGCTACACCGGTTCACGCGGTATGGGAGCCCTTGAATACGCACCGGCAATCCGGTCGGGCCAGTCCGGAACCTCCCAAGTTGAGGTCGGGAAGCTGGTGGAGCTGGCTTCGGAAGTCTTGGCCCATCGCGACAATCTGCATGGCTGGTTCAACGACGGCGGCAGGGAGACGGCCCTGCGGGACATCCTGCGCGTCGGGACTTCCGCAGGCGGGGCGCGGGCCAAGGCGGTGCTCGCCTGGAACCCGCAGACGGGCGAGGTTTGCTCGGGTCAGATCAAGGCTGGCAGCGGGTTTGAATACTGGCTGATGAAGTTCGACGGGGTCAGCGGCAACAAGGACAAGGAGCTGGAGGATCCCAAGGGGTACGGCGCCATCGAGTACGCCTATTACCGCATGGCCGTCGACGCGGGAATCACCATGAGCCCGAGCCGCCTGTTCGAGGAGAACGGACGCCGCCATTTCATGACGAAGCGTTTCGACCGCCTGGATGGCGGAGGCAAATTGCACATGCAGTCCCTGTGCGGCATGGCGCATTATGATTTCAACCAGGCTGGAGCATACGGCTATGAGCAGGCGTTGCAGGTCATTCGTCGGCTGGGCTTGCCCATGGCGGCTATCGAGGAACAGTTCCGGCGCATGGTCTTCAATATCGTTGCCCGCAACCAGGACGATCACGTCAAGAACATCGCCTTTCTGATGGATCGGTCGGGCACATGGTCGCTCTCACCGGCCTTCGACATGACCTACAGCTACCAGCCCAGCGGGAAATGGACATCGAGTCACCAGATGACCATGAACGGTAAGCGGGACGGCTTCACCCTCGATGATTTCAAGGCCTGCGCACAGGGCGCATCGATGAAGCGCGGACGCGCGGAAACAATCGTTGCCGAAGTCCGGGCCATCGTCGCCCGCTGGCGGGACTATGCGGATGAGGCGCGGGTGAATCCGGCGCAGCGGGACAAGATTCAGGCGACGCTGAGAGTGGAGGACATTCGATGAAATTCGCCGGACAGGGGCGGCTGTGGGGCATCTTTTTACTGCAAAATATGCGTATACAACAGATATTTGAAGGCGGCATGATGCGAATTAAACTTGGCAGCCCCATTTTTCCAATAAAACTTTTTTTAATTGCGGTAATTATCGCATCCTTTACTGGATGCGGCAAATTTACAAAGTACGAATATGAATCACACGTTTTTCCCCTCGATGATGGAAATGAGCTTGTCATTTCTACATTTTCATCTTGGTTTCCGGAAATAAAGAGTCGAATACCTTTCTTATATAAGAACTTACACGCCCCAAAATCTGTCTATTTTCAATTTTTTGTGCGGGAAAAAGGTGTCACAGCTGGCCGCAATCCAAATATTGAATCCATTCTTGTCCGAAATTTCTCCTATGAGTTTCCAGGGCAGGCCTCCGTGGTGTTGATTAAAGACTACTCAGCAGGTTTCTGGCAGCAAGGACAGACCCACTATGATTCTGAAAATTTGGCGCCAGTCCCGTGCGTTGATGGTTGGCACGTTCTAGTAAAGTTCGATTTGGTATTGAATGGAAGAGCCTTCGAGGGCGAGCACATGCTTTACGCACGGGAAGTGTCGACAGTGTACCCTCTTATTATAGATGCGCTACAATAGACGTAACGCGGGGGGGAGGAGGGTCAGATCTTGAATCTTGATTTTTCAAGAACCATTCCTGGACCCTGGACACTTGCGCTCTCCACATTACCACAATTAAATTTCACATCAACTTGAGGGACTAACGAAGATTCCTCACTTCTCATCCTCATGGTCTTGCACCATACTGAGGATTTCCTCGGCCGTGACAGGACGGGAAAAGTAGAATCCCTGTGCGCACTCGCAGTCGAGAACTCTGAGCATGGACCAGTGTTCGCTTTCCTCAACCCCCTCGGCAACGACATTGAGATCCAGATTGTGTGCTAAATTGATAACAGAACTCACAATCTTGCGTTTACCGGAATTGGTGTTCATGGCGCCGACGAATCGTTTGTCGACTTTGATGGTGTCTATTGGAAACGATTGCAAATAACTCAGCGAAGAGTAGCCGGTTCCAAAGTCGTCAATGCTGATGCCTACGCCCAGTTCCTTGATCAATTCAAGTCGCAGCGTCGTGAGTTCCGGGTTATCCATGGCCACTGTTTCGGTGAGTTCCAGCTTTAGGTGTTCAGGAGGCAATCCTGATTCTTCAAGGGCCAAGCGGACCACGGCCACTACATCATGGCGGGCAAGTTGCCTCGCCGAAAGGTTAACGCTGACGGTCATGGAGCGCATGCCCGTGTTCACCTTCTGCCACGAAACCATGTCCTTGCAGGAACGCCGCAGTGCCCACTCCCCCAGAGGAACGATAAAATCGTTGCTTTCTGCCACGGGCAGGAATTCACTGGGTGGCAACAAGCCGTACTTGGGGTGTTGCCAGCGAAGAAGCGCTTCCACACCGGCGACCTTTTTACTCTCAAGATCGACGATGGGTTGATAGTGCATTTGAAATTCACCGTTTTTCAGGGCGGCAGGCATGTCCCGCTCGATTTCCGTCTGTTTAATCGCCTCTTCCAACAATCTTGAGTGGAACACTTTAAATCGGTGAGCCTGCTGTTCCTTGGCCCGACGCATGGCGATATTCGCGTTGCGCAACATGTCTTCTGGAATATCGTAAAGTGCCGGACTAAGAACAATGCCCATGCTTGCCGTGATC
>CAZQYA010000122.1:0-9821 GCA_964597325.1 uncultured Desulfovibrionaceae bacterium
ACCCAATTCGAATCCAGGCCGCTCCCGAAAACGGGGCGGCCTTTTTTCATTTCGAAAGGGGAATCTGCAGCTCCACGAGATTTTCGGAGCTGTCCTGATCCACCCAGTTCAAATACACCTCGCGCCCCAGCGGCTGCAACGCCTCGCCCTGCTGCAGGGCCAGAGGCGTGAATGCGCTCCAGGCCGGACCGATGCCGTTCATGGGACCGGAATAGACCGTGGACAGGCAATCGTGCGCCGGCACCCTCACGCATGCGAAAGCGCCCTCACCACGACATGCGTCCACGGGAAAAGCGACCTTCAAGGAGAACCTGGTGTCAACGCCGCCGTCGCAGCCCTCATACGTGAAGAAGCAGGGCCCGATCATGGCCATGCCCCTCTCCTGTATTTCGGTCAGCAGCTCCGGGATGATCTTTTCGGCATACGCGGCAACTTCCGGGATGGTCAGCTCCGCGCCGGCCTCGATGACCGTGGCCTCGCCGATGCTCTTGCGCTGAATCTGCATGTGCTCTCCTTGTGGGTTTTCTGGGTTCACTGAAACGCCGCGACAATGGCATCCAGTTTTTCGCCGATGCACGAGGCGATGTCCGCCAGTTGGTCCGCAGCCAGGGGCACCATGGCGGCGAAGCCCGGCCGGAAGGTCGGAGGACCGCACTCTCCGCTGCTGCCGAGGCCCATGGCGTGCACCACGGCGTCGGCCAGATGCACCACGCCGGGCGGCATGGGGTCGGGCGCCCGGAGCGGGTCGTGATGGTGGGCCACGGCCAGACTGAGAGTCGCGGGCACGTCCCAGCCCTCCAGCAGTTGGCGGCCCATGGCAGCGTGGTCCTGGCCGAAATAGAGCACCTCCTCGTCCAGAAGCGATTTTTCGTGGGCAAGGGCGCTGTCCATGCAGTACCGTGAACGTTCCGGGAATGCGGTGAAATAATACAGGCGGCCAATGTCGTGCAACAGGCCGGCCACGAAGGCCTGCTCGGGGTCCATCAGGCCCGTGGCCCTGGCCAGTTCCCTGCTGGCCAGGGCGCAGGCCAGGGAGTGTTCCAGAAACGTGCGCATGTCCACGACGGACGACGGGATGACGCCGAACTGGTCGACCATGAGCAGACCCGCGGCCAGCATCCCGACCTCCCGCAGGCCCACGATGGCCACGGCCCGGGAGACCGTCTCGACCTTGCCGCGGCCCCCGTAGAGCGGAGAATTGACCAGGCGCAGAAGCCGCGCCGTGAGGCCGGGACTCATGCCGATGATCTCCACGACCTTGCGGCTGGATGGTTCCACCGCCGCAAGTTCCCGATTCAGCTGAACCGTCACCGCAGAGAGTTGCGGAAGTTCGAAACTGTTCAAGCTGAACGCCGGCAGTTCATGCGGGGCAGGAACATCCCGGGACGTCCCCCTGCAGTCGCGCAGCAACGCGGGCAGCCCCCTCTCCATCCGCCGGGCCTCGGCTTCGACCCGAAGCCCGAAAAGAATGGGACCCGGCGGAAATGTCATATCCTGACGAATATAATACTTCCGCGCCCGCTCCGTGGCCGTGGTCAGCAGCGCAGGGTTCAGGGGCGCGAACTCCCCGGCCACATCCACCTCACTCACGCCGCGCTGAAGCAGGGCCTCGATGGCGCTCTCCGTGAGCGTCGAGCCGGCGGGATAGAGGATGCGGCCGGCGGAATCCAGGACGTCCCGGGCCAGTGTAGCGCCCGGCAGGACGCGCTTGATGGGTTTCTGCATGTTCTAGCTCCAGGCGAAACAACGGGAAACGACAGTAATACTATGTATGTGGCTGCGCAAAAAAACGCAACCGCAGTGCATTGGAAACCACCAGAACCGAACTCATGGCCATGGCCGTACCGGCCAACATGGGGCTCATGGCAGGCCCGCCGAAGAGATGCGGGATGCCGGCCGCCACCGGGATGCCGATGGTGTTGAAGGCGAAGGCCCAGAACAGGTTCTGCCGAATGTTGCGCATGACCGCGCGGCTTAAGGACAGGGCCGTGAGCACGCCCGAGAGGTCCTCGCGCATGAGCACCACGTCGCCCGACTCCATGGCCACGTCCATGCCCGAGCCCATGGCCACGCCCAGGTCCGCCCGGGCCAGGGCCGGGGCGTCGTTGATGCCGTCGCCGACCATGCCGACCACCCGCCCCTCCCGCTGCAGGGCCTCGATCTCCTCGGCCTTGCGGTCCGGCAGCACCCCGGCCACGACCCGATCGATACCGAGGCGTCCGGCCACGGCCCGGGCCGCGCGTTCGGAATCGCCCGTCAGGAGCACAACATCCATGCCCAACCCCTGCAGGCGCCGGACAGCCGAAGCCGACTCGGGCCGGACCTGGTCGCTGATGGCCAAAAGCCCGGCCAGACGGCCGTCCACGGACACATGCACCACCGTGGCCCCCTGTTCCTCCAGGCGCGCCCTGGCCTCGGCGGCCTTATCCGGGTCAAGTTCCAGGGAACGCATCATGGCCTCGTTGCCGATGGCAACCCGTCTGCCGTCCACGTCGGCGCTCACGCCCTGGCCGGGAACGGCCGCGAAACCTGAAGCCCTGGGCAACGTCCCGTCCGCGGCGGCAACCACGGCCCGAGCCAGGGGATGCTCGGACTGGGCCTCCACGGCCGCGGCCAGCCGGACCAGGCCGGACCTTTCAAAACCCTCGTCAGCGGCAGTCCAGACGTCGGCCAGGACGGGCTTGCCCACGGTCAGGGTCCCGGTCTTGTCGAAGACCAGGGTGTCGAGCTCCCCGGCCCGCTGCAGGGCCCGGCCGGACTTGATGAGCACACCCAGCTGCGCGCCCCGCCCCGTACCGACCATGATGGAGGTAGGCGTGGCCAGACCCATGGCGCAGGGACAGGCGATGACCAGCACGGAGATGGCGATGCGCAGGGCAAAGGTGAAGGGTTCGTCGCTGAAGGCATACCAGGAGACTCCGGCCGTGAGCGCCACAACCATGACCACAGGTACGAAATAAAAGCTGACCGTGTCGGCCAGACTGGCAATGGGCGCCTTGGAGCCCTGGGCGTCGCGCACCAGACGGACGATGCGCGCCAGCATGGTGTCCTCCCCGACGAGGGACGCCCGCATGACAAAGGAACCCGTGGTGTTCAGGGTACCGCCGTACACCTTGTCCCCGGAGGCCCGGCGCACGGGCAGGGGTTCGCCCGTGAGCATGGATTCGTCCACGTGGCTCTCGCCCTCGGCCACCTCCCCGTCCACGGGCAGGCGGCCGCCGGGTCGGATGCGCAGCAGGTCGCCGGGCTCGATCTCCTCAACGGAAATCTCGCGTTCGGCGCCGCCTTCATCGACCAGAACGGCCGTATCGGGCGCCAGGGCCATGAGGGCACGCACCGCTCCCGTGGTCCTGGACACGGAACGGGCCTCGAAATACTTGCCGAGCGAAATCATGGCGATGAGCACGGCCGCGGACTCGTAATAGAGATCCATGGCCCGCGCCACGGCGTCCATGCCCAGCCAGATCTCCACGGTATTCCAAAGGGAGTAGACCAGGGCGGCGCCCGTGCCCACGGCCACCAGGGAGTCCATATTGGGCGCCCTGCGGGCCAGGGCCGGAAAGCCGACCAGATAGAAGCCTCGCCCGCTCCAGACCACCGGCAGGGTCAAAAGCAGCTGCACCAGAGCAAAAGTGCCGGGCGAATGCATGGGGTCGAGAGCCGTCGGCAGCGGCATGCCCCACATATGTCCCATGGAAAAGACAAGCAGGGGCATGGCAAAGGCCATGGCCCAAAGCACGCCCCGCTTCTTTTCGGCGAGCCTGGCCGCGATGCGCTCCTCTTCGTCGGAAGCCTTCTCGGGCCGGGGAAGCTCCGTGCTGAAACCCGCCTCGTGAATGGCCCGCCGCAGGGCCCGCTGCGTGACCACGGACGGGTCGAAGACAAAACGCCCTGTCTCGGCGCCAAGATTCACACTGGCCTCCTTCACGCCCGCCAGGACGCCCGTGACCCGCTCGATGCGGGAGGAGCAGGCCGCGCAGTGCATGCCGCCGATGCGCAGATCGAGCACCGCATCCGTGGGAGGCTCCTCCACGGTGAATCCCATGTCCCGGACGCGCCCCAGAACCTGATCGAGGTCCAGGCTTTCGGCGTCGTACTTCAGATCCATCTCGCCCGTTGCCAGATTCACGGAGATGTCCTCGACGCCGGGCATACCCCCGACAATCTTTTCGATACGGGTGGAGCACGCCGCGCAGTGCATGCCGCCTACCGGAAGACGTTTCGTTTCAGTAGCCATAAACTCCCCAAACCGTTATTCCAATTTTTCAAAATGGTTACTGCAATGCAAATCAGAGCGGCCGTATCTTTGCGAGGCACATGATTGACCGATCAACCTTAATGGACTAGCACCTTTTTCTACAAAAAAACTTTTCCGGAACCATTCGGAACACCATCGTCCAGTGACAAGCGAATTGGTTGTTCAACCAGGAGCCGGCACTGCATCGGCTCCGCAACTTCGGAGGAAGTATGTCCCTCGATGCCACCATGCATGTCGTGCGCCCAGGACGGCGGGATGCGTACCTCGACTGGCTCCAGATGCTGACAGGGGCCAGTCTCGTCCTCTTCATGGCCTTCCACACCCTGCTCACCTCGTCCATCATTTTCGGGGCGGGCGCCCTGGACGGCGTGGCGGGATTCCTGGAGACCCTGCACCTGGACACCCTGGCGCACGTCGTCGTGCCCGTACTCTTCTTCGCACACTTCGTTCTGGCTGCGCGAAAAATCCCATTCCGGCCCGAAGGCCAACTCGCCATCTGGCGCGACGCAAAGCTCCTGCGCCATCGCGACACCTGGCTGTGGATCGTACAGGCCGTGAGCGCCATGATCATTCTGGTCATGGGCGCCGTCCACATGTGGACCAACATCAACGACGAGGCCATCCTGGCCGCCACTTCCACCGCCCGCGTCCAGAGCGGCGGCTGGACGCTCTTCTATCTGCTCCTGGTGCCCCTGGTTCAACTGCACGTTTTCGTCGGCGTCTACCGCATCGGCGTGAAATGGGGCTTCATCACCGACGCCACGCGTCCCAGAGTGGTAAAGATCCTGACCATCGTCTTCGGCTGCGTCCTGGCCCTGGCCCTCATCGCGCTGGCCCGCTACGCCACCATGACCGTCTAATTTCAGGGAGCTGCAATGTACACCCACACTTCTGATCTGTTGGTCATCGGCGCCGGACTTTCGGGTGAACGCGTCGCCGTGGAATCGGCCCAGGCCGGATTCGATGTCGTCTGCCTGTCCATCGTCCCGGCCAGGCGCTCCCACTCCTCCGCCGCCCAGGGCGGCATGCAGGCCGCCATCGGCAACTGTGCCATGGGAGAGGGGGATACTTCAGATGTACATTTCCTGGACACGGTCAAGGGCTCGGACTGGGGCTGCGACCAGGAAGTCGCCCGCATGTTTGCCGACACCGCGCCCATTGAGATGCGCCGGCTGGCCCACTGGGGCGTACCGTGGAACCGCGTCGTTCCGGGAAAATCCTTCTACTTCAAAGGCGGCGAAAAATTCGAGAAATTCGAAAAACCCGAAAAAAAGGGCCTGATCACGGCCCGCTCGTTCGGTGGCACCGCCAAGTGGCGCACCTGCTACACCTCCGACGGCACCGGGCACGCCGTCATGTGCACCATGGACAATAAATGCGCGGAGCTGGGCATCACCGTCCTGGACCGCAAGGAAGCCATCTCCCTCATCCATGACGGTGAGAAATGCATGGGCGCCGTGGTCCGTTGCCTGCGCACCGGCAAGCTCGAGGTCTTCCTGGCCAAAGCCACGGCCATCTGCACCGGCGGCTACGGACGCCTCTACACAGCCACGACCAACGCCGTCATCTGCGACGGCGCGGGCAACGCCATCGCCCAGGAAACCGGCCTGGTGCCCATCGGCAACCCTGAGTCCATCCAGTTCCACCCCACGGGCATCGTGCCCACGGACATCCTGGTCACCGAAGGCTGCCGCGGCGACGGCGGCACGCTCCTGGACGTCAATGAAGAGCGCTTCATGCACATCTACGAGCCCGAAAAGGCCGAACTGGCCTCCCGGGACGTCGTGGCCCGGCGCATGACCGAGCACATGCGCGCCGGAAAGGGCGTACAGTCCGCTTACGGCGAGCACCTCTGGCTGGACATCCGTCACCTGGGCGACCAGCACATCTCCACCAAGCTCCGCGAAGTCGACGAAATCTGCAAAAACTTCCTTGGCGTGGACCCGCGCGTCCAACTCATTCCCGTACGCCCGACACAGCACTACACCATGTCCGGCATCCGCACCGACAAGGACGGCGCCGCCTACGGCCTGAAAGGCCTCTACTCCGCCGGCGAGGCGGCCTGCTGGGACATGCACGGTTTCAACCGCCTCGGCGGCAACTCTCTGGCCGAAACCGTCGTGGCCGGAGGCATCATCGGCGCCAGGATCGTCGAATACCTGAAGGGCTGCGAGACAAGCTACAGCACTGCCGTGGTCAACGCCGAGGTCAAACGCCAGCAGCAGCGCATCGACGACCTCATCGCCGGCCGCCTGGGCAAGGAGAACGTCTACAAGGTGCGCTCCGAAATGCAGGAAGCCCTCATGACCGGCTGCTTCGTGTTCCGCAACGAAGCCGACCTCAAGGCCTGCATCGAGACCCTGCAGGGCGTATACGAGCGTTCCGGCAAGATCGGCCTGGTTTCGAACGGACTCGGGGCCAACCACGAACTGGCCGCGGCCCTCAAGCTGCGCGGCCAGGTGCGCCTGGCCCTGTGCATCGCCGCCGGAGCCCTGGCGCGCAAGGAAAGCCGAGGCAGCCACAACCGAGAGGATTACCCCGCACGTGACGACCAGAACTGGCTCAACCGGACACTCGCTTACTGGCCCGAAGGCGCGGACATGCCCGACCTCAGGTACGAGGACGCCACCCCGTTCTTCGAGATACCCCCGGGCGAACGCGGCTACGGCGGAGGCAAGATCATCCCGGCCGATCCCGAAATGATCAAAGCCAGGACCATCAAGGGCAAATAAGGAGCACGCCATGGGCAGAACGCTGACTTTCGAGATATTCCGCTACAACCCCGAGGAAAAGGATACCGCGCCGCGCATGCAGACCTTCCGGCTGGAGGAAACGGCGAACATGACCCTGTTCATCGCCCTGAACCGCCTGCGCGAGGAACAGGACCCGGGCCTCATCTTCGACTTCTGCTGCCGGGCCGGCATCTGCGGCTCCTGCGGCATGGTCGTCAACGGCCGGCCGCGCCTGGCCTGCCAGACCAAAACAAAGGACCTCCCCGACCACATCACCCTCCTGCCCCTGCCGGTCTTCAAACTCGTGGGCGACCTGTCCGTGGACACGGGCGTATGGTTCCGCGAAATGTACCAGAAGACCGAATCCTGGATTCACACCAGAAAGGCCTTCGATCCTGCCAGGGAAGAGGAAAGAATGGACAACGCCGTGGCCGAGCAGATCTACGAGCTCGAACGCTGCGTGGAATGCGGCTGCTGCATCGCAGCCTGCGGCACTGCGCGCATGCGCGATGATTTCCTCGGCGCGGCCTCCCTGAACCGCGTGGCGCGCTTTGTCGTCGATCCGCGCGACGAGCGCACCGACAAGGACTACTTCGAGATCATCGGCAATGATTACGGCATCTTCGGCTGCATGGGCCTGCTGGCCTGCGAGGACGTCTGCCCCAAACACCTGCCCCTGCAGAACCAGCTCGGTTTCCTCAGGCGCAAAATGGGCATCACCGCCATCAAGCATCTCTTCAGGAAATGAGCATGAGAACCATCCAAGCCAGCAGAATCATCGATACCGTGGCCAGAATGTGTATCGACTCCAACCGCTACCTGCCCCAGGACGTGCGCGAGTGCTTCGCCGTCAACGCCGCCAGGGAGGACGCCCCGGCGGCCCAGGAGGTCTTCCGTCAGCTCAAGGAGAACTACGAACTGGCAGAACAGACCGGCCTGCCCCTGTGCCAGGACACGGGCCTGGCCGTGTTCTTCGTGGACATGGGCGAAAACCTGCGCGTCGATGGCATGAACATCCGCGAGGCCATCAACGAGGGCGTGCGCAAGGGCTACGCCGAGGGCTTCCTGCGCAAATCCGCCTGCGATCCCTTCACGCGGGCCAACACCACGGACAATACCCCGGCCGTCATCCACTTCGACATCGTACCAGGCGACAAACTGAAGATCGCCTTCATGGCCAAGGGCGGCGGCAGCGAGAACATGTCCCGCGTGACCATGCTCGCTCCGGCCGCGGGCTGGCCCGGCATCAAACGATTCGTCATCGAACGCGTGGCCGAGGCAGGGCCCAACCCCTGCCCGCCCACCATTGTCGGCATCGGCATCGGCGGCACCTTCGACTACGCCCCGATCCTGGCCAAAAAAGCCCTGCTCAGAAAACTGGGCGACGTGAACCCGGACCCCAAGCTGGCGGCCATGGAAAGCGAACTCCTCGAAGCCCTGAACACGCTCGGCATCGGCCCCATGGGCCTGGGCGGCAAGACCACCTGCCTGGACGTCAAGATCGCCACGAGCCCGTGCCACATCGCCAGCCTCCCGCTGGCCGTGAATATCCAATGCCATTCCTCCAGACACCAGGAGGTAGAACTCTGATGGCTGAATACACCCTCAAGACCCCGCTGGCCGACGACGACATCGTCCAGCTCAAAGCCGGCGACGTGGTCAAATTGACAGGCACCATCTACACGGCCCGCGACGCCGCCCACAAGCGCCTGTGCGAACTCCTGGACAAGGGCGAAAACCTGCCCTTCGACCTCAAAGGCTCCGTCATCTACTACGTGGGCCCAAGCCCCGCCCCCCCCGGCCGCCCCATCGGCGCCGCCGGCCCCACCACCAGCTACCGCATGGACACCTACGCCCCGCGCCTGCACGCCCTGGGCTCCAAGGCGTCCGTGGGCAAGGGCAAAAGGAACGACGCCGTCAAACAGGCCCTCAAAGACCACAAGGCCGTCTACTTCGGTGCCACGGGCGGAGCCGGTGCGCTCCTGTCCAAATGCATCACCGCCGCCAAGGTCATCGCCTTCGAGGAACTCGGGCCCGAAGCCATCCGCGAACTGACCGTGGAAGACTTCCCGCTCCTGGTCATCAACGACTGCCACGGCGGTGAACTGTACGTACAGCCCGACCGCAAGGCGGCTGGCCTGGAGTAGACGGGGAAGGAAGAGATGCGGGGCGCTGCCCCGCGCCCCGCAAGGGGCTCGGCCCCTTGACCCGTTCAGGGGGGGAAAGAATTGGTTGCGGGAGAAAGGCGAAAGGATTGCGCGGGGGCGGACAAGAACAACACCTCTCGCGCCGCCACCGTGTCATTCCCGCGAAGGCGGGCCATGCCAGGCTATGCGTGGAATCCATCTTCCACACAAAGAAGACAAAAGGCATGAATCCCCGCCTCCGCGGGGATGACACCGAGGATGGACGAAAGGTTGACGCGAGGGGGGACAAGAATACCACATCACGCGCTGCCACATTGTCATTCCCGCGAAGGCGGGAATCCATGCCTTATACTCTGCCGTTCTGAAAACCCGGGCGTGACCTTTAGTAACTTTATTCTTGTAACGTGCACAATGAGACGCGCAGGACCACCTGTGCGAGTAATCGCCCGGTACGTTGCGATATGACCGACGCTTTCCGGTCGACAGATATTGTCAACGCCGCCGAGGCGGCATCACATCTGGAGGACAACATGGCTCTTTTCACACCCCAGGAAGCCCTGGACTATCATTCCGAAGTGCGCCCCGGCAAAGTCGAGGTCGTTCCCGTCAAGCCCTATTCCACCCAGAAACACCTGACCATGGCCTACAGCCCGGGCGTGGCCGAGTCCTGCCTGGCCATCGCCA
>CAZQYA010000123.1:0-9474 GCA_964597325.1 uncultured Desulfovibrionaceae bacterium
TTTTCCAGCCCCCGCCTGTACTGGAAAAAGACGTCCTTCATGCTCGTGTAGAAGTCGAAGGATTCCTCCTTGATTTCCCTGTAGGCAGGCAGGTTGGCCGAGGCCGCATTGAATCTGTCGTGTCCGGCCAGGGCGTACCGTGCGCTGTCCGGCGTCACCAGGGAGAGGGGGTGGAGGAAGGAGTCGGCCACTGTGCCCACGACGTCGCGCACCGAGGACGACCCCATGATGGGGATGACCAGGTAGGTCCCTTCGCCGAGGCCCCAGAAGGCCAGGGTCTGGGAGAAATCTTCGGGGGAGTTTTGCAGGCTCGGCATGTTGCGTGTGATGTTGAACAGGCCGCCCACGCCGAAGAAGGTGTTCAGGGCAAAGGACGCCGTCTCCTTGCCGACCTTGTCGAATTTGAACTGGAGCAGGGCGTTGACCAGACGGACTGGGTAGCCGAGGTTACGGTAGAAGTTGCTGAAACCGTTGCGGATATCCTGGGGGAAGAAGCCCGTGTAGACCGTGTCGACAGGGGAAAACACGTAGTTGATGAACCCGTCGTTGAAGGAGAACACGCCACGGTTGAAGCCTTCGATGGCGTCGGGGTAGGGCTCGCCGTTCTGCTCGAAGTCCAGGCTTTCGTCCGAATCTTCGGCCACGGTCGGGGCGTCGACCGCCAGGCCGGGGCCGGCCTTCTTCCCGGCGCAGCCCTGGAGCACGGCCGCCATCAGAAAGATGCCAAGCACAAGGAGGATGCGCTTACTCATTGGTCTTCTCCCTCAATATGTCGATGAGTTTTTCGGGTGAGTTTTTCTGCAGGATGCTCTGGAACTGCGAACGGTAGTTCTTGACCAGGCTGACGTTCTCCACGGCAACGTCGTAGACCTTCCAGGCGGCGTCCCTTCTGACCATGTAGTAGACCACCGGGATGTTCAGTTCCGTGGACGTGATGGTGGTCTGCACCTCAGCCTGGGTGTCGGACTTGAGGATTTCCTGGTTGTAGACAACGACCTCGTCGTTGTAGGCGACGGATTTCTTCAGGTAGACCTTTTTGATGAGTTCAAGGAACAGGACCTGGAATTCCGCGCGCTGATCCTTGTTGAAGATCCGCCAGTACTGTCCCAGGGCACGTTTGGAGAGTTCCTCGGATTCGAAGAACCCGTCGACCACCTTTTCGATTTTCTTCATCTCGGCGTCTCTGGTGGCTTCGTCCTGGTATTCCGGCGAGGTCAGGATGGCTACCACTGCGTCGACATTGGAACGGACGTAGCTGGTGGGGGTGTCCAGGGCCAGGGCCAGAGAGGGAACGAGGAGGAGCAGCAGGATCAGTGTTCTCATTTTTCCACACTTCCGAATACGTATTTGGAGATCATTTCTTCGATATCGAGGGCTGCCTGGGTGTCAAGCAGGACCTCGTTGTCCTTGAGCATGGAGTCGTCGGCACCGGGGATGATGCTGACGTACTTGTCGCCGATGAGTCCCGTGGTCTTGATGGCGGCCACGGAGTCCACGGGGATGCCGATGGTGTTCTGGATCTGCATGGTGATCACGGCCTGGTAGAGGGTCTGGTCGAGGGTGATGTCCGCCACCTTGCCCACGGCCACGCCCGAGATTTCCACATTGCTGCCGGGCCTGAGCCCGTTCACGGCAGTGAATTTGGCTGTGATGCTGTAGGAATCTCCCGAAAAGAATGTCGTGTTGGCCAGGGTCATGGCGAGATACGCCGTGCAGCCCAATCCGAGCAGGATGAACAGGCCGATGGAGAAATGCATGGATGTACTTTTCATCTTCATACGTACTTCTTGGAGGTTGCAAGTGCTTCCTGAACTGCCGTGCAGGCATTGGCCCCTCTGGTGGCAAGGGTGCCGCCGAGCTCGACCTGGAGCCGATGCTTCTGGCAGAAGGTTTCGACGCTCAAGGCGTTGAAGTAGGTCGCGAGGCGGTTCATGAACGTGTCCAGGAGGCCGGCGTCGCGGGTTTTTGCCGTCAGGACCAGGATTTCCTTGGAGAACATGCCCGCGCACGCTCCCTCAGGCAGGAAACCCAGGACGTATTTGGCCAGCTGTTTGATGATGGCGTGACCCAGGAGGTTGCCTTTGTAGTCGGTTATGGTGCGCATACCCACAAGGCGGATGGTTGCCACGACGATGTGCTCGTCCCGGTCCGCCGCGGAGCTCATTTCCTCCAGTCTGCGGGTCAGGGAGAGCCTGTTGTGCAGGCCCGTGAGGTCGTCGATGAGCAGTTCGTGGCCGTGGGTGTAGGGGTACAGATCCGGGTCCGAGGACTGCTCCAGGGTGATGGGCGAACCCGAGTAGATGATGTGGCCGTAGTCGAGGATGTTCACGGAATGGGCGATGTAAAAAATATCCGGGATGTCGTGCGTGATGATGACGGCCGTGAAATTGAGCTTCTCGTGGTAGTGATGAATCATGGAAAAGACCGTCTTCTTGCGGATGGGGTCGAGGCCCGTGGTGGGTTCGTCGAAGAAGATGATCTCCGGTTCCGTGACCAGGGCCCTGGCCAGGGCAACGCGCTTCTGCATGCCTCCCGAGATCTGCTTGGGGTACATCTGGACCACTTCCTCGAGTTCCAGCTGTTCGATGCGCGCCCTGACCTTCTCCTCGATCTGGCGTCGGCGGAAGGCGAACTTCTCGCGCAGGGGCAGGGCGATGTTCTCGAAGACCGTCATGGAGTCGAACAGGGCGTTGTTTTGGAACATGTAGCTGCAGCGTTTCTTCACGGCCGAGAACTGTCGGCGGTTCATGGTCGAGTAGGCCTGGCCGTCGAAGATGATGTCGCCGCTGTCGGGTTCGATCAGGCCGATGATGTGTTTGACCAGCACGCTCTTGCCGCCGCCGCTCTTGCCGATGATGGCCGTGATCTCGTTGCGGCGGATGTCCAGGGAGGCGTTCTTCAGGATGGTCCTGCCGCTGAAGGCCTTGGTGATGTTGCGGAGCTGGATGAGTGGTGCGTCGGTCATGGGCTCACATCAGAAAGGACGTTATGACGTAGTCGGCGATGAGGACGTAGACGCAGGACTGGACAACGGCCGATGTCGTCGAGTTGCTGACGCCCTCGGCGCCGGCGCTCGACTGGTTCTGGTGGGTGTAATACCCACAATAGCAGCAGATGGTGATGACGATGAAGGCGAAGACGAAGGCCTTGATGAATCCGCCGGTGACGTCCTCCAGGAGCAGGCTCGACTGGATCTTGCTGAAGAATATCCCTGAGCGGGTGCTGAGCATCATCGACGAGAAATATCCCCCGAGGATGCCCACGCAGTCGAATACTGCCGTAAGCAGCGGGAAGCAGATGAGGGAGGCGATGACCTTGGGGGTGACCAGGTAGCGGATCGGGTCGACGTCCATGGTGGTCAGGGCGTCGATCTGTTCGGAGATGCGCATGATGCCGATCTCGGCGCTGATGCTCGATCCGGCACGGCCGATGAGCATGATGGCCGTGAGCACGGGGCCGAGCTCGCGGACCAGGGACAGGGATACGGCCACGCCGAGCATGCCCTCGGCGCTGAATTTGATGAGGGTGTAGTAGCCCTGCAGGCCCAGGACCATGCCCGTGAAGAAGGCCACGAGCACGATGATGTTCAGGGATTTGAAGCCGATGAAATAGATGTTGTAGAGCACCTTGGGCAGAAGCTTGCGCACATGGATTATGCCGACGACGGACAACAGGGAGAAAATGCCCCATTGGCCCACGTTCCTGACGATGGACAGGGTCGACTCGCCGATGAGGGCGGGTATGGCCAGTATGCTTCTCATGTTTTCGTCGTGCCTGCCTGGAGCATCTGCGTGTACTGTGCGATGGCCCAGGCCACAGCGTCTTCGGTGTTCGGCGCGGTGAGATAGGATTCCTCGCCGTCCAGGTGCGAATTGCCGACCTTGAAGGGGACGTGCGCCATGTCGAGCATGTCCCGGTCGTTGTGGTCGTTGCCGATGGCGGCCACGGGCAGTCCGTGCAGGCCGTGGCGTCCGATGATATCGGCCACGCCGGCCGCCTTGGATACGCCGGCGGCGAAAATTTCGATCCATACGGAGACGTCGTCCAGGGGCGAGGTGGCCCTGATGACGCTCAGGCCTTCCAGCCTGCCTGCGATAAGTTCGTACAGGGACGTGTCGCAGGCGTCGACGATGGCCAGGATCTGTGAAGCCGGCTTTGCCCCGGTGCAGCCGTTCATCTCGCGGCCGTGTTGCGCGTACAGGGCCAGACGCCGCTCAAAGTCCTCGACGGTCTTCTCGCCGCGTTTGAAGGCGAAGGCGCGATTGTGCGGAAAGTCGTCGTGGACCATGAAGCTCAAGCCGAATTCCCGCAGGACCCCGCAGACCTTTCCGACGGTTCCGTCCGACAGGCTGGAGGACCGCAGCACCTCCCGCGTCTTCCAGTGCAGCACCTGGCTGCCCGTGGACAGGATGACGTAGTCCGCGGGGAAGTCCGCCGGCAGGCATGATTCGGCCGAGTGCAGGGAGCGCCCCGTGGCGATGACCCGCAGAACGCCGTGCTCCCCGAGCCCCTCGAAGGCTGCGAGATCCTCGGGCGAAATGCGGCCCCCACGCAGCAGGGTGCCGTCCAGGTCGGTGACGAAAATTCCTCGGTAGGCCGGCATGTTCATATCAGCTCGAAACTGCTCATGGACACGGGGGCGTTCAGGCTGGGCAGCACGCGCTCCAGGAAAACTCCCTCGCGTTCCGGAAAATTGTGGCCGAATGTGGTCCTGATGGCCATGGACACGAACTGCACGGCCCGGTCCAGGGACAGCGGCAGGGAATCCCCCTGCAGAAGTGATCCGCTTATCACGCTGGCGAAAATATCTCCAGTCCCGGGGTAACATGCCGGGATGTAAGGGCAAGCCACTTTCCAGTAGCGGCCTGTCATGCGGTCGTGGGCTACCACGGACGTTCCACGGCCGAGGTCTTCGGGCACGCTGGTCACGATGACGCAGCGCGGGCCGAGGTCCGAGAGGGCCCGGGTCCATTTTTTGATTTCTTCGGTACACATGGCTCCTGGCATGGTCGATTCGCCCAGGAGCAGCCGCGCTTCGGTGATGTTCGGCGTGATGATGTCGGCCGAGGCGATAAGGCCGCGCATGCCCTCGACCATGTCCGAGTCCATGGTGTCGTAGAGCTTGCCGTCGTCGCCAAGGACGGGGTCAACGACCACCAGGGTCCCGTTGTCGCGAAAGTCGCTGATGAAGTCCCGCACCATGTCGAGCTGCTCGGAAGAACCGAGGAAGCCGGAATAGATTCCGGCAAAAGACAGGGACAGGCGCCGCCAGTGGGAGATGATCAGGCGCATGTCTTCGGTCAGGTCGCGGAAGTGAAAGTCGTTGAAGCCGCCCGTGTGGGTGGAGAGGATGGCCGTGGGCAGGCTGCAGACCTGGATGCCCATGGCCGAGAGAATGGGGATCACCGCCGAGAGTGACCCCCCTCCGAATCCTGAAAGATCGTGAATCGCTGCTATGCGCTGGATAACGGAATGCAATGCCGGAGCTCCATGACACGGCATTCAATCCTTTCCGGGGAAACCGATTGAAACCGTCGTTGAACGTATGCCGCGTGCAATTGCGCCGAAACGGCTTTCTGTCAACGGTTTCTAGCTGTTCAGGTAGTCCAGCAGGCCTTTGCCGGCCTTGAAGAAGGGCATCTTCTTGGGCCTGACCTGTACGGATTCGCCGGTCTTGGGATTGCGTCCGACATAGCCTTCGTACTGTTTGATTTTGAAGCTGCCGAATCCGCGGATTTCAATCCTGTCTCCGCGCAGCAGGGCATCCCGCATGGATTCAAAGAAGCTGTCGACAATGGTGGAGGATTCATCGTTGGAAATTTTGAGCTTCTCTGCAAGAGCCTGAATAAGTTCGCTTTTGTTCATACATTTGCTCCGGATTGCGATTCGTTGTCACCCAAGGATCGCGGAGGCCGCGACCTGATCACTCCTGCACATTCGTCGCCCCTGCTGCATACGTACGGGGCGCCGCGCACCGTGTGAAAATTGAAGCCCTGATAATAAAAATCAAGGACTATGGGAAGTTATTCTCATCATATTTGCAAAAAAACTTCCCTGGCGGACCTTGAGCGCCGGCGTCGGCAGCGGCGGAAGTATCGCCAAAAGCCCGTCCCGATGGCACAGTTGTTTTTGATATTACAGTGTTATCACAAAAAAGACAACTATCTTCTTGAAAAGACAGTCATAAAAATTTCAGGTCCCGCAATGCGCCGAAAAGGCGCGCGCGGCCGATACGTACGGGTTGCTGGAGCGGCTAGCGCCGCTTGCGTCGGGCAGGGGTTGGTTTGCGGCCTGACTTCGTGCAGCGGGTACGGCATTCGCGCTGCGTGGCGTCAGGTTTTCGGGCGGATGTTGCACATGCGGTTTTGCCGGTTTTGCCGGGTGCGCCGGATCGGCGTTTTTCCTCGACCGGGAGGAGGATGCGGTGCTGGCGCAGCCTCGCCTCGTCGGTGCGGGCCACGTACAGGGGGGTGCCGTCGGGGGTGATGCCGGCCACGAACATGGCCGTGGCCACGGCTCCGGGGATGGGGATGAAGCATTGCACCTGGCGAGGCTTCCAGCCCCGGCCGCCCAGCCAGCGGGCCAGGGTGCGCATGTCTTCGTCCGTGGTGCCGGGGAAGGCGCTCATGAGGTATGGGATGACGTACTGCTCTTTGCCGGCGCGTTCGGATTCGCGGGAAAAGACCGTCAGGAATTCCTCGAATACGCGGTTGCCGGGTTTGCGCATGAGGGCCAGCACATGGTCGCAGACATGTTCGGGCGCGATTTTGAGCTGGCCTCCCACAAACTCGCGCAGATAGCCGCCCAGGGCGTGCATGTCCTGCAGGGCGAGGTCGAAGCGCACGCCGCTGGCGACGCGTACGCCCTTCACGCCGGGTAGGCGTCGAATGCGGCGCAGGAGGTCCAGGTGGGCCTTCTGGTCCATGCGGAAATGCGGGCAGATTTTCGGGGTCATGCAGCTTGGACGCCTGCAAGGTTTGTCTTCGCGGGCGCACCGGGCCCCCCACATGTTGGCGCTGGGGCCACCCACGTCGGAGATGTGTCCCTTGAATCCCGGCGTCCCGGCCATGCCCGTGACCTCGGCTTCGAGAGAGGCCCGGCTGCGTGAGGAGATGCGCCTGCCCTGGTGCAGGGCCAGAGTGCAGAAGGAACAGCCTCCGCCGCAGCCGCGGTGACTGGTCACGGAATCGCGGATCATCTCTTCGGCCGGGATAGGGCTGTCGTAGACCGGGTGGGCCCTGCGGGCGAAGGGGAGGTCGTAGAGGCGGTCCATCTCGGCGGTGTCGAGACGCACGGCCGGGGGTTCCACCACGACGACGCGGTCGCCCACGCGCTCGATGGCTCTCTGGGTCCCGTCGTGGACCTGCCGTTCCATGAGCAAGGTGGCGGCCATGAGCTCCTTCGGATCGGTCAGGATGGCTTCGTGAGAGGGGAATTCCAGGTCCACTTCCGGCGTCTCGACCATGCCCGCAGGGGCGGTTACGGTCCCCGGGATGCCTTCCAGGCCAAGGCCTTGCTCCAGTCTCAGGGCGATGTCGATCACGGCTCTTTCGCCCATGCCGTAGACAACGGCGTCGGCCTTGGCATCGAGGATGATGGGCTTGCGCAGGGCGTCGGTCCAGAAATCGTAGTGGGTGACGCGCCGCAGGGACGCCTCGATGCCCCCCAGCACAACCGTAAGACCCGGAAAGGCCCTGCGCAGGAGATTGGTGTACACGATGCACGCCCTGTTGGGTCGCGCTCCGGCCCTGCCGCCTGGCGTGTAGGCGTCGTCCGAGCGTTTTTTGCGGAAGGCCGTGTAGTGGGCCAGCATGGAGTCGATGGCCCCGGCCGAGACCCCGGCGAAAAGCCTCGGGCGGCCCATGGCCGTCAGGTCGGCGGCGTCCGTCCAGCGGGGCTGGGTGATGACGCCGGTGCGGAACCCGTGGGCCACGAGCAGGCGTCCAAGAAGTGCCACGGCAAAGGAGGGGTGGTCCACATAGGCGTCCCCGCTGACCAGCAGCACATCCAGTTCGTCCCATCCCAGTCGCTTCATTTCGGCGCGGGTCATGGGCAGGAATTCGGGCTGCGGCAGGCAAGGGCGGGTGAAGAGGCTCATGGTTCGGCCCTATAGGGCTCCAGGCAATCCACGGCAAGCACAAAAAACGGCGGCCCAAAGGCCGCCGCCGGGAAGGGGGGATGGGATTCAGGTATGGCTAGGCATCCTCGTTGCACGGACCGTCGCCGGGAGCGTAGTTCATGCCGCGTCCCATGCCGCGGGGGCCGAAATCGTCGGAACCCTGGCCCATGCCGCGCCCCTTGCCGCCGCGTCCGTCACGGAAGTGTTCGCCCTTGCCGCGATGGTCGCCGCCGCGGCCGAAACCGCCAGGGAACTCGATGCCCACTTCCTTTTCCACGCGGGTCTCAAGGGCGTCACGCTGATCGCGGAGCTTGCCGCGCAGATCGCTCATCTCGCGCACCAGGGCGGTGATGGTTTCGGGCTGGGCGTTGGGATTGACGGACAGGGCCTTGAGCAGGGTGCGCTTTTCCCACATGCCGTCACGCAGGGGCCGGACGGCCTTGCGGTGTTCCTCCAGGATGTTCTGCAGCAGGTCCTTTTTTTCCTGGGTCAGCTGCGCCACAGCGGGGTTGCGGTCGAAGCGGGGGCAGTCCTGGGAGCCGCCGCGTCCGCCCATGCGGGGGCCGGCAAAGGACAGGGTGGTGATGGCGACGATGCTGACAATGGCCATGGTTGCGATAAGGCGAGTTCTCTTCATGATATCCTCCGATGGGTTGGTGACATGTTTTTTTGTCGTTGCTTTTGTCTCGGAGTTATCAAACGGCGTGCCAAAGTTTTTATTGTTTATAACTGCTTGAAATTTATACGTAGTTATTTTTTGTGAACGGTCGGGGCGTTGCAGGTGCTGACGTGCCGGATAAAAACTGTTCAGGGCGCAGTGGACGACTGGTCAGTTATTGACCACTGTCCGGCCGGAGCTTGGGGTTGTTCCAGTGGCGGTCCTTGTCGCGGGCGGTCTTTTTTTCGAGATTGCGTTGCACCGCCTCGGTCAGATCCACGCCGGTCTGGTTGGCGATGCAGGTCAGCACGAAGAGCACGTCGGCCAGTTCGTCGCCCAGGTCGTTTTTCTCGTCGCCCTTGAAGCTCTGGTCCCCGTAGCGGCGGGTCATGATCCGCGCTACTTCGCCCGTCTCCTCCAAGAGGATGCCCAGGTTGGTGAGTTCGGAAAAGTACCGGACGCCGTAGGCCTTGACCCAGGCGTCGATTTTTTCCTGCAGTTCCTTGAGGTCCATGTCGTCTCCTTGAGCAGGCCGCCCCAAAACCGCGATCTGCTGCGTCAGTGAAAAAATCCAGACCGCTTATGCATCCGCAATACACTGCGCGCCCTGGATTTTTTTGCTTCCTTGCATCTCACCATTTTGGAACGGCCTGCATATTTTGATTGACATTATAGCAAACCAGGTCCTCTGGGCCTG
>CAZQYA010000123.1:9484-9790 GCA_964597325.1 uncultured Desulfovibrionaceae bacterium
CCTACGGGATGCGCCCCCGGCTGGCAATGCGCCGCACGGACCCGTCCGCCGGCGCGGCAGGATATTTGCTCGAAGCGGCGTTGACTGATAGCTTTCATCGGCGCGGATCGATCACGCCGCGCCACGGGGAAGGGAAAATGAACCAAACATCCGACAATAAGGCCGCGTTCTGGCGCCGGCGCTGGCCCATGCTTCTGGTGCCGCTGATGCTCGCGGCCGCGATCCTGGTCTGGTTCGCGGCCCAGGGCCGCGAGCGGGAGCAGCGCACCATCGCCCGCATCCTGGCCGCTCAGGGGGATACCCTCA
>CAZQYA010000124.1:0-6801 GCA_964597325.1 uncultured Desulfovibrionaceae bacterium
AAGCCATCCGGCGACGGGTGGCTTTGCTGTTTGAGTCACCTGTCTATAATCGATCGTCTCTTATGGAATATGCGTGACTCTATAAACACTTGCCGTTGACGCATCCTTGCTTGTAGTCAATCCGGAACAGATTCCAAGGAAGTATGAAATTTCCTGCAAGCCGTTTTGCATCCATGCGATTTAGTTTACTACAAAAAATCCGTATTAGATATTATGATAAATACCTAAAAGGAAACATTTATGCATCAAGATAATTTCTACAAAAGCATGACAAGATATTCAATAAACCTGATCGT
Source organism: uncultured Desulfovibrionaceae bacterium (assembly GCA_964597325.1). Classification (GTDB taxonomy): domain Bacteria; phylum Desulfobacterota; class Desulfovibrionia; order Desulfovibrionales; family Desulfomicrobiaceae; genus Desulfomicrobium. The sequence goes on from CAZQYA010000124.1 coordinate 297, forward strand.
CTCTTTTGCTTTCTTCTTTCTCTTTTTGGCTCCAACGCACGCCAAAGCCGAATGGCCACGCATCGCAATTTCTGCAGACGGAACCCCGATTTCCTTCGAATCGTATGGTTCTGGAGAACCGACGCTCGTATTTGTCCATGGCTGGAGCTGTGATGCCCGCTACTGGCGTGAACAAATCCCATACTTTTCGAAAAATCACCGCGTGATTGTGCTTGATCTTGCAGGCCATGGCCATTCGGGCATGGGGCGAACTCGGTACACCATGAGATCATTCGGAGAGGATGTGAAAGCGGTTGTCGAGGCAAGTGGCAGTCGCAGCGTCATCCTGATCGGCCATTCCATGGGCGGTTCCGTGATCGCTGAGGCTGCGCGGCTCATGGAGGACCGTGTGATCGGGCTTGTTGGTATCGATACGCTTGAGAACATCGAATACCCGATGACTCGCGAAGAATTGGAAGGCATGGTCGGGCCCCTCGAAGCAAATTTTCAGACAGGCTGTCGGCAATTCGTGGAGGCGATGATTTCTCCTCGCACCAATGCAAAGCTTCGCGAATGGATTCTCGCCGACATGTCTGCCGCGCCGCCGGATGTCGCATTAATCGCTATGAAGGACATGATGTCACAGTACGTCACCGGTGAAGCTGCCAGGATATTCGAGGACATCCGCATACCCGTCATGACCGTGAACGGCGACATGTGGCCCATTGATTACGAAGCAAACCGGCGCCATATGTTTTCCTTCGAAGCCATTGTCCTGAAGGACGCGGATCATTTTCTCATGCTGAATCGTGTAGAGGAATTCAATTCCGCTTTGGAAAAATCGATCGGTACGTTTTCAACACATCAACCGATAGGCAGAAAGGACTAACGCCTGTCGCACTTCAGGATTCTCGCCTCCCAAGCGTCATGAAAGAGTATCTCCCAGAGCCTCGTGCAACGCGTTGGTGGCCAGCCGGGTGGGGTGGCGGTCTTCTTTGGGCATGCAGGCCGGTCTCTTCCGTTATGGCTGCCGCCTCTTCGCAGGGCTGCCGTGATACACGGAGGCCACGGACGCCCCAACGGGGCAGTGCCCGTGCAGGGTGAGCCGTCAGAACCCGGCCAGCACCTGACGCTCCTCGTCCCAGAGCTTGAGGCGCACGCAGCCCAGGCTTTCCCTGATGGTCAGGGGGGGCTTGGCCTGCAGGGCGGGAAGGGCGTCGAAGCATTCCTTCAGGCGGTAGTTCGGGATCCGGGGGCCCAGATGGTGGATGTGATGGTAGCCGATGTACCCGGAAAACCAGCGCAGCACCGGCGGCAGGTCATAAAAGGAACTGCCGTCCATGGCGGCCCGCACGGGGTCCCAGTCCTGCCTGCGCGCCCAGTAGACGCCTTCGAACTGGTGCTGGACATAGAAGAGCCAGATCCCTAAAGCGCCGGCCAGCCAGAGCACCGGCACCTGGATCAGGAGATACGTTTTCCAGCCCACGGCCCAGCCGAGCAGCAGCGCCACGCTGACGATCAGAAGGTTGGTCAGCAAGACGCTCATCCGCTCCCTGCGCCTGGTCTGCTGTCCCGGCAGGCGGAAGCGGAGGAAAAAACTGAACAGCGCACCCAGTCCGACCAGAACGAACGGATTGCGGTACAGCCGGTAGCCCAGTTGTTTGGCGGGAGAGGCCGTTTCGTATTCAGCCCGGGTCATGGTCCAGATGTCGCCGAACCCGCGCGCGTCGAGGTTCGCGTAATTGCCGTGGTGCTTGAGGTGGCTGAATTTCCAGTCCTCAAAGGGGGTGAAGACGAGTACCCCGAAGAAATATCCGAAGAACGTGTTCAGGCCCTTGCTCCGGAACAGCGACCCGTGCACGCAATCATGGAACAAAATGAAGATCCGGACCAGAAACGCTGCGGCCACGACACCCAACACCAAGGTCAATCCATACGGGTATCCGTTCCGCACGCTCCAGATCATCAGCAGCCACAGACCGACGTACGGCACCAGGGTATTGATGACCTGCCAGCCGGCCTTCAGGCTGCTGCTCTCCCGATAGTCCGCCATGGCGGCATGCCAGGGCGGCATCACCCGCCCGGAATGTCGTTCTCCTTCCGCCGCGATGCGGGATCCGCTCTTTTCCGTCATCATGGCACAGCCTCCTTCTCGGGCAACGGGCAGGCACAATGCTTCGAGTCACGGATGCCGTCTTCCGCGCCCACAATATTTTGTTTTTACGGAATCTATACCGCAAGCGGCGCAATGAGGCAACGCACGGTCATCATTTCTGGGCTGCGTCATCCCCTCCGCAACATGTCCGGTGCTTATCATTTCGCCCCAAAACGCCGACCTGCTGCGTCAGTGAAAAAAGCCAAAAAAAGATCTGAAAATCCTTCTGGCTGAAGATGAGGACGTGAACCGCCTCGCAACGACCAAACTGCTGGAGAGACAGGGCCACACCGTCAAATCTGTCGAAAATGGCCGGGAAGCGATATCGTTGCTGAAGGACAACGATTTCGACGTGGTCCTGATGGACGTTCAGATGCCTGTAATGGACGGCGTGGAAGCCACCAGATCCATAAGACGCGGAGACGCAGGTCCTCAGAACCGGAACATTCCCATCATCGCCATGACAGCCTATGCCATGGATGGAGACAAGCAAAAGTTCCTGGTCGAGGGGATGAATGGCTACATCGCAAAGCCTGTTGGTATTGAGCAGCTGGAGGCTTTACTGCAAAAAGCGCTTGTCGGAAATGATTGAACGTGATCAAAATACCCTTAAAAAAAAGGGGCTTGAGACTCAACAGGCTCAAGCCCTTTTTCAACGAAGAACCGTCAGAAAGAACGTGATGCCCTCAGCGTTCTCGCATCCCCAGCGTCTTGAAGTAGTAATCTCCCAAAGCCTCGTGCAACGCGTTGGCGGCCAGCCGGGTGCAGTGGCGGTCATCTTCGGGCATGCAAGCCGGGCCGCCCAGGGCTTCCAGGACGGTGTCGCCCGTGATGGCGGTCAACTCTTCGCATTTTTTGTTCACGGCCAGTTCGGCGGCCATGGATCCGCAGATCTGACTGGAGCCGCAGCCGTCGGTTTCGAACCCAGCGTCAAGGACCATGTCGTTTTCGATGTGCAGATGCATGCGGATGGTATCGCCGCACGTGCCGATGGCTGCGCCTGTGTACTCGGCCTTTTCCGGCCTGCCGTGGTAGGGCTTGTTGCGCCAGCGTTCAAACCCTGCCTGACCGTAGGCCTGAACCGCTTCATCAAAAATTTTGCCCTGAAGTTCATTCACGATGTCGTCAAAACTGGCCATTGTCTCGTCCGTTTGTTGAGTGATTCCATGTGTCCCTGTTGGGAACAGACCAATGCGGGCTGGTACCACCCCCGACGGAAATCGGCAACACCGGTCACCAAAGCCCGGAACACAGACCAAAATGGTCAGAAAAGCCTTGTATTGGACCCGCACCCCTTGGTTCACGCCAGTATCGTGCCGGGTTCAAATGAGCCGCAAAGCCCCTCCGGGAAGGGCCATCAGGAGCGGGGGCTTTTCATTTTTAACCTTTCCTGGAATTCTTCGTCGCATTCCATGAAAGAGCACGGCAACTGCCGGATATCTCCCGGCAATACCTTGTCGGACGAGGAAACTTATGCTCAATTCTTTTTGAAAAAGCATGGCTGAAACCACTTTGTTCGGAAAAAGGGCACGGCGAGGAAACGCGTCTTCGAAAGCAGCCCGTTGGCGATGCTTTTTCGCCAAAGTTCGGGAGTAGTGAACGCGGCAGTGGCCTTCGTCAGAGGCTGATCCTGCACCTTTCTTCGATGAGCAGATTATGGACACAAATTCCCCACGGAAAAGGATGCCATTGAGCATCTGGGCGCTCGGCCTGGTGAGCATGTTCATGGACATCTCGTCTGAGATGATCCACAGCCTGCTGCCGCTGTTTCTGGTGGGCACCCTGGGAGCGAGTGCACTTGTCGTCGGCCTGATCGAAGGCATGGCCGAGGCCACGGCGCTCATCGTCAAGGTGTTCTCGGGGGTGCTCAGTGACTATCTCGGCAAGCGCAAGATACTGGCCGTTTTCGGCTATGCATTGGGCGCGTTGACCAAACCTCTGTTCGCCATCGCCCCCTCTGCGGCCATTGTTTTCACGGCGCGTCTGCTGGACCGCATGGGGAAAGGGGTGCGGGGTGCGCCACGCGATGCCCTAGTGGCCGACCTGGCTCCTGTCGGGATACGCGGTGCGGCTTTTGGTTTGCGCCAGGCCCTTGATACGGTGGGGGCGCTGCTGGGTCCTTTGCTGGCGGTCGGCTTGATGCTGCTTTGGGCCAACGATTTCCGCACCGTATTCTGGGTAGCCCTCATCCCCGGCCTGCTGGCGGTCGGCCTCCTGGTATTCGCCGTCCACGAACCGGAGCGGTGCACCGACGAAAAGCGCACCAACCCGATTCGCCGAGAAAATCTCGGGCGTCTGAACGGCGCATACTGGTGGGTCGTCGGCATTGGGACGGTGTCCACGCTGGCGCGGTTCAGCGAAGCGTTTCTCGTGCTCCGCGCCCAGCAGAGCGGAATTCCGATTGCCTACGTTCCATTGGTGATGGCCGGAATGAACCTGGTCTATTCGGGAACGGCCTATCCCTTCGGCCGGCTCTCGGATCGCATGGACCATGGCACGCTGCTGTCGCTGGGACTGATGGTCCTGATCGCTGCCGATCTGGTCCTGGCCGCGAACGATCATTGGGGAACCATAGCCGTCGGGACGGCATTGTGGGGGCTTCAAATGGGAATCACCCAGGGATTGCTTGCGACGATGGTCGCCGATGCCTCCCCGGCGGATCTGCGCGGCACCGCTTACGGTTTCTTCAACCTGGCCTGCGGTCTCTCCATGCTGGCCGCCAGCGCCGTAGCGGGATTCCTGTGGGATCGCTTCGGAGCATCTCTTACGTTTTTCACGGGAGCGGCCTTTGCGGCGCTCGCCATGACGGGTCTTGCCGTCAACAAACGGTTGCACAGACGGCTACGCGGATCGTCCCGATGACAATGCATTGTCCGCCTAGCTCTTTGAGACCTAGAATCTCTTAAAATTATGAGCTTTTTCTTCTAAAAATGGCTGTTTTTGGGCGTTAGGTTCATCGGGCAGGAAGAGCCCCTTGGTCCGGTCGGGCTGGACAAGCTCCTGAACTCGCCCCGGCGTGAAATGGTCGGGGTGCTCGTGCGAAAACAGCAGGTATTCGAAGTTGGCGAAGGGCGCGGAGCGCTCCTTCATGCGCTCCAAGTCGGCTTCCGCCACCTTGCTGAAGGGGTGCCTGTCCTGGTGGTGGATTCCGTCAACCGCCAGGCCGCGGCCGGCGTGCTCGACCAGGCCTCCGGCATTAGCGACGAGGGGGCTCTCGATGAGGGCTGTCACGGCGTGTTCTCCGGTGCGATGCGGGTATGCCCGGCGCCGGCCGCGGACAGATAATTTACACTTTCGACACCCCTCTGCGAAAGACTTTCTTCATGGACTGTGCTATTTATAAAGCATTGAACTCTCGTCACAGACGCGGAAATTTTCGCGGCAGGGGAGAATATTCATTTTTCGGAGTATGTTACTGGTTATTTTTACCAATCAGACAAACGTATTCAAACCTCGAGGAGACCAAGCATGAGTGAAAACAGCAAATGCCCCGTAACGGGCAGGGTTAGCACGCAGGCCGCCGGAGGTGGCAGGACGAACATGGACTGGTGGCCGGACCAGTTGAATCTGGACATCCTGCATCAACATTCCGCCCTGTCCAACCCCATGGGCGAAAAATTCAACTACGCTGAAGAGTTCAAGACCCTCGACCTTGAAGCCATCAAGAAGGACCTCTTCGCGCTCATGACCGATTCCCAGGACTGGTGGCCAGCGGATTACGGCCACTACGGGCCGTTCTTCATCCGCATGGCCTGGCACAGCGCCGGAACCTACCGGACCGGCGACGGCCGGGGCGGGGCAGGGTCAGGCTCCCAGCGCCTGGCACCCCTGAACAGCTGGCCGGACAACGTCAACCTGGACAAGGCCCGGCGCCTGCTCTGGCCCATCAAGAAAAAATACGGCCACAAGATCTCCTGGGCCGACCTGCTGATCCTGGCCGGAACCTGCGCCATCGAATCCATGGGCCTGAAGCCCTTCGGCTTCGCCGGCGGACGCGAGGACGTCTGGGAGCCCGAGCAGGACATCTACTGGGGCGCGGAAAGCGAATGGCTGGCCACGAGCGACAAGCCCGGAAGCCGCTATTCCGGCGAACGCGACCTCGACAACCCCCTGGCCGCCGTACAGATGGGGCTCATCTACGTGAACCCGGAAGGCCCGGACGGCAACCCCGATCCCGTGGCCTCGGGCAAGGACGTCCGCGAGACCTTCGCGCGCATGGCCATGAACGACGAGGAGACCGTGGCCCTGGTGGCCGGCGGGCACACCTTCGGCAAGTGCCACGGCGCAGGCCCGGCCGACCATGTGGGTCCTGAGCCCGAAGCCGCGCCCCTGGAGGAGATGGGCCTGGGCTGGAAGAGCTCCTACGGCTCC
>CAZQYA010000124.1:6811-9602 GCA_964597325.1 uncultured Desulfovibrionaceae bacterium
CAGCAGCGGTATCGAAGGGGCGTGGAAGCCCTATCCGACCCGGTGGGATATGGGGTATTTAAAGGTGCTGTTTAAATATGATTACGAGCTGGTCAAGAGCCCGGCCGGCGCAAACCAGTGGCTGGCCAAGGACGTGGAAGACGAGGACATGGTGGTGGACGCCCACGACCCGTCCAAGAAGGTGCGACCCATGATGACCACCGCGGACCTGTCCCTTCGCTTCGACCCCATCTACGAACCCATTGCCCGGCGCTACCTGGCCAACCCCGCGGAATTCGAGGACGCCTTTGCCCGGGCATGGTTCAAGCTCACGCACAGGGACATGGGCCCGCGCTCGCGCTACCTCGGCCCGGACGTCCCCGCCGAGGAGCTGATCTGGCAGGATCCGGTTCCGGCGGTGAACCACAAGCTCATCGACGATGCCGACATAGCCGCCCTCAAGGCGAAAATCCTGGATTCGGGCCTGTCCGTTTCCCGTCTCGTGTCCACGGCCTGGGCATCGGCCTTCACCTTCCGCGGATCGGACATGCGCGGCGGCGCCAACGGGGCGCGCATACGCCTCGCGCCGCAAAAGGACTGGGATGTCAACGAACCCGCCGAACTGCAGGCCACGCTGAAGGTTTACGAAAAGATTCAGCAGGAATTTAACGCCGCGCAGTCCGGAGGGAAAAAGGTGTCCCTGGCCGACCTGATCGTCCTGGGCGGATGCGCGGGGGTGGAGAAGGCAGCCAAAGATGCCGGCAACACCGTGACCGTGCCCTTTTCGCCGGGACGCACGGATGCTTCTCCGGAACAGACCGACGCGGAAGCCTTCGCGGTCCTGGAGCCGGTCGCCGACGGGTTCAGAAATTACCTTAAAAAAGCGTATTCCGTCCCGGCCGAAAAGCTGATGGTGGACAAGGCGCAGCTGCTCAGGCTGACCGCGCCGGAGATGACGGCGCTCGTCGGTGGCATGCGCGCCATGAACGCCAACTTCGGTGGATCGCCCCACGGGGTCTTCACCGACAGGCCCGGAGCCCTGACCAACGACTACTTCGTCAACCTTCTTGACATGGGCACGGTCTGGACGCCCATGGAAGGCGGCAACCTGTATGAAGGCCGTGACCGCGCCAGTGGCGAGGTGAAATGGACCGGCACGCGCATCGACCTCGTCTTCGGTTCCAACTCGCGGCTGCGGGCCGTGGCCGAAGTCTACGGCGCCGCGGACGGCCAGGAGAAATTCCTGCAGGACTTCGTGGCCGCATGGACCAAGGTCATGAACCTCGACCGCTACGACCTGGCCTGACCGGGCTGCAAGCCCGGAAGGGCGCCCCTGATTCGATAAGCTGCGGGGGATTTCGGTCTGTGGACCGGAATCCCCCGTTACCGTTCCGACCCTCTCGCACCGTGAGCAGCCCGGGCCTTCAGGCATGATGGACATGCGCAAATCAGCTGACGCACCCCCGGACTCCTGTCCGTCGAGGGACGACAAAGAGTATCCGGGCCACGCAAAACGGCCTGCCAGGCCTGCCTTCATCCGATTTCATGAAATTCCTGTCTCCTTCATGTCCCGGAACAGATTGTCGCATTACCATACAAATCCATGTTATTCTTGTATTCAAAATCATCTCGTGATATTAAGTAAAACCATTTGATTTTTTGTCTTATGGGTGAAAGATATTCATAATCTTGGTTCAGAATATCTTCATATTAAAAATAGAATTGTATACTCATAGATTAATAGAAATATATTTTGAGAATATATACAAGCAATAAAATTCATATATACAATAAAATATATCTGACCCCAAGGTAATCAGATGCAAAAATCATACAGGTCGAATATCCTACCTCTAGTCGTACTTACTGGCATATTCCTCATTTCCGGTATCGACCTCTGGTTTGCCAAAGAAATTCATCTTCAAAGAAAAAAACAAGTCTCATCATCAGCGCTTTTTCTGACGGAGCGTCTTACAAACGTTTTCGCGAGCAGGTTCGACTCCCTGGAAGCCGTATCTGCACTCTTTCTTCTGCATCCAGAAACAACACCCGAAGATTTCAGACATTTTGCAAAAACCCTGTTGCGGTCCAATCCCCCCATCAGGGCTATCCAGTATGCCGATTTCCAGACGCGGGTCACGTATGTTCACCCTTCGAAGAACAACGAAGTGACCATCAGCAACCCCATGAATCTGCTACAGGACCCTGAGCGCGGCCCCTATGTCGCCAGGGCCATTGAAAACAGGACCGCCGTAATTCAGGGGCCCTTCGAACTCCGGCAGGGGGGCATGGGCGTGGTCATGCGCCTCCCCATTTTCGACAAGGACACGTTTCTCGGCTTGGCCATAGGCGTCTACGACCTCGACGCGCTGATCACCGAGGCGTTCAAAGGGATCGACACCTCCGCCTACGTCATTTCCATATCCAACGGTAACGGACCGTTCTTCCGGATCGGAAGCCAGAAGGACGATGCCGGCTATGCCCCCGAAGAAACGCAGATCGCCGCCGCCGACCTCACCTGGAAACTGCATATGGACCTTGCGGCCTCCACGCTCCCCCCGGTTCCCGCGGCGCGCGCAACGGTCTGGGTGGTGGGTCTCACCGCCCTGAGCCTTGCCGGCCTGTACCTGAACGCCTTGCAGAACCGTGAACAGCGCCTGCAGCTGCTTGTGGATGACCGGACCCAGACCCTGACGAGCGCCAATGCCCGGCTCGAACGGGAGATCGGCGAGAGAAAGGAGGCCGAGTCAAACCTGCTGCAATACCGCAGCGTCGTCGAACATTCCTGCGAACTCATGGCGGTGGTGGACAG
>CAZQYA010000125.1:0-9192 GCA_964597325.1 uncultured Desulfovibrionaceae bacterium
TGGAAAATGTCGGAGACGGAATCGATCAGTTCCCACGGGCTGAATTCCTCGGACATGAGGGTCAACCTGGAGGTTTCGATGCGTGAGAGGTCCAGCAGGTCCGAGAGGAGGCGGCCAAGGCGTTGGGAGGACGTAAGCGCCATGGAGGCGAAGCGGCGCTGTTCGGCATCCAGCTGTGTCGTTTCCAGAACCTGCAGCATGGCCATGACGCCGTTCAAGGGGGTGCGGATCTCGTGGCTCATGTTGGCCAGGAAGGTGCTCTTGGCCTGGTTGGCCCCTTCGGCCTCCTCCTTGGCCTGGATGAGGGCCCCTTCGGCACGTTTGCGTTCGGTGATGTCCCTGATGGCGGCAATGTGCACGGCCCTGCCGTGGTGGAAGAAGAAGCGGCCGGTGACCTCCACGGTGATGGGTTCGCCGTCCTTTTTGCGATGGATGCGTTCGGGGATATTCAGGATCTGCCCCTGCTCGGGGTGCGAGTTGTTGCCCACGCCGCGGGTTTTTTCCGGCTCGTACGACAGGTCGACGTTACGCATGGCCAGCAGGTCCTCGCGGCTGTAGCCGTAAAGGGCGCTGGCCGCGGAATTGGCTTCGAGCAGGCGGCCTGTCTCGTTGTCGACGAGGAAGATGGCGTCGGATTCGGCCTCGAAGAGCTGTCGGTAGGTCTCCTCGCTGTCCGCCAGGTCCCGCAGGATGCTTTCCTGCCGGAGCAGCAGGGACCGCAGGAGCATGGTCAGGAGCCCGGCCGAAACGGCGATGAAGGCCCATCCCTTGAAGATGGACAGGCGCATGGAGGTCTCGGCGTCCAGCCCGAGCATGGCCAGCATGGTGTCCGACAGGAATATCCACAGACCGGCAAATACGATGTAGGGCAGGACGATGCGCAGTATGTTCTCGGATTTCGTCCTGTTGACGGGCTCTGGCTTCATGATCGTTTCGGTTTCCTGGTCCATGGTGGAAGGCAATGCGCGTTCACTGCTTATTTTTCGGGAAATATGGGCGGGTAAAAGGCGCGGGCCTACTCCCGCGTGAAGAAGAGCGGATTGTCGGGCACCCTGCGCGGGCGGCGATTTTCGTCCACGGCCACGTAGCGGAAAACACCCTCGGTGACCAACTGGCGCTCGGCCTCGTAGGCGCCGATCAGCTGCCGGGCCCAGACCTCCAGCTTGATGTCCATGGACGACGAGCCCACGCGCAGCAGTTCGGCATGGATGCAGATGGTGTCGCCCATGCGTACGGGCTTGTCGAAGGACATCTTCTCCACGCTGACGGTGACCGTCCTGCCCCGGGATATCTCCGAGGCCATGAGCCCGCCGGCAATATCCATCTGGGCCAGCATCCAGCCGCCGAAGATGTCGCCGCTGGGGTTGGTGTCCTTGGGCATGGCCAGGGTGCGAAGGACCAGCAGGCCCTTGGGCTGGCGGCCCGGTTTTTCGAGTTGCGTCATGGTAGTCCTCTGGGGGGGAGCGGCGGGGCCCGCAGGCCCGGCGCGTTGACGTTCAAGTGGCGCTGTGCGAGCACCCTAGCAGAATTGGCTCTCAATTGTCGAATGGCGGGATGAAGCCGCGGCCAACGCCCCATGGCGCGGCCGGGCAGGAGGACGGACATGCTCGAGACCTCGGTTGTCGTTGACGCACCGGACAGCGTCGCCTGGGATCTGCTGACGGATACGCGCGCCTGGCCCCTGTGGGGGCCTTCGGTGTCCGGCGTGGAATGCGCGGACCGCTTCATCGCCGCCGGGACCGTGGGCAGAGTGCGCACCGCCCTTGGCCCGAGCCTTCCCTTTCGCATCACCCGTTTCGATCCGGGGCGAAGCTGGTCCTGGAGCGTGGCCGGCATTTCCGCCACCGGCCACCGCGTGGAGCCGCTGGGCCCCGCGCGCTGCCGGGTGGTGTTCGAGGTGCCGTTCTGGGCCGCGCCGTATCTCCTTGTCTGCCGCCTGGCCGCCGGGAGGATCAAGACCCTGGCCGAGGAAAGGATTACGGGCTGACCGCGCCGCGTTTTCCGATCAGGCGGCGGGGGCCGGCTTTGCCGAGCCGGATCATGTCTCCACATTTCCCCTTTTTTCTGGTAGAAATGCCCTGCACGCTGCATCTGCAAAGGCGGTCGTCGGACAGGACGACGATCTGCGGGCGGCATGGACCCGATTCATCAAACACTTCAGGAGGCGGAACGGATGCGGAGAAACGGAAACGACGGAGGCTGGAGCCCCTATGTGGCCGGGGCCCTGGTGGGCCTGCTGGCCATTCTTTCGGCCTGGGGCACCACGGCATGGCTCGGCAAGACGAACTATCTCGGCGCGTCCACGACCTTCGTGCGCGGGGCGGGCATCATCGAGCAACAGGCGGTCCCTGAACGCGTCGGGGCCAACGAGTACTTCTCCCGAACCAAGGTCCGGGTGGACTGGCAGTTCATGCTTGTCCTGGGCATCTTCGCGGGAGCCTTCATCGCCTCGTCCACGGACAGGAGCTTCAAGCTCGAAAGCGTGCCCCCGGCCTGGAAGGAGCGCTTCGGCCCTTCGGTGGGCAAGCGGGCGGCAGGGGCCTTTCTGGGCGGCATCGTGGCCATGATCGGCGCGCGAATGGCCAGCGGCTGCCCCAGCGGACACGGTCTGAGCGGGCTCATGCAACTGGCCGTCAGCGGCTTTGTGGCCCTGGGCATGTTTTTCATAACCGGCATCATCGTGGCCGCCATGGTCTACAAGAGGAGAAAGTGATGGATAAGACGCAGATCATGGGACTGGTCACGGGCATCCTGTTCGGCTTCCTCCTGCAGAAGGGGCGCGTGCTGCGTTTCGAAAAACAGGTCGGGGCCATGCTCCTTGAAGACATGACCATCCTCAAATTCATGCTCTCGGCCATCATGGTGGGCATGGTGGGCATCGCCGCCCTCTCGGGGGCGGGCATCATCGCCCTGAGCCCCAAGGCCATGAACGTCGGCGGCGTACTGGTCGGCGGGGCTCTGTTCGGCGCGGGCTGGGCCTTTATGGGCTACTGTCCGGGCACGTCCGTGGGCGCCCTGGGCGAGGGTCGCTGGCACGCGCTCTTCGCCATCGCCGGGATGCTCGTCGGCGCGGCCGTGTACGCCGAGATCTACCCGTTCCTCAAAGCCACGGTCCTGGCCTGGGCGGACTTCGGCAAGATCACCCTGGACGGCGTCCTGGGCGTGTCGCCCTGGGCCGTGATCATCGTGTTCATCGCCGTGGTCATCGGGCTGTTCAGGTGGTTCGAGAGCCGGGGGCTGTGAGGAAGGGGCGGTTTTTGATGGACGGTGTGGACGGAATGGACGAGATGGACCCCGCCTGGTCCGCCTGGTGAAACGGCCAGGCGTTGTCCATGCGGTCCATCGGGTCCACTTCGTCCATTTCGTCGTCTAGAATTTCGCTTCGGCCCTTTCCAGGGCCTGGAAGACCACCGTGCATTTGAGGCCGGCGGGGAGGGTTCCACCGGGGTTGGGCATGGTCAGGCGGACGCCGAAGGTGCCGCTGGCCGCGTCGATGACCCGGTCCACGATGCTGACCTCCGCCACGTGCCGGCCGCCCATGGGTTTTTCGGGCATGACCTGGGCCTTCATGCCCACCTTGACGGTGTTGTACATCTCCGAAGGCAGGATGACTTCCACGCTTAAGGGATCGATGCGGGCCAGCTTGAGGATGGGTCGGTTCTCCACGTATTCCCCCGGCGACATGTAGCGCTCCACGACCACGCCGTCGATGGTGCTGCGGATTTCCAGCCGCTTCACGATCTCCCGCGAATACCTGAAGTCGGCCTCGGCCAGGGTCCGCTCGGTCTCGGCCTCGTCCATGTCGTCGGCCGTGATGACGTTTTTGCTGAACAGCGGGCCCATGCGCTCCTTTCTTCTGCGCGCGAATTCCATCTGGGCCTTCTTGAGCTCCATGGCCGCTTTCTCCACGTTGGAATACAGGGTGGCCACCACCTGCCCCTCCCGGACCGTGTCCCCACGCTCGAAATTGACCGCGGACAGAACGCCCACCGTCGGGCTGCCGACGTGCACCACCCGGAAGGGTGTGATGAGTCCGTCGGCCTGGAAGGCCGCGGCGGCCGACGCCGTCAGGATGAAGACCATTGCCGCAAGGACGCTCAAAGGTTTCATGGGATCCTCCGGTTCATTCCAGACGCCCGGAGAACGCCAGGGCGTCCTCCATCTGGATATCCGTTTTCAGAAGGTTTCGGCGCAGGCGCGCGTGCAGGCGCTCGGCCGAGCGCTGGGACATGCGCGCCAGCAGGCGTCCGGCCCATTGTCCGCCAAGGGGCAGGGGGGAGCGCAGCAGCACGGCCGCGGGCCTGCGCAGGAGCCCGGACCCGAAGGTGGCGACCAGTTCGTCCTCCAGGGAGAACGCCGCCTCGAAGGAGCCCGGGTCGCCCTGGCGGCCGCAGCGGCCGAAGAGCTGGCGGTCGATGCGCCCGGCGTCGGAATGTTCCGTGGCGATGACGTGCAGCCCGCCCAGCTCGGCCACGCCCGGTCCCAGCCGGATGTCCGTGCCCCGGCCGGCCATGTTCGTGGCCACGGTGATCTGGCCGCGCTGTCCGGCCTGGGCCACGATGTCGGCCTCCTCCCTGTCCTGCTGGGCGTTCAGGACCCGGTGGGGCAGCCCTGCCTCGCCGAGCAGCACGCTCAGGCGTTCCGACGCGGCCACCGAACGCGTTCCCACCAGCACGGGCCGGCCGGTGGCGTGCATGTCCGCGATGGTTCCGACGATGGCCGCCCATTTTCGGGCCTCGGTGACGTACGCCCTGTTGCGCCCGGCCCTGCGCCGCAGGGGGCGGTTGGTGGGCAGGGAGGCCACGCGCAGGCGGTAGATGGACCAGAGCTCCCGCGACACCTCCCGGGCCGTGCCGGTCATGCCGGCCAGGCGCAGGTAGCGCCGGAAGAAGCGCTGGTAGCTGATCCTGGCCAGGGTCTCCTTGCGGCTGGTGGGGTCGCAGCCCTCCTTGATCTCGATCATCTGGTGCAGGCCACGCTCCCAGGAGCGGTCGGGCATGAGGCGGCCCGTGTATTCGTCGATGATCTGGACCTTGCCGTCGCGGACCAGGTAGTGCCGGTCGCGTTCGTAGAAGTTCAGGGCCGAGAGGGCCTGGGTGACCAGCTCCTCCCGCTGGGGCGGGTTGGTCCAGGTCCTGGCGTCGCCCCAGTCGAAAGCCTCGATGCCGGCCTTGCCGCGGTCGTTCAGCTCCACGATGCGTTCGCTCTCCGAAAGGTAGAAATCCTTGCCCGCAGCCAGTCCGGCGGCCGCTTCCAGGGCCAGTCCGTAGATGTTCTGGCCTGGCGAGTTGCGCGGGTCGGCCGAGATGATGAGCGGGGTCCTGGCCTCGTCGATGAGCACGCTGTCGGCCTCGTCCACGATGCCGAAGCACAGGCCGCGCATGAGCAGCCTGTTGGACCGGGAGTCGGGGCCGTAGAGGCGTTCCAGCTGCAGCCGCATGGCCGTGGGCCGGTCCCACATCACGATGCGGTCCTTGAGGTAGTCGAAGGCCACCTCCTTGTTGGTGCAGTAGGTCACGTCGCAGGCGTAGGCCGCCCGGCGCTCGGCCGGGTCCATGCCCTGCCGGACGACACCGACGGAAAGGCCCAGGGCGGCGTAGAGCGGCCCCAGGTGCCCGGCGTCGCGCTCGGCCAGGTAGTCGTTGACCGTGATGATGTGCACGGGGATGCCGGCCAGGGCGGCAGTCGTCGCCGGAAGTGTGGCGGTCAGGGTCTTGCCCTCGCCGGTCTCCATCTCCGCGACCATGCCCTTCAGCAGCACCAGGCCGCCTGCGACCTGCACGTCGAAGTGGCGCATGCCGAGCCTGCGATTTGCGGCCTCGCGCACCAGGGCGAAGGTCCTGGCCACCAGGGCGTCCCGAAAGCCCTCCCGGCGCAGGCGCATGCCCATTTCACGGCCGGCCTGGAGCAGCTCCGGGTCGGTCATGGCCGCGGTCTCGTCGCCGAGGCGTCCGATGCGCCGGACCATGGGGCTGAACCGCCATGACCCCGGTCGCACTAGCGGCGCGGCCAGGGAGGACAGGCCCGTCTCCAGACGGTCGAACCACGCCTCCCGCTTTTCCTCCCGCTCCGGGTAGATCCCGGCCGGAGCCCATGCGTGCGCAGTGCTTCTAGACATTGAACCTCTTCAGGAAAAGCTGCCGCAACGACCGGTACCACCGCCGCACCAGGGGTTCGGTGCCGTGGTCGAAGCGGACATAGGCGCGGCCGCCGATGTTCAGGGCCCAGGTCGCGGACGGGGGCTCGATGTCGAAAAGGAACATCTTTTCGAAGGATTTGAGTCCCATTCTGTCCATGGGGTCGATGGCCACCTCGCCGCCGCCGGGCTGTCCCAGGGCCCTGCCGGGCAGCTGGTCCGTGGCCGCGGGCACTTCGCGTTTCAGGGCGGCCTCGGTCACCTCGGTGAAATTCTCGGGCAGCCGGATCTGGATAAGCCTGGTGCGCGCCCGGACCAGGTCGGCGTCGGGCTGGGAGACCACCACGCGCACGGTGACCGCCGAGGGCTCCACCACGTAGCCGAGCACCTCGCCGCGGCGCACGAAGCGTCCGGGCAGGTCCCGCGCGTCGGGTACCAGAAACCGGCCGGCCCTTTCGCTGTGGATGGCCAGCTCCGATGCCCGCCGCCGTGCGTCTTTGAGTTGCCCTGCCACGTTTTCCATGTCGTCGGCCGTGATCTGGGCCTTGAGCCTGTCTTCGAGGAGCTGGCTGTCGTACAGGGTTTCCAGTTCGGCGTAGCGGGCTTCGAGCACGCGGATGCGGGCGGGCAGCAAGGGGTCCGTGCACTTGATGAGCAACTCGCCCGAATGCACCAGGCTGCCGGGCCGGGCCACGACCATGTCCACGACGCCTTCGCCGCCGGCGCGCACGAAATATTCCTCCGGCACCCACATGACCCCTTCGGTGCGGGTGCTGAGCGGTACGGGCACCAGGCAGACGCCGGCCACGAGCACGGCCGCAACGACCAGGCTCACGGCCACGGCGCGGGGCCTGCGCCGTCCGAGGCGCGGCGAGGTCAGCAGGAATTTCGAGCCCTTGACCAGGGGCATGACGAACATGTTGCCCACGGCCCAGGCGGCCAGCAGCAGCCCGACCACGAAGAACTTCTGGGCCACGAAGAGCACGATGACCGTGTAGATGAAGATGCGGTAGAAAAAGGCCGCCACGGAGTAGACAAAGAACCAAACCTTCTCGCCGGGCGTGGAAAAGGGCGGTTCGGCGTCCCGGATGCCGAAGAGTCGGCGCTGCACCAGGTACTTCAGATAGTTCATGCCCCGCGGCCCCAGGTTGGGGATTTCGAGCAGGTCCGTGAGGATGTAGTACCCGTCGTAGCGCAGCAAGGGGTTCACGTTGAAGAGCAGCGACGAGACCCCGGCGATGAGCATGACGTTGTAGGCGATGGAGCGCACCAGGCCCGCCTCGGCCTCGGTCCAGACGAACATGGCCAGGGCGGCCAGAAAAAGCTCCGTCATCATGCCGGCGGCCCCCACGAAGACACGCTCCCACTTGCCGCGGAAGGACGAGGCCGCGGACGCGTCCACGTAGGGGATGGGTGTGAAGACCAGGAAGATGATGCCCATCTCGTGCACTTCCCCGCCCAGGCGCTTTACGGCGAAGGCATGGCCGAATTCGTGGAAGGCCTTGAGGATCGGGAAGATGACCCACATGAGCACCAGGTTCTGGGGCGAGAGGACGCGGTCCGTGACGTTTCGGGTCAGTTCGTCCCAGTGCACCCCGGCCTGGGACAGGGCCCAGCTCACGGCCGCGAGCCAGAGCAGGGCCACGGGCCAGCTGTAGACGAGGCGGGCGGCTCCCTTGAAGCGCGCCAGGAATGGTTCGGGGTCCAGCAGCGGGAAGCGCATGGACAGGGGGTTGCGGATGTTCTGGGTCAGCTTGCCGAAGCGGCGTTTCTCGTACCGGCGGAGCAGCTCCAGGGTGTCCGGCGGCACGTCGCACTGGAGCACGTCTGCGCCGTGGAGCTGGCTCAGGATGCGGACCATCTCCTCCTGGGTGGGGGCGTCGTCGCCCAGGCGCAGGCGCCCGATCTCCCAGATGTCCTGGACCGTGCGCTCGCCGTTCATCAGCCCGATGAGCTGGTAGGCGCCCGGCGTGAAACGCATGTGCCGCCCCGACGTGTGGTCCTGGAGCACGTACCACGGCTCGCCGCGGTAGGCGTGGCGGTGGATCTGCGCGTGGCTGCGCAGGCGCGGCTTCAGACCGGCTACGCGGTACCAGGACGGGCTGTAGAGGGACGCTCGCACGGTCACCTCCTACGGGAGCCAGGACCAGAGCTTGAGGCGCGCCCAGTCGACCAGCTCGTGGGTCCAGATCCAGATGAGCCTGCGGTTGCCGATTTCGACCTTGCCCACGCCTTCCATGCCCGGGCGCAGCCGTTCGGACACTTTCAGGATTTCCGCCTCGACACGAAAATAGTTCCGGCCGTCCATGGCGGTCAGGACCGGCGTGACCGTGCTGATGGTCAGGGGGAACGACTCGTCGGGCAGGGACGGCAGCACGAGCACCCCTTCCTGGCCGACCTCGATGGCGCCGATGTCCTTTTCGTCCACCTGGACGATGACCCGGTAGGATTCCAGGGGGGCGAGCTCGAAGAGCAGCTGCCCGCGCTCCACGGGCGCGCCCAGGGACTGGCTCAGGTCGCCGCTCATGACCACGCCCGTGAACGGCGCTGTGATGTTCGCCCGCGAGAGCTGTTCCTCCACCAGGGCCAGCTCGGCTTTGGCCTGGTTCACCCGCGCCTCGGTGATGCGCACCTGGGCCAGGTCGAGCTTGGCCATGGCGCCGCGGTGTTCCTTGATGAGCTGCTCGCGCTGGGCCACCCATTTGGCCTTTTCCAGGCGCAGATCCCGGTCGTCCAGGCGGCAGAGCAGGTCGCCGACGCGGACCACGTCGCCGGCCCGGGCCGCGGCTTCGGCCACGTAGCCGTTCCACGGCGCGCAGACGCTGCGCTGGATGGCCCCTTCCAGGGCCGTGGGCGCCTTGACCCGGTACATGCCCTCCGTGAACCAGAGGACGGCCACAAGGACGCAGAGCAGGATGCCGCAGAATTTCAGGGCCAGGTGGCGCGGCCCGAACACGCTGCCCAGGAACCGGGCCGCTTTTTCGGCGGCCTTGGTCACCAGCAGGCGGTCCCTTTCCATTTGATCCAGACATCGCAATACTTCCGGTAGCGTCAGG
>CAZQYA010000125.1:9202-9597 GCA_964597325.1 uncultured Desulfovibrionaceae bacterium
TGAGGATGGGGCCGGCCAGGGCGGCGATGGTCCTGACCAGTTCGATGGTGTGGGTTTCAAGCTCCCTGCCGGGCGGGAATTCCAGGGTCAGGGCGCCGTAGGGGTCGTCTTCCGGTCCCAGGGGCGCCGTGCAGATGGCGCCCGCGCCGTACTGACGGGCCAGGGCCTCGTGGCCGATGGTCACCAGGGGCGGGGCGTCGGGCGGCGGGGGATGGACGACCATGGCGCGCTGGTCCGTGGCCTCCACCATGGCCGTTTCCACGGCCCGGACCAGGTTGGCCCGCTCGCCGAACTCGGCGCTGTGGGACAGGGCGCTGACGCGCAGGCGGCTGCGGGTCGAGAAGCCGAGGCTGGCGCGGTCGCAGCCGAGCATGGTGGCCAGCCGGGTCACGAAG
>CAZQYA010000126.1:0-9569 GCA_964597325.1 uncultured Desulfovibrionaceae bacterium
CTCGTCCAAGGCCATGGAATAGGCGCCGGGAGAGGCCGGAATGACGATGAAGCGCACGCCCTTGGCCACCTTGCGGCCCTTGATGATCCTCGCGGCCTCGCGCAGGTCGCTGATGCGGCCGTTGGTGCAGGAACCGAGCACGACCTGATCCACACGGATGTCCGAGACTTCCTCCACGGGCTTGACGTTGTCCGGCAGGTGCGGACAGGCGATCTGCGGCGAGAAGGACGACACGTCGAAGGTCATTTCCTTCCAGTAGGCCGCGCCGGGGTCGGAGGCGATGGGCTCGTCCCCGTCGCGGCCGTGGGCCCGGCAGTATTCGAGAGTCTTGGCGTCGGCCGCGAAGAGCCCCACCTTGCCGCCGGCCTCGATGGCCATGTTGGCCATGGTCATGCGCGCCTCGACGGACAAATCGTCTATGACCTCGCCGCCGAACTCCAGGGCCTTGTACAGGGCCCCGGCCACGCCGGTCTGGCCGATGGTGAAGAGGATGAGGTCCTTGCCGCCGACATGCTCGGGAAGCTTGCCCGTGAAGTTGACGCGGATGGTCTCGGGCACCTTGAACCACGTCTCGCCCAGGGCCATGGCCGCGGCCACGTCGGTGCTGCCCAGGCCCGTGGCAAAGGCGCCCAGGCCGCCGTAGGTGCAGGTGTGACTGTCGGCGCCCACGACGATGTCGCCGGGACCCACCAGGCCATATTCAGGCAGGATGGCGTGCTCGACGCCGACGTTGCCGCCCTCGTAGTAGTGGGTGATGTCCATCTCGCGGGCGAAATCCCGCACGACCTTGACCTGCTCGGCCGAGTCGATGTCCTTGTTGGGGGTGAAATGGTCGCAGACCAGGGCCACACGGTCCTTGTCGAAAACCTGTTTCACACCCATGCCCCTGATGGATTTGATGGCCAGGGGTGCGGTTATGTCATTGGCCAGAACCATGGATACGCGGCACTGGACGATCTGACCGTCCGCCGTGATCTCCTGGTCCGTATGCCGCTGCAGGATCTTCTGGGCTAAAGTTTTGCGCATATGGTGTCCTCCTGTCTTTTGGCCAAACGGTTCAGGGCGTTCAGATACGCCTTGGCGCTGGCCACGATGATGTCCGCGTCGGAAGCGCGGCCCACCGAGGTTTTTCCGTTCTCTTCGATCTTGACGGTCACCTCGCCCTGTGCGTCGGTGCCGCCCGTTATGGCATTTACGGAGTAGCGGACCAGCTTGGGATTGCGGCCCACCACCTTGCCGATAGTGTTGAATACGGCGTCGATGGGACCCGTGCCGAAATCCGACAGGATCCGCTCCTCACCGTCCACGTACATTTTTATGACCGCATTGGGTATGGCCATGTTGCCGCTGATGGCGCTCAGGTACTCAAGACGGTACTTGTCCGGAATGCGGAAGATCTCATCCAGCACCACGGCCTCGAGATCCTCGACGAAGATCTCCTTCTTGCGGTCCGCCAGGCGCTTCATGGCCGTGAAGACCACACCCAGCTGCTCCTCATTCAGGCGATAGCCCAGATCCTGCAGGCGCTTATCGAAAGCGGCGCGACCCGAATGCTTGCCGAGCACCATATCCTCTTCCTTGCGGCCCACGGACTCGGGCGTCATGATCTCGTAAGTCTGCCGATTCTTGAGAACACCGTCCTGATGGATGCCGGATTCATGGGCAAATGCGTTGGCACCGATAATCGATTTGTAGGGCGGTATAGGCTGCCCAATGATCAAAGACAAGAGGCGATTCGAGGGAAAAAGCTGCTCCTTCCTGATGTTTGTGGTGAACTGGTAATAGTCCTTGCGGACATCCATGGCCATGACCACTTCCTCCAGGGCCGCATTGCCGGCGCGCTCGCCGATACCGCTTAAAGTCACTTCTGCCTGCCGCGCCCCGGCCTTCAAAGCTGCCAGGGTATTGGCCACGCCCAGCCCGAGGTCATTGTGGCAATGCACGGAAAAAACGGCTTTATGGCTGTTGGAAACATGCTCGAGCAGATACGTGATGAGGTCGGCAAACTCCTGGGGCTGGGTGTAGCCCACGGTGTCCGGGACGTTGATGGTCGTGGCGCCGGCGGCAATGGCCCGCTCGAAGACCTGGGCCAGGAAAGCCCAGTCGGAGCGTGACGCGTCCTCGGCCGAAAACTCCACGTTGGACGTCTTGGATGCGGCGTACTTCACCGCCGCCTCGGCCATCTCCAGGACCTCGTGACGCTCCTTGCGCAGCTTGTACTTCATGTGGATGTCGGAAGTCGCCAGGAAAGTGTGGATGCGAGCCTGGGGATTGGCCTTGATTGCATCCCAGGCCCGGTCGATGTCCGAGGGAAGTGCCCGGCAGAGACCCGCCACCTGACAGTTCTGCACGGCCTCGCAGATGGCCTGCACCGCCTCGAAATCGCCCTGGCTGGCGGCAGGGAAACCAGCCTCGATGATATCCACGCCAAGGTACTCAAGCTGGCGGCCCAGACGGACCTTTTCCCGGGTGTTCATGGTGGCGCCTGGGGACTGCTCGCCGTCACGCAACGTCGTGTCGAAAATGTAGATACGTTCGGACATGAGTATTCTCCTTTATTTAATGTATAATCGATTAGATATAATTACTCTTTTCGGGCGGCTGGTGCGCCCTGTAAATGCCGTTTCCTGCAAACGATGATGAGGGGGGTTGCGTGTTCCTTTACGAGATCTTGTGAGAAGACTCTCGTAGGAAGGATTTCCCGCGTAGGGGCAGAATGAAGTAGGAGTAAACGAGACCGGAAATGATGTATCCGATAAAGAAAATGAAGCTCAGGAGTTTAGGCTCCGAAGCGACAAGGACGAAGATCAGCAGTGCGGTGACCGTGGCGCTGAAGCGATGGGCGCGGATGACTTCCGCGTCCTTGAAGGATGCGTAGCGCACATTGCTGACCATCAGGATGGAAACCAGAAACGCCAGACCCAGGGTGATCCTGGGAATCCAGTCGCTCATGGACATGGGAATGTAAGAGGAAAACAGCACGAAAGTGGCCAGGGTGCAGGCCGCGGCAGGAATGGGCAGGCCGATGAAGAACTTCTTGCTGATCTTGCCCGTCTGGATGTTGAAACGAGCCAGGCGCAGAGCGCCACAGGCCATAACAAGAAAGGAGGCCATGATGCCCAGACGACCGAACTCGTGAGTGGCCCATTGGTGGATCATCACGGCCGGCCCCACGCCAAAGGCGACGAGATCGGCCAGGGAATCGAGCTGAACGCCGAAGTCCGAGGCGGAGTTGGTCAGGCGGGCCAGCTTGCCGTCCAGGCCGTCAAAGACGCAACTGACGATGATGGCGATGGCAGCCATCTCGAAACGACCGTCAATGGACCACAAAATACCCAGAAACCCGGTCAGCAGGCTGGCCAGGGTCATCATGTTGGGGAGCAGGTAGTATCCCCTGTGTTTGGGCTTTGGGTGATCCATCGTACCGTATTACTTCGTTTCTACTGTTTCCTTTTGGCCAGAATGCTCTGACCTGCAAAGACCTTTTCACCAATGCGAACGACTGGTTCATAGTCGCTGGGGAGGTAAAGGTCAACTCTTGAACCGAACTTGATCAGTCCGAAACGCGCGCCCCTGGACAGGGTGTCGCCCTCCTCGGCCCAGCAGATGATGCGACGGGCGATGAGACCCGCGATCTGGACCACGGTCCAGGTCCTGCCGCCCTCGTCCTCGATCAGCACGGCGTTGCGCTCATTGTCTTCGGAAGCCTTATCGAAGGAGGCGTTGATGAACTTGCCCCCGAAATAGGCCAGACGAGCCACGCGGCCGGCTACGGGCATGCGGTTCACGTGCACGTTGAAGATATTCATGAACACGCAGACCGCCGTGCGGTCCTCTCCCGTGAGGGGGTCGCGCATGGTCTGGACCTTGATGACCTTGCCGTCGGCCGGGGACACGGCCGCGCCGGCCTCCTGGGGCACCACCCGCTCGGGATCGCGGAAGAAATTGAGGACAAGGAAAAGGACCACGAGCAGAAGCGTGGCCATGAACCAGCAATCCAGGACTGCGAAAGTCAGGGTTGCAACGGCGGTCAGAAAAATAAACGGCATTCCCTCCAGGGAGAGGCCGATGGTCGGTTTGTGCATGAAGACTCCGGGATAAAACGTATGCTTTGGCGTAACAAAAATATATAACTCCGCTCATGGCGAGAGGCAAGCCCCAATTTCACCCTTCCTTGCCCGGCCGCGCTTCCGAGTACTGCTTCTTCCACTCGTCAAGGAAAAGAATGGCGGTCTCCAGGCGGTCCAGCTCACCCTGTCGACTGCGCACGGCCCAGACCAGATCGTCGAACCCCACCGTCGGGGCCAGCCCCAGGCGGTTCAGCAGGGCGTCCAGATCAGCCCGCAGGTTTTCGGGGATGTCCGCCCTCCATGCGGCGGACGGCGCGGGCCGGTCGCCCATGAGGGAACGGGCGTGCTCCAGCAATGTGCGCATGCGATGCGCATAGGTGTGCTCAGCCAGGACGCGCCTGCGGCCCCGGGCTGCGATCTCGGACCGTTCCTCGGGATGGGCCCGGTAATGCTAGATGGCCCGCAGGAATTCCGACATATCCGAAAAGAGGCCCAGTTCGCCCTCGGCAAAGAGCTCCGGCATCAGGCCACGGCGGTCCGTGAGCTGAAAAGCGCCGCAGGCGGCCAGTTCAAAGGTGCGCGGATTGACGAAATCCCCGTCGCCCACCAGTACGCCGGGGCGGACCGACGAATGCAGGTTCAAATTGATGGCCGTAGCGTTGAAGATCCTGACCACTTCGTCCGTATCAATGCGCGCGCCGTCTCGCTGGAGAAACGGGGCCAGCACGCTCTCCCCGTCCCAGTCGTTGCCCCAGATGCGCAGGTCGTAGGCGGACAGCTGCCGGAAGGCCAGGCGGCGGTTGGGGTAGCCCGCGCCCACGAAGGACAGCTCGCTGCCGTAACGCCTGCGCTCCACGGGCGAAAGCTCCAGAGGGCGGTGCACCGACGGGTCCGCGGCCATGGGCAGATAGAGGGAGCTGGGCTGCCCGGCCTCGGCGAGCTTGCGCGGAAAATCGCCCTTCTGGATTACGGCGAACAGGTCGTACAGCGGGGCAAAGGCCTGCCAGTACGGAAAGACCTCGTGGTCCTCCACGAACCACATGGCCGTGGGCACCCCGTCCCGCCGCAGGCGCCGCAGGGCCTGCCGCGAAAGTGGGGCCTGGGCCATGGCCAGAACCAGATCCGGGGCAAAGGCCTCGACCTTGGCCAGAACCGCCTGGGACACGACCTGCAGAAAGCTGTTCTCCAGGTAGTCCAGCCGGTCCGTGCCCACGCGCAGCCCCTTCAGGGCGGAGAAGGCCGAATAGAACTGCGGCGCCTCGAAGGTCTCAACCATATGCCCCAGCTCGCGCAGGGCGTTCTCGCAATACCGTCCGACGGGCAGGGAGCCGCCGTACATGGGCAACACCAGCAGGATTCGCCGTGTCTCATTCATGGACTCGACCTCGCAGGTTTTGGGGCAGCATCCAGTCGCGTTCCCGGATCCAGGATTCATCCGTCACAGGCTTCCACCCTCCCGACGCCGGCACTCCGGCGTACGCAGCGGCAAGAGCCCGGAAGGCTCGACGCCCGCCGGCGTGGGGATCCCGCCCGACCACGGCGGTAAAAGTCAGACCAGACCCGTCGAAGTCCGAGGCCATGGCAGCGCAGCCGGGGGGAAGGTCCCGGTCGGCACGGCCGCCCACGAAGCGCAGCACCCCCGGATCGCCAAAGACGCGGCGGCAGAGGACGTCATGGGGGCAGGGCTCGGTTTCCAGGCAGGGAGCGCAGTCCGTAGCGGCCTGGAGGACAAGGTGTCCCCGACCGTAAGGGCCGGTCTCATGGCACCAGGCAGAGGAAAGGAAAAAGGCCAGCACCGGCACCCCGAGATGCGCGGCCAGGTGCATGGTCCCCGTGTCGGGCGTCAGAACGAGGTCCAACCCGCCTACGACGTCGACAAGCTCGCGCCAGCTGGTCCTTCCCACCAGGTCGCGGACCTGCCCGCGCAGGGCGGCCGGCAGCAGTGCGGTCAACTCCCTGGCCGCGCGGCGCTCTGCACCGGCGCCCAGCAGGGTCACAGGTCCCGAACCCACGCGGCCCATGGCGGCCTGGACCAGGGGAGCGAGCACCCCGGCCGGCAGGGACCGCCGTGCGTTCTGGCCGGCCATGACCACGCCGAGTCCTCCACCGCGGGGTGAAGCCGGCGGATTGACAGACTCCGGCAAAACGGGCTGATCGGCGTACAGGCCCCAGACGTCCACGAGGTTCAGGCCCGTGGCGACACGTGAACGGGTCCAGCGCATGACCTGGGCAGGCCAGGAGTCCACCAGACGCTGCCCCGCCTCCAAACGGTAGCCGCGGACCGTGTCTGGCGGAAACAGGGTGGACAGGGCGAAACTCTGCCCGGAAAAATTGAGGTTGTAGACGCGCTGAAAGCGAAGTTCGGCGATGGCGGCCAGATCCTCGTACGCCGGACCAAGAATTTCCGGCCCGTGGCCCGCATGGGCGGCCAGCCCATGCACCGTGACACCGGGATAAACGAGACGGGCCAGTTCCGTCAGCGAACGATCCACGAGCAGATGCACGCGCCCCTGTTCGTGCAGGGACGCGATCAGGCGCTTGGTCTGGACCAGATCCCCGAATCTGGCCAGCTGAATGACGAGGAAGTCGGGAACGCCTCCGGAAGAAGGCCTGCAGTCGCTGGTGTTCATATCCCCCCTCATCCGGGAAAATCTCGAAAAAGTCCAGAACTGCCCGGATTATCTGACCCTCTCGGACCGGGCGGTGCGGCGGCCTTGGACAAGCGCGGCGGCCTCTGCTAGACGGCGCTCATGCGGTACTACCCTCTGCTCCTGGACCTTTCGAAGACGCGCTGTCTGGTGATCGGCGCCGGTGAAGTCGGCCTGCGCAAGATCCGCGGCCTGCTGCCCTGCTCACCGGCAGGCGTCGCGGTCGTGGACCCGGCCGAACCCGGCCGGGAGCTGGCGGCCCTTCTTGCCAGCCACGACAACTTGACGTATGAACGACGCCCCTTCGCCGAGACGGATACCCAGGGCGTTCAGCTCGTCTTCGCCTGCACGTCCAGCCGCGAGATCAACGCCCGGATCGGGGAGGTCTGCCGCAGCCACGGCGTGCTCTGCAATATGACCGACGACCCTGCGGCGGGAAGCTTCGCCCTGCCGGCGAGCATCACACGCGGCGACCTGACCATCACCGTGTCCACGGGCGGAGCGAGCCCGGCCCTGGCCCGGGTCATCCGCCAGGACCTGGAGCGGACCTACGGACAGGAATACGAAATCCTGACCCGGCTTCTGGCCGACATCAGGTCCGCCCTGCTGGCCCTGGGACGGCCAAGCGACGAGAACCGCATCATCTTCAGGGCCCTGGCCGCCTCCCCCCTGGCGGAAATGATCAAGACCAACGACCGGGACGCATGTCTGGAACTGCTCCAGTCCGTGCTACCCGCACCCCTGCACCCCAGAATCGGAGAATGGTGCGATGACTGTTTCCCGACTGTTTGACCTGCTCATAGCGCTCCTCTACCTGACGGGCTCCGTGGCCTATCCCCTGGGCCTCGGCCTGCGCCGGCAATTTCTGAAGCGTGTCGCCGTCTGGACCTCCGTGGTCGCCTTTGGCCTGCACACCCTGGACTTGGGGGTGCGGTTCGCGGAAATCGGGGCGGCCAACCTCCAGCACGGACAGTTCTACATGAGCTTGCTGGCCTGGTTCGTGGTGCTGGTCTTCTTTGTCCTCTGGCGACGCCTCAAACACGACTTCCTGGCCATGATCACTGCGCCTCTGGCCCTGATCCTGTTCAGCTCGTCCCTGGCCATCCGCACCCAGGTCCTGGCCGTACCCCAACATTTCAGCGCCCTGTGGTTCAGCCTGCATGTGGGCACCATCTTCGTCTCGCTGGGCCTGATCACCATGGCCTTCGGGGCCGGCCTGGCCTACCTGCACCTGGAACGGATCATCAAGACCAAGGCGAAGATGCCGAATTTCTCCAAGGACCTGCCGTCTCTGGAGACCTTTGACCGAGCCAATCACTGGGCCGTGTCGATCGGCTTTCCCCTCTACACCATAAGCCTCATGTCGGGCTTTCTGTGGGCGTCCTTCACCTGGAAACGCGTTGTCAGCTGGGATCCCAAAGAACTCATCTCCATCGCCATCTGGATTCTCTTCGCCGTGCTCTTCCATCAGCGCTCTGCCCTCGGGTGGCGAGGCCGCAAGCCGGCCAAGACAGCCATCGTCCTTTTCGCGCTGTGTTTGGTGTCCATGGTCGGAGTCAACTTCCTGCTGCCCACGCACCACAGCTTCCGCCCGTAATCCTTAGGAAAGATCAGCACCGCTCATGA
This sequence comes from uncultured Desulfovibrionaceae bacterium, assembly GCA_964597325.1. Lineage (GTDB taxonomy): Bacteria > Desulfobacterota > Desulfovibrionia > Desulfovibrionales > Desulfomicrobiaceae > Desulfomicrobium. The sequence continues at coordinate 8,345 of CAZQYA010000126.1, forward strand.
AACAGGAAATCTATCTCGTCGGATTGAATCACAAGACTGCAGGCGTTGACATCCGCGAACGCTTCGCCCTGAACGACTGCGATCCCGCGGGCACGGGCCTGGTCGGCGACACGGGTGCCGTGTCCGAGGCCATGATCCTCTCGACCTGCAACCGCGTCGAATTTCTCGTCGTGGGTGAAGACAATGCCGACATCCGCGCCCGCGTGCTGCGTTTCTGGGCCGACCACTGCGGCCAACCCCTGGCCGACCTGGAAAACCATACATACAGCCACGTCGGCGACAAGGCCGTGGACCACCTCTTCACCGTGGCCTCGAGTCTGGACTCCATGATCCTGGGCGAACCCCAGATACTGGGCCAACTCAAGACCGCCTACCGCAACGCCGTGGAAAAAGGTGCGGCCAAAGTCATCGTCAACCGCCTGCTGCACAAGGCCTTTTCCGTGGCCAAACGTGTGCGCACTGAAACAGCCATCGCCTCCAGCGCCGTGTCCATCAGCTATGCGGCCGTGGAACTGGCACGCAAGATCTTCTCGGACCTGGGCAACCACCGCGCCCTGCTCATCGGAGCGGGCGAAATGGCCGAACTGGCCGCAACCCACCTGCTCACAGCCGGCGTGCGGGACATCACCGTGGTCAACCGAACCCAAGCCAGGGCGGACGAGTTGGCCCGCCAACTCAATGGCCGGGCCATGCCCTTCGAAGAACTGCGCCAGGCCCTGCTGGAATCGGACATCGTCATCAGCTCCACGGGATCCCCGACGGCCATTATCCGCGCCCGGGACATGAAAGAGGTTCTGCGCAAGCGGCGCAACCGGCCCATCTTCTTCATCGACATCGCCGTGCCCCGCGACATTGACCCGGACATCAATGTACTCGACAACGTTTATCTCTACGATATCGACGACCTGAAGGAGGTCGTGGAGGAAAACCTGGCCGGACGCCAGCAGGAAGCCGCCAAGGCCAAGACCATCGTGGCTGAAGAGGTCGGCTCCTTCATGCGCTGGCGGGATGGGCTCGCTCTGCAGCCGACCATCGTGGGTCTGCTGAACCAGGGTGAACGCATCGCCCGCAAAGAGCTCAGAAAATCCATCAAACAGCTGGGCCCGGATCCGGACCCGCAGGTGGTGGCCATCATGGAACGCCTGGCCCAATCCCTGTGTCACAAGATCTACCACGAGCCCATCAGCTACCTGAAGCGCCGCTCCCAGGAAGAGGGCTCGGCCCA
>CAZQYA010000127.1:0-9523 GCA_964597325.1 uncultured Desulfovibrionaceae bacterium
TCTTGAATGCCATTCAAGCGCTCTCCCAGCTGAGCTACAGCCCCACAACGCGAAGACGGTTACTGCACAATGATGGGCAAAAAGGCAAGCGTTTTTTTCAATTTCTCAGTTCTTCGAGGAGGCGGGTGAGTTTCGGGTCTCCTGCTGTTCCTGACATCAGCGGCAGGGTTTCCGTCGGTTGGAAGGGGCCATGGTCCGTACGTTCCAGGCGCAGCAGGCCGATGCCCAGACTTTTGGGCAGGGCCGGGGAGTACGGGGGATTGCCTCCGGACTTGCCCTGGAAATCGCCGATGACGGCGCTGACGGCGGCCTGGAGTCCGGGCAGGTCGGCGAGCTGGGCGTTGTCCATCTGGGTCAGGAGCACGACGCAGTCGGCGCGGTCTGCCAGTTTTGGCAGTATCTCGTGCAGGGTAAGGGCCGACGGCAGGAGCTCTGCTCCGGTGATCCGGAACTCAGTGTCCGGAGGCAGCAGGCTGATGACGGCCACGCGTACACCTCCGCGAGCCAGGATGACGTGGTCCCTGATCCAGGGGGCGACGCCCTGGCCGAAACGCAGGTTGGTGCAGACAACGGGGAAGGAAGCGATGCTGACCAGCTCGCGCAGGGCCACCTCGCCCATGGCCAGGTCGTGACGGCCCAGCCCCATGGCGTCGTAGCCCATGCGGTTCATGGCCCGCACCAGGGTCTTGTTGATCCTCTCCGCCTTGGGGAATCCCGAGGTGAAGGCGTCTCCGGCGTCCAGAAGCATGAGGTCCGGCGTGCGTTCGCGCATGTGTTCGATGACGGGACCGCGCCTGGCGATACCACCAACGGCGCCCGACAGACCGGGCTGGGGATAGACCACACCCTGGGTGTCGCCGGAGAACAGGACGGTCAGGGCGTGCGGTGTTTCGGGTGGTGCAACCGGATTGGGGCGGGCCGGGGGCGCGTCCGGTTGCGCGGCCTGTGCTGAAGGCTCCTGTGGAATTGGAAGCACATCCGTTTTTTCAGGAGCAGCCGCATTGGCCGTGTCAGGGGGATTTTGCGTCTGTGCGGCCTCTGGCGTCCGAGGTTCCGATTTTTCCTGACGGGCATCGGGATCTTCGGACGCTGTCGCGTCGGTGGCGTTCGTGGCGTTGTGCATCAGCGCGGCGGTCGTCATCGGGTTTTCCGGAGCGTCCTGCGCTGCATCGAGACTTTCGGGGGCGGTCGCGTCGGTGGCGTTCGTGGCGTCTTGCATGAGCGCCGCGGTCGTCATCGGAGGTTCCGTTTCGTTCCGCTGAGCAATGATTGCATCCGGTTCAGGCGTATTGGCCGTATCGGCGGCGTTTCGGGCTGGCGGCTCTTTTTCGTTATGCATGGTGCCCGGTTCGTCAGGTGTCGCCGCGTCGGTTTCGGCCGTGGCGCTCTGTGCCTGCCCGGTGGCGTTCATGAGTGATCCAGGCTCGTCCTGCGCGTCGTCAGGTTGGCCCGGTGCCGTCCCCTGGTCCGTGCTGTTTTGTGCCTGGGCAAAGGCCGGTTCCTGTTCTTCCGCATCATCCTGTCCGGCAGCAGCTCCGGCCGGTGCGGCCGCGTCGGTCGTGGCGTTCTGTGCAGGCGCGGCAGGCGGCAGGGCCGTTTCCTGCACCGCGTGCGGTGTGTCGATTTTTTTGGGCGCAGTCGTGTTGGCAACGGTCGTGGCGTTCTGCGGAAGGGGCGGGAGCGGCTCGGGGGCGGGACGCAGGAGGTTTCTGAAGCGGGCCTCGAAACCTTTGGTCACCCTGCTCCCGGCGCCGTGGATGCGGTGCGCCACGGCGATGTGGGCCAGCAGTCTGGCGCCTTCGGCCAGTTCGGGCGAGTTTTCCAGGCGTTGGACGCGGTCCAGCCAGTCGGCGCGCGGAAAATTGGCCGTGAAGCCGTGCCGGAGAAAGAGGCGATCGTTTTTGAACGTCTGGAAGTCGTCGTAGAGTCCGGCCAGGGGCTCGAAGTGGGGGAGCATCGGCGGTTCGGCCGGGACGGGGCTCGGGGCGGGCTGCCTGGCGCAGGCCAGGGCTGTCAGCAGGAACAGGGCGAGGACGAAATGCTTCATGATCTTCCCGGGTATGCGTGGTCGGACTGCGGGAACCCGGCCGTCCCGGGGCCGCAGCCCGACCTCTACCCGAGGCTCTTGGTAAAATAAAGGACGTCTTCCCCCGGCGCGTAATAATCGCGGATGCGGGCCTCCTCCTCGAACCCGCAGGCCAGGTAGAAATTCCGTGTAGGCGCGTACTGCGGTCTCGACGACGTCTCCGCCACCAGCTTGGCCCGGCCAGGGCCGCGCAGCCTTTCCTCGACCTGGCCCAGGAGGGCCCTGCCCAGGCCCCGGCCGCGCGTGTCCGTACGCACCGCGATCCAGTAGAGGTCGAAGGTGTTCAGGGTGCAGGGCACGGGGCCGTAGCAGGCGTACCCGACGGTCCTCCCGTCCACCTCGGCGAAGACGAACAGGTAGCCGCTGGCCGGGCCCTTGTGCAGGTGTTCCCGCACCAGTTCAACGGCCACGTCGGCCTCCTCGTCGGAAAAGAAGCCCGTGGAGGCCACGATGTCGCGCACGTCGTCCGCGTCGCGCTCCTGCACATGCTCGCGGAAGGTCGGTTCAGGCATGTCCGGCCTCCTTGCGCCCGGCCCGGCGCAGGGCGTCGAACACGATGGCGCGCACCACGTCCGCGTGATCGAGCCCGGCCTGCGCGGCCGCGGCCATGAAGCCCGAGTCCGGGGCGATGCAGGGGTTGGGGTTGAGGTCGATGACCAGGGGCCGCCCGTCCCGCGTGACCCGGAAGTCGACGCGGGCATATCCTTCCAGACCGAAAACCTCCCAGCAGCGCAGGCCGATTCGGACCATGGCCGAGAGCATCTCCTCGTCCCCCTGCAGGTCGAAGCTGCGCACCGACGCGGCAAAGGCCGGGCTGTCAGGATGCCATTTGGCGGCGTAGCCCAGGATGGCCGGGCCCGGCATGGCCGGGTCGAAGACCATCTCAGCCAGGGGCAGGGCGCGGACGTCGCCGCCCGGACCGGCCAGCAGGGCCAGGTTGAATTCCCGCCCCGCAACGAACCGTTCGGCCACGCAGTCGCCGCCCATGCGCGGGGCCAGGCGCTCCATCTCCCGGAGCAGTTCCGAGGGGCCTTCGACATCAACCACGCAGTCGTCATCCAGCCCCAGGGACGCGTCTTCGAAGCGCGACTTGACGATATACGCGCCAGGTCCCGGAAATCCGCCCCGGCGCAGGTCCGCCAGGCCGGCGTTTTCAGGGACCGGGATGCCCGCCGCGGCCATGAGCCGGGAGGCCATGGCCTTGTCCGCGGCCGCGGCCAGGGCGCCTTCGCCGGAACCGGTGCAGGGGACGTGGGCCCTTCGGCACATGGCAGGCGCCACTCCGGCCAGGCTCGCCTGCCCGCCGTAGGATTCCACCAGGTTTAAGACCACGTCTGGAGCCGACTCTGCCAGGTTCGCGGCAAAGGCTTCCCCGTCGCGGCCGAGCAGGACCCGCTGCGCGGCCCAGCCGTTGCCGGTTATGCTTGCTGTCACGAAACGGGCCGTTTCAATGGAGTCCAGGTCGTCGGGGGAAGGATTTTCGCCAAGTTCTTCCATTGCCACCGCCACCTTGAGGGTGCTCACGCCGCCGCCCCCAGGCCGCGTCCCTTGGCTCGCAGGCCCGCGGATTCGACGATCTGGGCGATGAGCATGTCGTACTCCAGCCCGATCTGGTGGCAGAGGATGGGCAGGTCCGAGCTCTCGGGGTTGAGGCCGGCCAGGGGGTTGACCTCGATGAACCGGGCCCGGCCCGCAGCGTCCAGGCGCACGTCCACCCTGCCCGCGTCCAGGCAGCCCAGAGCCTGCCAGGCCGCGCGGGCCACTTCGGCCGCCTGCAGGGCCTTGGCGTCGCCGACCACCTCGTAGCGCACCCGGTTTCTCCATTCCTGCTTGTTGGCATAGGTGTAGGCGCTGGCGTCGCCGCCGGCGGTGGAGAGCACCTCCATGACGCCGAGCACCCGGGCGGCGCGTCCGCTGCCGAGCAGACCCACGGTGAACTCGCGGCCAGGCAGGAACGTCTCCACCAGGGCGGGCTGGCGGAAGGTGTCCAGGACATGGGCGCAGGTGGAGCGAAGCTCCCGGCGGTTGCGCACCAGGGAGCGGTCGCTGACGCCCTTGCTGGACCCTTCGGCCACGGGCTTGACGAAGAGCGGGAAGGGCATGTCGATGCCTTCCGCATCTTCCATGGCGCTTACGATCCGGAAGTCCGCCGTGGGCACGCCGTGGGCGCGGAGCACGGCGTTGGTCCAGCCCTTGTGCAGGGTCAGGGCCAGCAGGCCGGGGCCGGAGAAGGTGTAGGGGATTCCCCAGGCGTCCAGCAGCGCCGGCACCTGGGCTTCGCGGCCGACGCCGTGCATGCCTTCGGCGATGTTGAAGACGAGGTCCCAGCGCCTGCCTTCGGCCAGGGCGCGGACCAGGCTGCCGATGCTGCCGATCCTTTCCACCTCGTGCCCCTGTGAGGCCAGGGCGCGGGCGATGGCCTCCACGGTGACGGGGCTGTCCAGCTCCGCCACCTCGTCGGCAGAGTAGCCCGCGGCCAGGTACTCGTCCTTGAGATCGTAGGTCATGCCGATGCGCATCGTCCCTCCCTTCCAGCCGCCGTGTCGGGGTAGCGGAAGACCCGGCCTTCGTAGTTTCGAAGCATAAAATCTCCACCCTCGCGGCCCAGGGCGTACTCGGGCAGCAGCGGCACCTTGCCGCCGCCGCCGGGGGCGTCGATGACGTAGGTCGGGACGCAGTAGCCCGAGGTGTGCCCGCGCAGGCCGCGGATGATGGCCAGGCCCGTGTCCACGGGCGTCCGGAAGTGCGTCGAACCGGGAATGGGGTCGCACTGGTAAAGGTAGTAGGGCCGCACGCGGTTGCGGATCAGGCCGTGGACGAGGCGCTTCATGGTGTCGACGTCGTCGTTCACCCCGGCCAGGAGCACGGTCTGGCTGCCCAGGGGGATGCCGCCGTCGGCCAGGCGGTTGCAGGCCGCGGCCGTCTCGGGCGTCATCTCGTCGGGGTGCGCGAAGTGCAGGCTCATGAGCAGCGGGTGGTAGCGGCGCAGCATGCGCACCAGGGACGGCGTGATGCGCTGGGGCAGTACGGCCGGGACCTTGGTGCCGATGCGCACGATCTCCACGTGGGGGATGCTGCGCAGCTGGGACAGGAGCCATTCGATCTTCATGTCCGGCAGGGTCAGCGGGTCGCCGCCCGAGAGAAGCACGTCGCGGATTTCCGGGCGGGAGCGGATGTAGTCCAGGGCCGCCTGCCAGGAGGCCATGTCCGAACGGTGCCCGGTCTTGCCCACCAGCCGGGAGCGCGTGCAGTACCGGCAGTAGGTGGAGCAGAACTCCGTGACCAGGAAGAGGACGCGGTCGGGGTAGCGGTGCACGATGCCCGGCACGGGGCTATGCCCTTCCTCACCAAGCGGGTCGGGCATCTCGAAGGGCCTGATGTCCGTTTCGCGCACGTCGGGCAGAATGCACCTGGTCAGGGCCGGGCTGCCCGTAGCAGTCAGAAGATAATACGGAGTCACGGCCGCGGGAAAACTTCCGCAGCGATCGAAGCCCAAGGGCTCGGGCACGCCGAGCATTTCGGCCATGCGGCGGGGCGAAGTGATGCGGTTCTTGAGCTGCCAGCGCCAGCTGTTCCAGTCCTTGAGGGTGGCGCCGGGAAAATGGGCGGCGAGGAATTGTGTCTGACTGGCCCAGGAGGCGAGCTCCCGGCCATGGATGGCGTGTGCGGGTGAAGAGGGAGGTTCGGCCTGGTCAAGGGCCGATTCGGGAGGCTCCGTGTCGACGAGTTTGGTGACGCTCATGTCTTTCCTCTTGGTTTGACGCATGTCCGGGAGGCGGGATTGTCTCCGCGGAAAATTCAACTGGTTATGAGCATAGCGTGTGCCAACTATTCAACATGTTGTTTTTGTTTGATTATCCTTGAAAATCTCCGCGTGATCCGGATCAATGCGGAATCCGCTGTTCCGCTTTGTCCATGGCTCGATCTGCGTTGAAAGAATCCGCCGGAAGCCTTGGAATGAACGGATCGCATGGGTTTTCGTGGATGGAAAAAGCGCAAAAGCAAAGGGTTGCATGCATATAGGAATTTTTTGTTCGCATCCCTGTGAATCGGAATTTTTTCTTCCTTAAACGGTCGTTTTGCCGGAGTCGGCCGGATGCTCGGAAGAAATCTTTTTCCGGTTCGCCGGCTTGAGCGTTCCGGAACGCAAGCGTCGAACTCAATCCCGCCAGGCCTCGTTTAAACAGGAAAGCTTCTCTAAATTGATATGTCCAGGCCGCATTGTCACGATTTTATCTTTGCAATGTTTCGTATGAAGATGGATTTCACGCGGAGTCTGACTTGGCCGCGCTTCGCTAGCAATGACGGATGTACTCATGCGTCATTGAGAGGAGTCGTCGACGTGGCAATCCATCCTTCTTCTCTTTTCAGAATTAAAAAATGAAGATAAATTGCCGCGCTTTGCTCACAATGACGGATATACGAATGCGTCATTGCGAGGAGTCTTCGACGTGGCAATCCACCCTTCTATTTTATCTTTGCAAAATTTTGACAAGAAGATGGCCTTCATGCGCGACATGTTAACATCATGCACTGCATGTGCGCGTCAAGCGGGTGAATTTGGTGAGTTGAATGGTTTTGCTTTCCCGAATTCCGAGCTCCGTCACTGTCCGGCCTTTTGTATCCCGGAAGGCGCTCGTCAGGGAAAATCCCCGCGTCGGCATGGAAATTACTCATTATTTTCATGTACGCGCATTTTTCAGGATCAGTATGGGTGCGTATTGAAATCGCCCCGTGGCTTCGGCACAAAATAGCAGTTTCTCGCATCCTGCAGTGTGCCGACGGCTCGGCGTGGTCCCATGGAAATCATCCCTTCGGAAAATCTGACATACGGTTTCGCAGAGGCCTTTACTTTTGTTCTCCATGCGGGGGGCCCCTGCGTCGATAACCTGGAGCGCACGCGTCAGGGCGAGGTCTGCATGGGCATCAGTCGCGCCATCCATCCCGGGTGGCCAGGCTGGTTCATCTTCGACCGCGAGCGCGCCGAGGGGCGGGATCCGGCAACGGAGCCTGCGTCCGAAACCGCACGGGCCCTGCGCGGCCTGGCCCGGTCCTTCTACCGGGAACATTTCTGGGAGGGGGTTTATGCCGACACCATGCCCTCGCCCCTGTCCCTGGCGCTTTTCGACAGCGCCGTAGTGCATGGCAGGAACCAGGCCCTGCGCTTTCTGCAGCACGCCCTGAACACGATCCTGGGTCGGACCGTAATCGAGGTCGACGGCATCTTCAGGACCGATTCGCGCCGGGCTCTGGACGCCGTCATCGGCCTCGGGGATGCGTGGTATCTGCAGCTGCTCGTGTCCGAATTTCTGCGCATCCGTCAGACCCATTGCGACGGCATCGGCTGCGGCAACAGGGGCGTGACGGCCCGTTGCGCGGCCCGGGTAGGCGCTTTGGCCCGCATTGCCGGCGAGACCTTCGGCCACGGTCCGTTGGCGGTTGTGCCCGCGGCAGATCCAGACGCGCGGCGGCCGTTGCCTCCCGACACATCCTGCTGAACGGAGCGACTGTTGCATGACACGATAAAGTTCATGCCGCACCTGCTGAAAGGCAGCCTCATGACGTTGCTGCTGGTCGTTTTCACCATAATCGTCTCTCCTGTGGGGGGATTGCTCATCGCCCTTGGACGCATTGGGAAATACAAACCAGTCAGTCGTTTGTGCTGGTTCATCATCTGGCTCTTCCGGGGCACGCCGCTTCTGCTTCAACTTTTCTTCATCTACTACGGGCTGCCGGCCATAGGCATCACCCTGAAGCCCATTACCGCGGCGTTCATCGGCCTTGGACTGAACTACTCGGCCTATCTGGCAGAAATCATCCGCAGCGGCATCCTTTCCATTGATCACGGCCAATCCGAAGCGGCCGAAGCCATGGGCATGTCCTATTGGCAGGCCATGCGCAGGGTCATCATTCCCCAGACATATCGCGTCATACTGCCCCCCGTCGGCAACGAATTCATCGCACTCATCAAGGACACCGCGCTAGTCTCCACCATCGCCATGGTTGAATTGATGCGCACGGCAGACCAGCTTTTCAATGCCTCTTTCAACATCACCGTCCTTGGCCTTGCCGCCGTTGTTTACCTTTTTTTCACCACGGTTTTCACCCTTGTTTTCGAGCGGCTTGAAACACGCGTGGGCGCATACGAGAAACGCTGATGCAACAGCTTTTGGAACTCAGGAATATCGTCAAAACCTTCGGCACCCACAGGGCCGTGGACAATGTCAGCCTCTCGCTGAATTCCGGAGAAAAGACCGTCATCATTGGTCCGTCCGGTTCAGGAAAGTCGACCCTGCTTCGCGCTATCAACTTTCTGGAGGTCATTGATTCCGGCTCGATCCGGTTTGAAGGGCAGGATGTCGGTTACCGTCAGGTCAAGGGCAAGCAGGTTCTGGACAAGCCAAGGGAGATCTGCAAGTTGCGGACGCAGATCGGCATGGTGTTCCAGCATTTCAATCTCTTTATGCACATGACCGTGGTGGAAAACGCCATGGAAGGCCAGGTGACCGTGCTCGGAACACCCAAGGCCGAAGCGCATGACATTGCCATGGACATGCTCAGGAAGGTCGGCATGAGCCAGTTTGCGGATCGCTACCCGGCATCCCTTTCCGGCGGGCAGAAGCAACGCGCCGCCATTGCCCGCTCCCTGTCCATGAAGCCCAAGCTGATGCTTTTCGACGAACCCACCTCAGCCCTCGACCCGGAGCTGGTGGCCGAAGTTTTCGGAACCATCAAGCAGCTCGCCGAAGAGGGCATGACAATGATCATCGTGACCCACAACATGGGCTTTGCCCGCGAGGTCGCCGATCAGGTGGTCTTCATGGAAAACGGCTCATTCCTCGCCAAGGGTGCGCCCGACGATTTCTTCGTCACCCACTGCAAAGACCCGCGCATCCAGAACTTCATCGAACAGATACTCTAAAATCCGTACGCCATGATTCTCCACACATCACCCCCCCCGGATATCCGGGGGGACTTTGGGCGTGCCCAGCTCGCCAGACGAGGCGGGAGTAAGCGTGGTGTCCATCCCGGTTTGCACTATACTTCGTTTTCAAATTGAATTATAGTGGCCCCATGAAAAGACTTCCCATTATAACTCACAGTCTGTTTGCCGAGCTTGTGGACCAGTGTAAGTCTGAGCCTCGCAATCCTGATCTGTGGCCGTTAAGCGGCAGCATCGTAACTGTTCCGGTGGACAATCAGGAGCATTGGTATTTCCAAAAGAGCAGACGGATTGCTCCGGGAAAATATCAGCAACGTGAATACATCGGACCTGTTGAAGACGTTGATCTGGCTGTCAAAGTGGATCGTTTTGAGGCGGCCAAAGCTGGTTACACAAGTCGCATGGAGATAATCAGCACGCTTAAATCGTCTGGCGTTACCGCCCCTACAGGCAAGTTGGCAAACCTGCTGTTGGGCCTCCATGAAGCGGGGGTG
>CAZQYA010000128.1:0-9509 GCA_964597325.1 uncultured Desulfovibrionaceae bacterium
TCAGCGGCTGGGAAGAGGTGGAGGAAGGCGAGGTGGCCGACTGGGAAGTGCACGAGAAGCGCTGAGCCTGAATGGCCTGTAACGCAGAAAAGCCGCGGTTCGTCATGGGACGGTCCGCGGCTTTTTCATGTGATTTGGCGCTGAGATGGCCAGAAGGGCCTCTCCGCGCAGGGTATATCCTTCCGAGAAGCAGGAAGATCTTCGTGTATCCGGTTCAGATCAGGCCGGTCCGCTTCAGCGCTTTGGCGGCGAAGAAGCCGCCCACGGCGCCGCCCACTGCCTGGATGGCGTTGGGCAGGATTTCCGCGGCTGCGCCCTGCAGCCCGATGTTGGGCATGAGCGTCTCCCCGACGAAATAGGCGGCCACCATGGCCAGTCCGCCCAGGGCCAGCATGGCGTACCGGGCAACTCCCGTGCGGCTTGCGGCCACGGCGGCCAGGGCACCTTCGGCTCCCTTGGCCAGCAGGGTCAGGGGGGCGAAGACGGCGAAGCCCCCGAGGATGTCGGCCAGGGCCGAACCGATGCCGCAGGCGGCCAGGGCCCAGGCCACGCCCTGACGCGGGTTCATGAAACCAAGGATCATGCCGCCGAAGACCACGGCGATGTCGCCGACGTTGAAGTATCCCCGGCTGGGCAGGGGGATGCGCACGAAGAGCGTGGTCAGGCAGGTCAGTGCCACGACGGACAGGGCTGCGATACGAATGTTTTTCATGAATGTTTCCTCAGATATCGTGAACGGTGGTCGAAAAGTTCCTGGGTGTTTTCGGTCTGCTGGTAGATGCTTATGTACGCGGCCACGATGACTGCGCAAAGTCTTTGGAGCCTGCCCCAGCGCGTGCCGTCGAAGTGCGGCGAGAGGTCCATGAAGAACCGGTAGCGATGGAGAAGCGGTGTACATTTTTCCATGACGGCCTTCAAGATGATGGCGTTGCGCTTCAGCCCGGGCTTGAGTGGCAGGAGCACGATGTCGCGAAAGGTGATGCTTTCCAGTCCCAGTTTGACGGCCAGAAAGGAGTTGGGAAAGACCAGGGCCTTCAGCAGGGAATCGTGCATCCAGTCCGAGCGGCCCATGAGTTCGAACCACTGGAAAACGGCGCCGAAAGCCAGCAGGGACAGGACAAAGGGCAGCACGAAGAGCAGGGAACGCCAGGCTGCGCCGATGCCGCCCCTGCGCGCGGCCAGGACCAGGAGGAACGCCAAAAGAAGGGCCTGAAGCTTCATGCTCCCGTACCACGGGCCGAATACGAACAGCCCGAAGAAGGCCGCCAGCAGGCCAAGGATGCTCGAAACCTTCAGGCCGGCCACAGCTGCTCCGCCTCGAGAAGGACGTCGGACCCGCCTGGTTCGGCGCGCCGGAAGTGCAGGTTGAATTCATGGGCAAACTCGTGCCGTTCATCGGTGCGTTCCAGGTGCGAGACCTGCACCACAAAGGAGAAGCGGGGCAGGGCCAGGGCCTGCACCTGCGGGTCGCTCAGGTATTTGTCGAATTCGTCGAGGATGATCACGTCGCGGCAGTCCGCGGCCTCGATCCAGGCCGCGACCATGTCGGGGAGGGATCGGGGAACGTTGAGGCCCATGAGAGCCAGGGTCGCGCGGATGGTGTTCCGCTGCAGGTCCGTGTCCTGGGAGAGGTAGAGGATCCGGTGGCTGTGGCGCAGGGTCGGGATAAGGACGTGCTCCAGGAAGGTCGTCTTGCCCGCGCCGTTTTCGCCGCGCAGGCGCAGACGGCTGCCGGCGGGCAGGCGCAGGGCCGTCTCCAGCACGTAGTTCAGCCCCGCATGGGGGACGGCATAGGTTCCGGCCGCCAGTTCAAGCATGGGGCACCGCCTGTGGACCGTCTCCGGACAGGGTGAACAGGGCTGCCTCGGGCAGGGAGCTGCGGAAGCGGGCCACAAGCCGCGAGCGGTTGCGTGCGGACAGGGTCTCGAGCACGTGCACCAGCAGGATGGAGAGAGGCTCGCGGGGCAGCAGGGTCATGAGGGTCAGACAGCAGATGATGGCCTGTTCGCCGCCCGAGTAGGAGGACAGCTTGCGCCCGGATTTCAGGCGTACATCGAAGGCGGAACATTCCCGTTTGATTTCCGACAGCGAACCTTCTGCCCCCAGCAGCAGAAGTTCGTCCTCCAGGGTGGTTCCGACAAAGAGATTGCCCATGTCGATGACGCAGAATTCATGGCCGTGGGTTGCCACGGGACAGGCAGTCACGGACGCCCTCCGAATGTACGAATTGTTTTGCTTGACGGGGTGAGACGGTGGTGCAAAAGAGTTGCCCCATGATCAAATACAGTATCGAATGCTGGCTCTATAACGACATCCTGGACCGCTTCCTGCTTCTGCGTTGTCCCGTGACCCACCGTCATGACGAATACTGGCAACCCGTGACGGGCGGCCGCAATCCCGAAGAACCCTGCGTCGATGCCTGCCTGCGCGAGGTGCTGGAGGAAACGGGCGTGATCCTGACGCCGGAGCGTCTGGAGGTCGTCATTCCCGAATTTTCCTTCTGCATCCCCGAAGCGCGCATCGAGCTGCGCAAGCCCGTGTATCTGGCCAGGGTCCGCGTGGAAAAGGTTGTCCTGTCGGTTGAGCATATCGGATACTACTGGTTCGATTCTCAGGATGTCGAGAGCCACCTGCATTGGGACTCCAACAGGGAATCCTTCCGCAAGGTCCTGGCCTTTACCCGCTCCTAGCAGGCCGCCCCAAAACGGCAATCTGCTGCGTCAGCGAAAAAATCCAGACCGCTTATGTATGCGGAATACACTGCGCGCCCTGCATAATTTGATTTTTTCAACAGTCAGCTAGTCCCTTTTTTCGAGCAGTCCCTTCAGATAGGCCACCACTTCGGCGTCGTCCCAGCGGGCCATGCCCGTATGTCCGAACGTCACCTTGCCGCTACCGTCGAAGATGAATGTGGTGGGGAGGTTGTCGACCTGCAGTTCCGCCGGCACGGGCCCATTGAAGACGTACAGGGGCATTTCCAGATCCCGCGACACGGGGTGCCTGCGCACTTCGTCCGCGCTTTCCGTGGTGATGCAAAGCACTTGGATGTCGTCGTTTTTCTCGAATTCCTTCCACAGGTTCTGTAACGAAGGCATTTCGGCCATGCAGGGCGGACACCAGGTGGCCCAGAGGTTGATCAGCACGACCTTGCCGCGCAGGTCCTCGAAGGCGACAGTGTGTCCATCCAGGTCCGTGATCGAGCCATCGAGGTCCGTCAGCAGGGTCATGGGCGGCAGGGCCGGGGGGCCGTCGCCCGTGGCGAAGCCACCCATGACGACCAGGCCGGATGCCGCTTCCAGAGACACCAGGATAAGCACGGCGGCAAGCGCGGCCAGGAACGAGCGGAAGTTCTGGTTCATGCCTTGTCCTTGTCCCGGGTCATCCCCAGGGTCGATTCGAGGTTGCGGACTTCCCCCTCGTCGAGGCGTCGCCATTTGCCCGTGGACAGACCATCGAGCTTCAGGGGACCGAGTTCCTCACGCACCAGGCGCAGGATGGTCAGTCCCAGGTCGCGGCACATGTGCCGGATCTGGCGGTTCACCCCCTGACGCAGGGTCATGCGCAGGAGCGTTGTACCGTTGCGCTGCGCTGCGGCCCGGACCTCCACGGGAGCCAGGCGCTCCCCCTCCTTCAGGCGCATGCCCCGGCGCATTTCGGCCAGGGCTTTTTCCGGCACGGCCTCGCGTACGAGCACTTCGTAGATCTTGGCGTGTTCGTGCCGCGGGTGGGTCAGGCGCAGGGTCAGTTCCCCGTCGTTGGTCAGCAGCAGAAGACCTTCGGACATGTAGTCAAGCCTTCCCACCGGAAAAAGGCGCAGGTCCCGCAGCTCTTCGGGCAACAGGTCCAGGACGGTTTTGCGTCCCTGGGGGTCGCGGACCGTGGTGACGACATGTACGGGCTTGTTGAGCATGATGCAGACGGGCGTCGTTTCCCGGCGGGGCGTGACCGTCTTGCCGTCAAGGGATACCTCGTCCCGTCCGGGGGCGACTCTGGTCCCGGGCTCGCGCTGCACCGTTCCGTTGACGGACACGCGCCCGGCCTTGATCAGGTCATCGGCCCCGCGGCGTGAGGCGATGCCAGCCTCGGCAAGGAATTTGTTGAGCCGTACGGCATTGTTTTCGGACATGGGCGAACCAATAGAGGCAACCTTGCGGCAGGGCAAGGGGAAATGCGGGTTATTCAACGGAGCCGATGGATGATTCCAGGCGGTTGCGGCCGTTTTTCTTGGCAGAGTAGAGGAGACGGTCCGCGGCATCATAGAGGTCTTCGAAGACCGCGAACGTTGCCGTGTCGGCTAGGCCCATACTTACGGTTACATTGAGTTTCCTGGCCGTGAACTCGTGACTGCGAATGCGTTGCAGCAGGCGTACGCCCACTGCCGAGGCCTCTTCCCGGGGGGCGTCCAGCAGGATGCCGAACTCCTCACCGCCCAGGCGGCCGAAGATCTCGTCCCGCCTGAGCTGCCCCTTGACCAGTCTGGTCAGTTCCACCAGCACCTCGTCGCCGACACTGTGCCCGAACTTGTCGTTGATGGACTTGAAGTGGTCCACGTCGAAGAGAATCAGGGACATGGCCTCCCGGTCGGGATCAGTGATAGCTTGCTGGGCGCGTTGGACAAAGGCGGAATGGTTGAAGATTGCCGTCATGCCGTCGAGCTGTGATTTTTTCTTGAAATGCTCCTTTTCGCGCATGTGGGCGGTCAGGTCCACGAAGACGGCCAGATGACCGTTGCTGCTGATGGGCACGATCTCCCTTTCGGCGATGATGGTTTCGCCGCTTTTTCTGTGGAAGCGCGTCTCCTGTTTCCGGGTATCGTCCAGGTCCCCGAATATTTCCGGGAAGTCCCCGACAAAGCGGCCCCGCACGTGTTCGAGGGGGATATCGACCATGGTCAGAAATGCGTTGTTGACGCGTTCGATGACGCCGTCGACGACGAAGGCCAGCCCGGTGCGGACTTTCTCGAAGATAACCTGCAGCTCAAGGTAGCGTTCCTTGATCTCCTCGCGGCTTTCGACTTCGCGGGTGATGTCGTCAAAAGCCCAGAGAATGAATTGGCCCGCGCTGGTGGTCAGGGGGGTGCCCGTCAGCTTGACCCAGAAAAGTTCCCCGTTTTTTTTCCTGTACAGCAGTTCGCTGCTTTCCAGGGACCCTTCGCGTGTGCGCTGGAAATATCGCCTGTAGGTCTGGAAATGTTCCGGGGAGGGCGTGAGCAGAGCGGTGGGCTGTCCATGGAGCTCTTCCGGAGAATACCCGAACAGGTCATGGAAGCGGCGATTGGTTTTGACCATGATCCTGTCGGGATCCACGATGACCATGGGCGTGATGCTGCGGTCGAAGAGGAGGCCTTCGTCCTGCAGAAGTTCGTGCATGGGTTCGTTTAGTTTTTTCATGGTCATGTGACCGCCAGGTCAAAAAGCATCTTGAGAGCCACCAGGCACAGGGCCAGAGCCAGTATGAACCTGATATTGGTATTGCCGAGCCTGGTGTGCATGATCCTGTTGCCCGTGAATCCGCCCAGAACCGCACCCATGGTCGTGACCGCGATGAGCGTCCAGTCGATGGTGATGAACCCCATGTAGCTTGCGAAGGCAGAGAGTGTGGAGAAGGGGATCATGAAGCTCAGGCTCACCGCGATTTCCCTGGGCGAAAAGCGCATGGTGTAGAGGAACGGGACGATGAGGGCGCCGCCACCGATACCCAGCAGTCCTGCGAGGAATCCCACACCCAGGCCGAGGGGGACGAGGAACCATCTGCCGCATTCGATTCTGGGGCGGTTGTGCTCCCGTTTGCGAAACATCAGGGCCGCCACCAGGAAGAGGAACATGGCGAAGACCCGCTTGATACTATCCATGTGCCATATCTGGGCGCACCACGCGCCAAGGGGGGCCGCCAGGACCGAAGGGAGCACAAAGGGGAGCAGGCTCCGGTAGTCGAGTTCCCTGCGTCGCCAGTTCAGGACCGTGGCGGTGGACGTTGTCACGGTGTTGACGAAAAGCCCGGCTGCCTTGGCGAGATTGAAGTCGAAACCGAGGAAGCCAAGAACCGGAATGAGCACGATGGCCGAGCCCATTCCGCCCGTTGCGAAGAGGGTGGAGAGAAGCAATGTGGCCAGGAACGAGGCGACGTAGAGACTCATGAAGCCTCGAATTTCAGATCGCGTGCGGCTCCGCCCCGAAGCCTGTCCGCCAGGGCCAGCAGACCGCCGACGAGGATTTTGGCCTGAAAACCCTGCTGGGCAAGGTACTGGCGGGCCGTATTGGAACGGATGTCCAGCGGGCAGGCGCAGACGATGATTTTGTCGCGCGGGAGTTCGTCCAGCCTGTCGGGCAGTTCGTTGATGGGGATCTCCTTGGCGAAGCGCATTCCCCACAGGTCCGTCTCGAAGGGATAGCGGATGTCCAGCAGGACGGCCTTGCCGCTGTTGTGGAGTTCAATGAAGACGTCCGTCGAAACCAGGCTCTCGCCGATATCTTTCATGGTCATGTTGCGCAGGAAATTATCCATCTGTCCTCCTCGGGTTCCAGGATTGTATCATGAGGGCGTTGTCCGGTCCTGTAGGTATAAGGCGATTTTCGATTTCGTGCAAAAGGACTTCGGCAGCAGCGGTCCGGAAAATCCGCATCCGTGTCAGCCAATCTTTCGGGACGGTTCGTGTTCCACCAGTTCCGGGACATGTCCGCGTCCTCCGCGGGTGATGCACAGGTCGTGGATCAGGCCGTTGGAAATGGAGTAGATCCAGCCGTGCAGGTAGAGGATGCGGCCGCGGTCCCATGCCTTGCGCACGATGCTGTTCAGGGCCAGGTTGCGGATCTGGAGGCGGACGTTGAGCTCGCACATGTCGTCGAGGGTGGCCGTGCTGTGGTGCTCCATGAGGTCCTTCACGTGTTCGAGCCAATGGGCCAGAAGTCCAGGCGTCTGATCCTTCATGACGGCCTCGATGCCTCCGCAGCCGTAATGGCCGCAAACGATGATGTGTTTCACCTTGAGCACGTCCACCGCGTATTGCAGCACGCACATGAGATTGATGTCGGTGTTGATGACCTGGTTTGAGATGTTGCGGTGCACGAAGACCTCGCCGGGCATGACGCCGATGAGCTGGTCCGCCGGGACGCGGCTGTCCGAGCAGCCGATCCATAAAAATTTGGGCTTGTGCTGGTTTTCCAGTTTGCGGAAGAAGCCGGGGACCTTTTTTTCGATGTTTCGGGCCCAGGTTTTGTTGTTATCAAGCAATTTGCCGATTTCTTTCATGTTTCCTTCCTGTTGAAGAGGTCTTTCTATTGAGTGTCTACTCAATTTGCCCCGGGCTCGCAACGATTCGTGCCGGGTCGGGACGTTGGGAGCGTTCAGGGTGGACCTGAAGTGTTGGATGAGGTATATGGAAAATTCATGGTCGGGAAATCCAACTTTTCCGGACCATCCCTCCACGCCGTTCCGCAAAGGGGACGGAAACACTCATCACGCCCTGCTCAAGCAATTTCCTGTATCCGCTCAGTCGGCTTCGGGCGTGGCATAATTGTATTTTCAACCCCGTGAGGTCACTCGTCATGTTGAATAAATTACGATGGTGCGCGCGCGCCTTCAAGGAGGATCACGCCGATGTCCTTGAGGTCGTCCGCAGCGCCGCCGATCTGGAGGCAGCCCGGAGTGCCCTGTTTCATTATGTCACCGAATGCCAGTTCCGCATTCATGGGAAGCGACCGGAACATACCCCCTGGGAAATGACCGTCGTCCGTGATTGCGCGAGGGTTCTGCGCACCATGCTGACCGCCAGCTCCGACTCGCGTGCCGGTTTCAGTGTTGTCAGAGCCATCCGGGACCTGGCCGAAGGCGAGGACAGGCCGGATCTTTCCCCTGCCTTTTTCGGAGAACTCTCCCATCTGTTCAACGGCCTCCGTGGAAATCCCGAAGGCATCGATCTCGGCATTTCCAGTGTCGAAGAGGTCAGCGGCAGGGAGGCCGCCCTGGTCCGCTCCGAGGAACTCGACCACATCTGGGAGGGCATTGAGGAATCCATGGCCAGATACGAGAGCGGCTTGGAGCCCGAAGCCATGAAGCGTCGGGAGGAGCGCCGCAGAAAGGTTCAGGAGGTCTTCGGCGCTACGGACAGCGAATGGGCGGACTGGCGCTGGCAGGTGCGCAACATCATCGAGGATCCGCAGCGCCTGGCTCAGGTGGCGGTGCTGCGGGACGAGGAGTTCAGTGCCGTGGAGCGGGCCGTGCAGGCCCGGCAGCCCTTCGGCGTGACACCCTATTACGCATCCCTCATGGCCGACGATCCGGAATCGGGGCGGGACCGGGCCGTGCGGGCGCAGGTCATCCCTCCGTCCTCCTACGTCGAATGCATGGCCGCCCACAGTGACCGGCGCGCCGAGTTCTTCGACTTCATGCGCGAGGCCGACACTTCGCCCGTGGACCTGGTCACGCGCCGCTATCCGGCCATTGCCATTTTAAAGCCCTTCAACACCTGCCCGCAGATCTGCGTCTACTGCCAGCGCAACTGGGAGATCGAGCGGGCCATGGCCCCCGGCGCCATGGCGCGGAAGGCCGACCTGCAGCGCGCCCTGGACTGGATTCGCGAACACGACGCCATCAAGGAGGTTCTGGTCACGGGCGGCGATCCTCTGGCCATGGGCGACGGCCCCCTGGAGCGCATCCTGCGGCAGGTGGCGGAGATCCCCCATGTGGAAATGATCCGCATCGGTACGCGGACGCCCGTGACCCTGCCCATGCGCATCACTCCGGAACTCTCGCGCATCATCGCCTCGTTCCGCGAACCCGGCGTGCGGGACGTGTGCCTGGTCACGCACGTGGAGCACGTCTCCGAGGTGACGCCGGAATTCGTCGCCGCCGTGGACCGTCTCAAGCGCCGCGGCGTGAGCGTCTACAACCAGCTCGTCTTCACCTTCCACGTGTCCCGGCGGTTCGAATCCGCGGCCCTGCGCCGGCTGCTGCGCAAATGCGGCGCGGAGCCCTATTACACCTTCGCGCCCAAGGGTAAGGAGGAGACCGAGGAATACCGCGTGCCCATCGCCCGCATCCTCCAGGAACAGCACGAGGAGACGCGCCTTCTCCCCGGAACGCGCCGTACCGACGCGCCGGTCTACAACGTGCCGGGCCTTGGCAAGAACCATCTGCGCGCGGGTCAGAACCGCGACGTCATCTCCATCCTCCCCGACGGTTCCCGCGTCTACGAATTCCATCCCTGGGAAAAGAACATCGTGGAACGCGACTCGTATGTGGGCCAGGACGTGCCCTTGCTGGAGTATCTGGAACGCCTGGAGGGGATCGGAGAGGACCCAGCCGAGTATTCAAGCATCTGGTATTATTTCTAGGCGGACCTTCTGAAATTGATTCTGGACAGCGTTGCTCGGCGATTTCGAAGGGTTCATGTAGACGGCTACACTTCACCCTTCGAAATCACCTCGCGCCTTGCCAGAATCAATTTCAGAAGGCCTACGTACTCTGGTGCAGGAAAGCATGGATTCCCGCCTTCGCGGGAATGACACACA
>CAZQYA010000129.1:0-9471 GCA_964597325.1 uncultured Desulfovibrionaceae bacterium
AACCCAAAGGGCACGGCACCAACCAGTATCTGGAAGGTCTCAAGAACTTTACCCAGGGCCAGAATGTCTGCCTGCTGGAAGACGTCATCACCACCGGCGGCACGCTGCTGCAGGCCGTGGAGCGCGTACGCGACCAGGGCCTCAACATCGTGGCCATCATGGGCGTGCTGGACCGCGAGCAGGGCGGCCGCGAGAACATCGCCAAGGCCGGTTTCGAGCTCGCGACCATCTTCACCCGCAAGGAACTGGTCGAAACCGCAAAGATGTAGGGAGGCTCCGGCCTCCCTTTTCATATCATGTCTCTGCGCATCCTTCTTCTCGCCCTCACCCTGCTCCTGACGCCTCCAACCCTGGCAAGGCCGGAAGGCTGGTCGCCCACCCTTTCGCCGCGCTCCGACCTCCCCGATGTCCTCATGGCTGTGGATATGAGCCGTCAGCGCTGCTTTCTCGTGCGCAACGCGGACAAAAAACTGAAAAAAATCAGTAACATGGCCTGCACCACGGGCATGCGAAACGGCGGCAAGCTTGTGGAGGGGGACCGCAAGACCCCCGAAGGCGTCTACTTTCTCGAAGGCAGAATCACCTCGGGGCTGGACTTCGACAGCTTCGGCAACACCGCCTATCCCATGAATTATCCCAACCCGGCGGACCGCGTTCTGGGCAAGACCGGTGACGGGATCATGATCCACGGCCGGGGCCGCACCTTCGGCCCGCGCCAAACCCTGGGCTGCGTGGTACTGGAAAACCGGGACGTGGACAGTCTGCACCGGTATGTCCGTCCCCACGAGACCCCCATCATCATCGCCGAAAATATCGTCTGGGGAGAGGCCCGCAGGTACGGCCCACCGCCAGAAATCGTCATGGGCACGTGGGGCTGGGCCAAATCCAGGGAACGACGGGAACACGCATTCTTTGAAATCTACGACCCAAAGCGCTTTGAAATCTCATCGGGTCAGGAATTCGAGAGTTTCAAAAAACGGACCTTGCGTACATTCTCGCGCCGGAAATGGGTGGACATCCGCCTGAAGGACATCCAGGTCTTCGAAGGACCCGGCTATATGGTCTCGACTTTTGTCCAACGGACCATGCCGGACGGCGAAGAAGGCCGGCGCAGGCTCTACTGGATGCGCCACCTGGAATTGTGGAAGATTGTGGGTGAAGAGTGGATCCCAGGACGCGTGGGAAAACCGATCAAGTACAACGCCCTGGTTCAGCGTGAGATCGCCGAAAGGCTCGTCGAGTGCGCGAAGGCCTGGGACGACCGAAACATGAAGGTCCTGCGCCGGGCCTACGACCCTACCGGCAACCGCAACGGGGAGCATGGCCGAAAGGCCATTGCGGACAAGCTCGCGGCGGAAATAGACACCGGCATGGCCAACCCCTTTCGCGGCACGCCATCCGTGCGGATCACCGGACAGGGAATCGAGGCCACACTACAGAGTAACAAAAGGCCGGCCCGCACCTTTCTCTTCCTGCCGGGCGCCTTCGACACCTGGCTTATCGTTCGTGAGGATGGATAAAATGGCCTACGTCAACCTGCCTGTGCGCTATATCGAGGAACAGCCCGCATACCTGGACCTTTTTCTTTCCCAACGGCTGAACCCGGAACTCGGCCTGGACGCCCAGGCCCTGGAAACATACCCCCTGTCATGGCATTCGGAAAAGGCCCGCATCTTCCATGACGCCGGACTGAAGTGCGCCGTGCACCTGCCCTTCTTCGACCTGCATCCCGGCAGCCTCGACCCCCTGATCCGCAAAGCCACCCGGGAAAGGCTGCTGGCGGCCATGGAAACGGCCCGCGTCTACGAGCCGGCCCATTTCATCGCGCACCTCGGCTACAACCACCTGACCTATTCCAATTTCCAGGACCAGTGGACACAGCACGCCGTGGAAACCTGGAGCCTCCTCGCCGGTCACGCCAGTGCCCCACTCTTTCTGGAAAACGTCTTCGAGCAGGGGCCCGAGCACCATGTCCACGTGCTCTCCGCCCTTGAAGGCCGAGCCGGTGCATGTCTGGATCTGGGGCACTGGTACTGTTTCGCAGCAGGGGCCCGAAAAAAGAATCTGGCCCACTGGCTCACCGCCCTGACCCCGTTCCGCCTGCACCTGCACCTGCACGACAACGACGGTGAATCCGACGCCCACCTGGGTCTTGGCCTGGGAACCATACCCTGGGACCAACTCTGGAACGAGCTGGCCGACAAAAACATCACGACAACCCTCGAACCACACACCGAGACCGATTTTCTGGCTACCCGGGACTACCTGCGTGAGCGCAACCTGGCGCTCTGATCCGTCACGCCATGAAGACGAATCCCTTCGTCGCCCCCCACTCGATTCTCTGAAACCGGGACTGTTATCGAAATATATCCTGAGTCGGGAATCCAATTCCCAACACGGGTCGCTGCAAAGCGCAAGACAACATCGAAATTGTAGGGGGACACCTGCATCCCAAGATGTTTTTTCGATTTTCCGGACGTAACTGGGAGCGGGTGCGTATTCTCAGCGATCATGACAACGTGAACACAGCTCAAATCTATGAACGGCTTGGCCTGGGTGTACAAGCCGAATTCGGCCCGAAAAAAAGGGGCGGCTGCTCTGCGCAACCGCCCCTTTCCATTTTCCTATACAGCGAAAGAACTCAGAAAGTCTTCTCTTCCTGCACGGGCCACTGGCCCTTATACCCCCTGCATAAAAGCAGACTGAAGGTCTGCCCGACGCGGCGGCCCTGTGTAGTAGCCACAAGTATGGGCTCGTCCACGCTCTCGAAGAGTTCAAGCAGCCGTGCGGGGATCTTTTTCTTCTCTCCCTTGACCACGTAGACCGCGTTGCGCGACGCCGGATCCGGAGCGGGCCAGAAATCGTACTGGTTCATCTTGCGGTTTCCGGCCAGGCAGTAGGCCCGTTCCTGGCCGGGAACATAAAAGGAAAGCTCCGAAGTCACCCCGTATTCATCGGAAAAAACGAAGGTCCCTTCCCCGAGCTCCTCCCGGGCCTGGCCAACCTGTAAGCCCAGATCCTGCCACCCGCGCAGGCGATGCACGGGATTCCTGCGCCCTTCAAAGGGAATAAAGCTCTGAAGATGGAGCACCAGGAACACCACAACACCCAGGACCGGCCAGACAAAGGCCCATCTGGGGCGATTTTCGCGGTGCATGAAACGCTCCACGGCCAGGGCGGCCATGACAATACCGGCCGGATAGGCCGTGGCCGACCAATTGGCTTCGACCTTGGTATGCAGGCTCCAGAACAGAAAAAAAAGCCAGACCGGCCAGAAAAACACCGTCAGGATGATACCCATGCTGCGTGGCAGCCAGGGAAAGGCCGGCTCGCTCTGACGCCGCAGAAGCTGACGGCCCACAAGCCAGGCGCCGATAAAGAGAAACACGAACCACCAGGGAGTGACCACGCCCAACTGGCTACCGAGATATTCGGGAAAATTCTTCAGTTCGAAAAAGACCTTGGCCTTTTCCCCGGCCATGGCCCCACGGTAAAGCACGTGCTTGATGCCGGCCCAGTCGTTGGTGGCGTTCCAGACCAGAATGGGCAGCATCCCGGCGACGCCACCCGCGGCAAGGGTTCTGACCAGGCGTTTCCAGAAAGCTTCAGGAAGCTCCTGTCCCCGTCCGATCCACCATGCGGCCACCAGGGCCAGAGGAATGAAGAGGACCATGGTGTACTTGGCCGCAATGCCCAGGGCGAGAAAAAAACCCATGAAGATAAAGGACGCGAGATGCCCCTTGTCCACGGCCACGAACAGGCAGATCATTCCGAGGATCCAGCAGACCAGCAGAGGGTTGTCCGTAGTCATGAGCAGGCCTCCGGCCATAAACAGCATCGTGGTGTTCAGGACCACCAGTGTCCAGAAGGCAGTACGGATGCGGCCAAGCCGGATTCCTATCCAGGCCAGCACGGCAACCTGCATGATCGCCGCGCCGACCATGGCTCCTGCCCGGACTCCGGACTCAGTGGCTCCGAGAAAGGACGTCCCGATGGCGTTGATGATCGCGATGAGCGGCCCTTTGGAATAATAGGACCACTGCAGAGTGCGGCTCCAGTCCCAGTACTGGGCCTCATCGGGAGCGAGGTTCAGCTGGCCCGAAGTCACGAACCAGTATCTGGCCCAGGTGGTCAGAGCTATGACGAAAAGGCTCAAGGCCCAATAGAGAATGGCTGATTTGCGTTCGGTCATAAGGCCCCCTCCTTGACGGGAGCGGTGGAGAGAATGTCCCTGATGGATCCGGCCAGCGAAGAAGCAACCTGATGCTCCCCGTGCCAGAAAGGCAAAACGAAAAATGCGTGTCCCGGCCAGGACAGGAAAGCGGCGTGCAGCCGGAGACCCTTGCCGCGCCCGTATTTCGGGTCGCCGACAATAGGGTGTCCCTCGTCGGCCAGGTGCACCCGGATCTGGTGCGTGCGGCCCGAACCAAGCACAACCAGAAGAAGGCTTTTTTCCCGGGACGCCAGGATGGGCCGAATATGGGAAACGGCCCTCCGGCCTTGGCCTGAGACCACCTTCTCGCCCCCGCCCGTACGGACCTTGGCCAGGTCTGAAACGATGGTCCACCAGTCGTCATGGGGCCAGCGCCCTTCGACCCAGCATACGTAGGCCTTGGTCACGACCGGCCACTGTCCGTGCATGGCCCGCAGGAAATCGTGAGTTTTGGCGCACAGAAGCAGGCCGGATGTGTCCCGATCAAGACGATGGACCGGGACGGGCGTGAAGGTCTGGGAGGAAAAACGCTCCCTGAGCCTGTCGTGAATGGAATCGTTCCAGCCGGTCCCGGCGTGCACCGGCAGGCCCGCAGGCTTGTTCACGACAATCATGTCGGCGTCCTCATGCACGATGTCGAGTTCACCACGTCCGGACCGTTCTCCGGAATTTGACTTTTCCCTGCGTTCCACGTTCACGGGGGGAATGCGAACCTTCTGACCCGTTGCGACCCGGTCGAAGGGCTTGCAACGCCGTCCGTCGATGCGCACCTGTCCGGTGCGCACCAGACGCATGAGCAGCCCGGCCGGAAGACTTCCCAGCCGCGCCTCGAGAAAGGTCGTGAGCTTGCGGCCGTTTTCCTCGGCACCGACCTCGACAACCTGAACCGCCGTCCTGAACGACTGCATGGGCCCTCCGCTTTGACAGGCCCTTTCATGATGGCTACAGGGGCTCTTGTCAAATGGCCCCAACAAACCCCCTATGAAAAATACCCCTCGCTCCTTCAGGCTGGTGTGCTCCCCGGAGCAGATTCCGGACGTCGAAGCCCTGCTCCGGGCCGAAGGTTTCGGCTTCGAGGCCGTGCCCTTCTTTTCCATGGCCCGGACCCTGACGGATGAACCCGTGCCCCTGGGCCGCAGCATCGCAGCCCGCTTCGGTTACATCTACATCCAGGACAAGTCTTCCATGCTGCCGCCCCTGGCCCTGGCGCCCCGACCCGGCGACCGGGTCCTGGACTTCTGCGCGAGCCCCGGCAGCAAGACCGGCATCCTCTCACGCATGGTCGGCCCCGGGGGCCTGGTCCTGGCCAATGAACCGAGCCCGGACCGGCTGGCCACTCTGCGCATGAACATGCGCCACCTGGGCTGCGTCAACGTGGCCACCTGCAAATACGAGGGCCAAGCCCTTCCCCTGGAGGATGGAACCTGGCCCCTCATCCTCCTCGACGCGCCCTGCAGCGGGTGGGGGACCGTGGAAAAGAATCCCAAGGCCGCCCAGATGTGGGCAGGGGAAAAGACGGCTCCCCTGGAAACCCTGCAGCGCGAACTGCTGACCAGGGCTGCCCGGCTGCTGGCGCCGGGCGGACGCCTCCTGTATTCGACCTGCACCACCAACGAACGGGAAAATGAGGACCAGGTCCGCTTCGCCACGACGCATCTGGGCCTGACTCCCGCCCCCCTGCCGGAATTTCCCTCCTTCAGCTTTGCTCCGTCCCTGCCTGGCTGTCTCCTGGTGGACGGAGAGGGCAGTTCGGCCCAAGGCTTCTTTCTGGCGGGGCTGAACAAGCCCGGTCTTCCAGAAGAAATCGAGGAGGATATCCGCCACGACCTGCCAGGAGAAACCGTCTCCCGAGAGGAATTTTTCTCGCGCACGGGACTGGACACAAGCTGGTTGCCGGAGCACAGTTTCCTGCGCGTGGGCGGCCGCGTCTATCTCATCATGGAACAGGCCCGCAAGCTGCCCCCCGAACTTCGCTGGCAAGGGTTCGCCGTGGGCAAGGCCGCCGGAAACTCCATCCTGGCGGACGCCACTCTGCGCATGTTCGTGCCGCCCGAACCGGAACCTCACAGCCTCGTTCTGGACGAGGTGCAGACCATCCGCCGCCTGCTGACCGGGCAGAGCCTGTCCTGGCGCGGCAGCGGAAAACGCCGGGCCATGTATTTCAGAAGCCTGCCCCTTGGATTTTTGACCGTAAAAGGCAACCGCTGCCTGTGGTCGGATCGATAACGCACGAGGAAAACATCATGATCGGATACTTGCGCAAGGCCGCGCGCCTCTTCAACCCCGGATCCAAGAGGACCATCCTCCTGCCCCTGGATCACGGCCTCTCGGAAGGAATCATTCCCGGCCTGGAAGACCTCGGCAGCCTCCTGCGCGAGGTGCAGCACCTGCCCCTGCAGGGAGTGATCATGCACAAGGGCATGGTCATGGTCCACGCCGGGGAGATCCGCCTGGACCAGTCCCTCATCGTGCACCTCTCGGCCGGGACCCGGCACGGCCTGCCTTCCTACAACAAGGCCCTGGTCTGCTCCGTGTCCGAAGCCCTGCGCCTGGGAGCGGACATGGTGTCCATGCATATCAACATCGGCAACGACCTCGAGGACCGCATGCTCTCGGACCTCGGCGCCTGCGTGGAGGACGCCCATCAGCTCGGGCTGCCCCTGCTGGCCATGATCTACGCCCGCGGCGGCCAGATCGTGAACGAAAACGACCCGACCCTGGTGGCGCACAGCATCCGCATCGGCGCGGAACTCGGAGCCGACGTGATCAAGGTGCCCTCCTGCGGCAACCACCCGAGCTTCATGCGCGCCGTGGCCACCTGCCCGGTTCCCGTGCTCATGAGCGGCGGGCCTCGAAACGGCGATTTCCGGGGTTTCCTGCGCACGGTGCGCGAATCCCTGGACGCCGGGGTTGCCGGCGTATGCATCGGCCGCAACGTCTTTCAGCAGGAAAACCCGGCCAAGGCTCTCGAAGAGATCTGCACCCTGGTCCACAACAAGTAATCCGTAAAAAAAACCGGACCACGATACACGCAGTCCGGCCGATTTTTCATTTTTGCCACGCACCCCGGGCCATCTGGTCCGGGGCTTTTCTTTTTAAATCTTCCCGTTACATCGTGGGCTCGGTCTTCCAGGCCATGAGTGGAGTCCGGGCGGGCGGTGCCGTCATATCCACGCGCACCGCCGTGACCGCGCCCAGCCAGGCAGGAAGCGGGGTGCTGTTCAGCTGATGCACCACTGGCAGCGTGTTCCAGGTGCAGGACGGACCGACCAGAATGGATCTGGCTTGCATGGCACCGGGAGAGATGTTTCGCTCGATGAGGGTGCGCATCTCGGGCCAGGTAAACCAGCGGGCCCTGGCCAGAATGGATTGCTTCCTCCGCAGACGCATGGACCACCCGTAAAGGGACAGACGATTGAGAAACATGACCAGTATACCCTTGCGGACCACCCTCGCCGCTTCGCGCAGAACAAGGCCAGGATCGTCCGCAAACTCCAGAACGGTCATAAGCGAAACATAGTCGAATTCCCGATCCTCGAAGGGAAGATGCTCGGCGCTGCCAAGATGGAAATCCACCCTGTCCCCCATTTTCTGACGGGCGCTCGACAGCATGTCCGGACTCAGATCCAGTGCCGTCAGGTCAAAGCCGCAGGACCAGAAGAATTCCAGAAAGGCGCCTGTACCGCAGCCGATGTCAAGGAGCTCCTGTTTACGCCTGGGCCAGGGCGCGATGATGCCCTGCAGCAGTTTTTCCTCCTGCCGCAGGGCAAAGCTCCCGCAAGGAGTGCTGGCCCACTGGTCATAGCGGGCTGCGGTGTCTGCGTCCCAGGCCATCAGATCTTCGTGACCGCTCCTTTGGCAGCCGAAGAGGCCATGCGGCTGTAGCGGCGCAGAATGGAGGATTTGATTTCCTTGGGATACGGCTTCCAATCCTGTCGCCGTCTTTTCAACTCCTCTTCGTCCACCAGCAGCTCGAGTTCACGGGCGGGAATGTCGATCCGTATCCGGTCGCCTTCCTTGACCAGACCGATAATGCCTCCTTCAGCCGCTTCGGGACTGATATGCCCGATGGCTGCACCGCGCGTGCCGCCACTGAATCGGCCATCGGTCAAAAGAGCCACTTCCCCGCCCAGCCCCAGTCCTGAGATGGCCGATGTGGGCGTGAGCATCTCGCGCATGCCGGGCCCGCCCACGGGTCCTTCGTTGCGGATGACGACCACGTCGCCGGCGACGATCTTCCCGTCCAGGATGGCCGCAACGGCTTCCTCCTCACCCTCGAACACCCTGGCCGTGCCCGTGCGCTGCATCATCTCGGGAGCAACGGCGGACTGTTTGACCACGGCACCGTCCATGGCCAGGTTGCCCTTGAGGATGGCGATGCCGCCCTCGGCGGAATACGGGTCGGCCACGGTCCGCACGACTTCGGGACGGGAAATGACCGGCTTCAGAGCCTGAAGATTCTCGCCCAGGGTACGACCGGTAACGGTCAAAACATCCAGATCAATGCGTCCGCTGCCCGCCAGTTCGTTCATGACCGCGGGAATGCCGCCGGCCTCGTGCAGGTCGGAAATGTGGTGCGGACCAGCCGGGGAAAGACGGCAGAGGTTCGGTGTCCGACGGCTGATGGAATCAAAGATGTCCAGCGTCAGATCCAGCTCGGCCTCACGGAAGATGGCCGGAAGATGGAGCACCGTGTTGGTGGAGCAGCCCAGGGCCATGTCGATGGTCACACCATTGGCCACGCTCTTTTCGGTGACAATGTCGCGCGGGCGGATGTTCTTCTCCACCAGGTCCATGACCTGCATGCCCGCGTCCTTGGCCAGGCGGATGCGCGCGCTGGTCGGGGCGGGAATGGTCCCGTTGCCGGGCAGGGCCAGCCCCAGGGCCTCGGACAGGCAGTTCATGGAGTTGGCCGTGAACATGCCGGCACAGGAACCGCAGCCCGGGCAGGCGCATTCTTCCATGCGCTCGAGATCCTCTTCGGTCATGGAGCCGCTTCTGACCTTGCCCACGCCCTCGAAAACCGTGATGAGATCGACTGTCTTGCCCTCGAACTTGCCCGGCATCATGGGCCCCCCACTGATGATTATGGAAGGGATGTTCAACCGCAGCATGGCCATGAGCATGCCCGGGACGATCTTGTCGCAATTGGGGATGAATACCAGACCATCGAAGGGCACGGCCGTGGCGGAAATCTCGATGGAATCGGCGATGAGCCCGCGGCTGGGCAGGCGCATATTCAGCCCCTCGTGGTTCAT
>CAZQYA010000130.1:0-9408 GCA_964597325.1 uncultured Desulfovibrionaceae bacterium
CCACGGCGCCTTGACCGTGGCGATGACCGTCATGCCCATGGCCAGGCCAAGGTTCTGAAAACTCTCCTTGGTGATGACGGACACGACCTTCAGACCCGTTGCCGTAGTCACCTCCACCTCGCTCAGAATCGCGCCCTCGCGAACCGAGGAGATGCGGCCGATAAACATGTTGCGGGCCGAAGTCTTCACTTTCTTGTCCTCGTAAATGTAGTGGGTCATGATGCGCTGGGTGTCCGCATCGGAAAAGCTGACATACTGGGACGACGGGCTCTGGTGCCCGAGCATGGCGTCGACCACCACCACCGGCACGCCGCCCCGCAGCAGTTCCACCGCCCGGGAATGCCGCAGCACCCTGGGGTTCAGAAGCTCCCGGGGAATGCCCGTGCCCTTGCCCCGCTCTGAGAAGATGCGACGCACGTAGCCCTGATCCACGCAAAAGACCTGGCCGCGCAGGCCCACGCTCATGGGCGCCTCGAAAAAATGGCGCAGGTTGTGCACGACCTCTTCGGGCAGGGGCACCTCACGAGGAGAATCCCCACCTACGCGCACGACGCCTCGGTCCAGGTCGAAATCCGTGCGGTCATCGAGCTCCAGGGCCTCTCCAAGGCGCATGCCCGTGTACCTGAGCAGCAGAAAAAGGAGCCACATGCGCGTCCGCGACTGCCTGGAGCGCTCGTCCCGGGCACCCTGCAGCCACGACGCAAAAGCCGCCTTCAGAGTATCGATCTGGGCGGGCGTGAGGTATTTGACGGAATCGGGCACCTGGAAAATCCTGGCCGCCTTGGGAGCCCTGACCGGTTCCTGCAAACCGCGTCTGCGGAGTTCCTCGCAGGCTGATGCAGCCAGCTGGGACAATGTATTCGGATCAATATGATCCATTTTGTGCAATTCAAAACCGGGCAACATATCATGCATGAACAGGACTTCCTCCTTGCAAAAACGGATGCACCATGCGTAGCGTGCACAGCAATACAGTCACGCTTTATGGCGCAAACGTGACGACATTGCCAAACAGACCCGGCCAAGGCCAGAGAAAAATCATTACAAATCCCACAAGGAGCCCATATGAAACTGAAAAATCTGTCCGCAGCACTGTCGATCCTCATGTGCCTCGCCGCCACGCCCGTCCTCGCCGAAGACCTGCTCGTCTCGGCCGCCGCCAGCCTGACCAATGCGTTTTCGGCCATGAAGGCGCCCTTTGAAAAGGCGCATCCCGGAACCAGCCTGGTCCTGAACTTCGCCTCGTCGGGATCACTCCTCAAGCAAATGGAACAGGGCGCGCCCGTGGACGTCTTCGCCTCGGCCGACCAGGTGACCATGGACCGGGCCGGCGAACTCATCATGCCCGCAACACGCGTGGATTTCGCCCGCAACGCCCTGGTGCTGATCGTGCCCGCCGAAGGCGGCCTGAACCTGAACTCACCGGAACAGCTCAAAGAGGACCGTTTCGATCTCATCGCCATAGGCAATCCGGACCATGTTCCGGCCGGACGCTACGCCAAGGCGGCCCTGGAGGCCGCAGGCCTCTACGAACCCCTGACGCCCAAGTTCGTCCTGGCCGAAACCGTGCGCCAGGCCCTGGACTACGTGGCCCGGGACGAAGTCCGCGCCGGGTTCGTCTATGCGACGGACGCGCACCTGCGCGCCGACAAGGTCAAGGTCGCGGCCGAACTGACCGGCCACAAACCCATCACCTACCCTATCGCCCTGCTCCAGGACTCGGGAAAAAAGGAATCGGGACAGAACTTCATCGACTTCATAAGAGGCATGGAAGGCCAGGCCATCCTGGCCCGTTTCGGGTTCAAACAGCCTTAAGACAAAAACGGGGCGGCCCGAACGGTACGCCCCTCGCAAACGGGGGAACACGCCCCTTTCTTCGGAAAGAGGCGTGTTCCCCCGTTTTGTCTTGCCGAGCGAACGGCAGAAGTGACGGCGTCCCGGAAGGGGATGGTATGAACGCGGGTGAACAGACTGAAGCGATCCGGCGGGGCATGGACGCAAGCGAAACAGCGGATGGACCTCAAGCCTAGCCTGAAATGACTCGCAGTACCCGACGCCATATGCGAGACGCTGCAAGGCGTCCTTGAGTTCGTCCGGGGACGCCCCGCACGCGACTGGCGAGCGATGTTCTCCCGCGCGGACGCGGACATCATGGCCGGTGACCGACTCTCCCCGAGCCGATCGCCGATGTGCAGCCAGGTCATGATGGCCGCCGGCAAATCAGGGCCACGCCAGGCATGTGAAAAACGTTCCCCACCTGGCTCGCCCAGGCCGCCTGGCGGCCTCGCAGGTCAGTGACGTAGAGCCTAAGCCACGAATTCCCGACGGAAGCTCAACACCACCGCAAAAAATCACGCATGCTGCGAAACGAAGTCGAAAGCCATCACATCCACGAGCCCCCTGTCCGTCAACCGCAGCTTGGGGATGACCGGCAGGGACAGGAAGGAAAGCTGCATAAACGGGTTGATGTCTGCAGGACACCCGAGGCTGCGGGCCGCGGCATTGAGTCTGTCCAGACCTTTGGCCACCTCGCAGGGGTCACGGTCGGTCATGAGGCCGGCCAGGGGCAGAGGCAGCAGTTCCACGACCCGGCCGTCGTCCACGCAGGCGAATCCGCCGCCGCACTCCTGCAGGGCGCGGACCGCGACGAGCATATCCCGGTCGGACGCGCCGGCCACGATGAGGTTGTGCGAATCATGGGCCACGGTGCCGGCCAGGGCGCCACGCGCAATGCCCAGGCCGCGGACCAGACCCACGGCCACGTTTCCCGTGCCATGGTGCCGCTCGAACACGGCCAGCTTGGCCACACCCCGCGCCGGATCGGCCTGGATCAGCCCATTCTCCACCAGCGGCTCGTCAAGGTCCATCTCGGTGACGATCTGCCCGGGAACGGTCCGGATGACGCGCACCCGCCCGCCCTGCGCCGGGATGTCCAGGCATGAGGGTGTGAACTGTCCAAGGTGCACGCTGCCCCGCACCTCGTGGACGCTTGAACCCGGCTCCCAGGACAGTTCGTCCATGTGTGCGCCGCCCAGGTAGACGTCGCTGATGGTGAAGGACTCCAGGTCGTCCAGCAGCAGGAAATCCGCACGGTACCCTGGCGCCACAGCGCCGCGGCGACGCAGGCCGAAATAGCGGGCCGTGTTCACGGACGCCATCTGGATGGCCCGCAGGGGCGCAAGCCCGCGACTCACGGCCAGGCGGATGGTGTGGTCCAGATGGCCCTCACGCAGCAGGTCGTCACAGTGCCGGTCGTCGGTGACCAGGGAGCAGTTGTGACTGTTGAAGTCGTTCACCAGGGGCAACAGGTCGAAAAGGTTCTTTTCGGAGCTGCCCTCACGGATCATGACGTGCATACCGGCCCGCAGCTTCTCCCGGGCTTCGTCAAGATGGCAGGCTTCGTGGTCGCTGCCCGGTCCGGCCAGGACGTAGGCGTTGAGGTCGAAACCCGACAGGCCCGGCGCATGGCCGTCCACGGGTCTGCCATCGGCCGCAGCGATCTTGGCCAAGACGGCCGGGTCCTGGAAGAGGACACCCGGATAATTCATCATTTCCGCCAGTCCCAGGATGCGTTCGGGATATTCCACAAGCATCCCCCGAATATCCTCGGCAGAAATGGAAGCCCCCGACGTCTCCAGATGCGTGGCCGGCACGCAGGACGGCATCATGCACCTGATGTCCACGGGCAGACCCCGAGTGATCTCCAGAAGCCAGCGGACGCCGTCCAGGCCCAGAACATTGGCCAGCTCGTGCGGGTCACAAACAGTCACGGCCGTGCCGTGGGCCGCGGCCACACGGGCGAACTGCACCGGGTCCAGGAGGGTCGACTCGATATGGATGTGCCCCTCCACAAGTCCCGGACAGAGATAACGTCCTCCCGCATCCACCGTCCTGACGGCCTCGTAGTCCCCGAAACCGAGAAACACGCCGTCCTTCACGGCCACGCTGGCCTCGTGGATCTCGCCCGAAAGGACGTTGATCACCCTGCAACCGCGCACGAGCAGATCCGCGGGAACCTGCCCCCGGGCGGCGGAAAGAAGTCGGTTCACGGACATGGCGTCACCTCCATGGAATTTGATTCAGGGACGGGTCTTCCAGCGCCGGTGCATCCAGAACCACTGCTCCGGAAACCTGCGGACCATGGTCTCGACGGCCTCCGTGTAGAAACGGCAGATGGCCTCGATCCGGTCCGCCCTGCTGCCCTGCAGGGTCGCGGTGTCCAGACAGGGCAAAGTTATGGCCTTGAAGCGCCCGCCCGGAAAACGGAGAAGAAAAAAGGGCCAGACCTCAGCCTTGGCGCGCAGGGCCAGGATGGCCGGCCCCTTGTTGACGGCGGCGACTTCGCCCAGGAAAGGCAGGAATATGGCTTCCGCACGCCGGCAATTATGATCGACCAGAAACGCGCTCAGCCCCCCCCTCCGAAGCTGGCCCAGAGCCTCGGTCGCGGCCTCGCGATGGGGAAGAACCCGTATCTTGCTCTGGGAGCGCATGTGCATGAGCAGGTCGGCCATGGCTCGATCCTTGGGCAGGCGAACCACGACCTGACAGTCAGACTTGCTGGAAAAACATTTGAGCACCCCGCCGAGCAGTTCCCAGCAGCCCAAATGGCCCGTTACACCGACGATAGGCCGCGGGCTCGTGCACATGCGCTCAAAAAGTTCCGGATTCTCGAATTCAACGCGCTCGTCCAGAAACCGATAGTCCATGTAACGGGCGTGAAAAAGCTCCAGGAAGGAGCAGGCGCTCTCGCGAAAACTGGCCTTGGCCAACTGACGCGCCCGGGACTCGTCCAGCCCCAGACACTCACGGATTCGGGCGGTTGTCTCCCGGCGCCTGCCGGGCAACAGGGCCCACATGAGCCCGCCGAGTCGGCGGCCGAGAGCATGAATTCGCCGCAACGACAGGGATGAACACAAAGGCAAAAAGGCGTTGTACAGAATCTCTCGCATCAGGCTCTCCCCAGCGCGTCCATCATTTCCTCAATGGCTGCGCACTGCCGTTTCATCTCCTCGGGATCCCTGGTGCAGTCCGGCAGGTCCACGGGCTGCCCATAGGTGATGACGCAGCGTGAAAAGGGCAGGGGCAGCTGGAACTTGTCCCAGGACTTGTGAAATATCTTGGCCCGTTCCATGGTCACGCGCACGGGCACCACGGGCGATCCGGCCAGATTGGCCAGGTACACCGCGCCGGGCTTGACCTTATGGCGCGGCCCGCGGGGGCCGTCGACAGTGAAGATCACCCCGAGATCATGCTGCTCCATGAACCGCTTGGCCGCAACCAGGGCACGCATGCCGCCACGGGAACTGGAACCACGCACGGTGCGAAAACCAAAGCCCTCGAGTACCGTGGACAGAATCTCGCCGTCCTTGCTCTGGCTGACCACGCAGGCCATGTGCTCGTCGGAATGGGTGGGGATAAGGGGGAATATCTCGTCGTGCCAGAGGATGATGACCGGCCGCCTGGCGCGCAGTTCCGGATCCCGAAAGACCTCGAGATTGCGACGCGTGAGCCGCAGGGTCATGCTCCAGAGACGCACCAGGGGGATGAGAATGGCCCCGATGAGCCGCGGTGAAATGGAAAGCCGCACTGCCTCTCCTGATCGAATCAAATCGATTTTTTCAATACGTTTCAGAAAATTCGATAGATGCAAACGATTTGACCGGACTCCGGGGCTGCGCAATGCAGTGAAAAAAATCAAGGAGCCCCTCATGCCCATCATCCTCAATTGCGAAGGCGAACCATGCCCCAACCCGGTACTGCGATGCAAGCGGCTTCTGGACAGCGGGCCGCCCAAGGAAATGCAGGTCATCGTCGACAACGATGCGGCCAAGGAAAACGTCAGCCGCTTTCTGGCCAGCAAGGGCATGCGCGTCGACGACATGCGCAAGGACGAAGCCGGCCTGTGGACCATCACCGCCTCCAAGGCCTCCGAAACTGCCCGTGCAGCGGGCAGCGCGGCTGAAACGCCCGAACCGGCACGGACCGGAGCCTGCCCTGTCTGCGCCTCCCAGATTCTCGTCTTCATCACCCGCGACGTCCTCGGCCAGGGCGACGACGAACTGGGGTCGCGACTCATGGGCAACTTCCTGGCCACCCTGCCCGAGCTTGGCGACGCCCTGTGGCGCATCATCCTCGTCAACGGCGCCGTGAAACTGGCCACGGCCTCGCACCCGGCCATGGCAAGCCTCAAGAAGCTCGAAGACTCCGGCGTGTCCATACTGGTTTGCGGCACCTGCTTGGAATTCTTCAACCTCATGGGCGAGAAGGCCCTGGGCGAAGTGACGAACATGCTCGATGTGGTCACCAGCCAGCACGTCGCCGACAAGGTCATCACCATCTGATGATGCCCAGAATCCGTTCTGGACTGCGTTGCTCACCGATTTTGAGGGGCTCATGTAGGCGGGGCGACAAGGGCATCATCAGGCGCTTGAAAATACCGTCCCGAACTGCGCTACCCACCGTTCTTTGAGGGGCTTATGTAGGCGGCTACACCACGCCCCTCAAAATCGGATCGCGCCTTGCCAGAAGGAATTCTGGGCGTTCGCCAACATTTCTTCCTGATCGGACCTCCGCCCTGATCCGATGTCATTCCCGCGAAGGCGGGCCATGCCAGACTATCACGCGAAGCCTGACATGTGCGTGGGATCCATCTTCGTGCTGAGTATCGACGATGGCGGAAAAAGAATGATTACAGTTCTGCGCGCCACCCGGACGGGCTTCAGCCGGCAGGCGTCATGACCGACATTCCGAACACGGGCTTCGACAGCGTCCCCTGGTCCATTCCCCATTCTTTGACAGGCAGTCCGGCCCTCTTCCAGACAATGATGCCCCCACCCAGATCGTAGACGTGCCTGAAGCCCAGGCTGTCGGCCAGGGACAGGACGCTCGAACTGCGGCTTCCGCTGCGGCAGTAGACCAGAATTATCGCTGAACGGTCCAGGGCGGCAAAGCGATCCCGAAAATCCGGATCATAGAAATTCATGAGGACCGCACCCTCGATATACCCCTTCCGGAATTCGCCAGGCGTGCGCACGTCGAGGATGAGGAAGTCTTCATTGTCGCTGTTTTGCGCTATGAGCTTCCTGGCGGCCGCAGGGTCCAGCAGCCGTTTGTCCTTCTCGAAGCAACCCGCGAAAAGGAAACAGGCCAGGACGGCCAGAAGAAAGGACAGGAGGCGGAATCTCACTCGACACGATCCGGAGCGGCAAAAATAGAGAACCGCTTCTGGCGTGCAAAGCCGATGAGGGTCAGGTTCATCTCCCGCGCCAAGAGCACGGCCTGATGAGTCGGCGCGCCAAGGGAGACCAAAAAAGGCACCCCGGCCCGCCGTCCCTTGTGCACGATCTCCGAAGAGATGCGGCCCGAGGTGATCATGAGCGTGCGGGAAAGGTCGATCCCCTCCTGCAGGGCCCGCCCCACGACCTTGTCCGCGGCGTTGTGGCGCCCCACGTCGTCGCGGATGAGCTCCGGGTCGCCGCCATCCACGCTCAAAGCCACGGTGTGCACCCCGCCAGTGGCATGGTGCAGGTCCGAATAGCGCCGAAACCAATTGGCCAGTTCCTGTACGCGGGACGCGGGCAGGCTGAAGCCTCCGGGCAGGGGCGAGCGGACTTCCATCTCCGGAGCGCTGGCGAACATGACGCCTTTGCCGCAGCCCGAGGTGAAGGTCCGGCGGGACAACCGCTCGGGATCGACATCCACGGCCAGGGAGACCCGCACGACCCAGTCGACCGGATCGACCTCGCATCCCAGCCAGTCCTGGGATCTGTCCAGCAGACCGGACGTGTGCAGAAAGCCCCGCGCCAGATCGTCCAGGTGTTCGGGCGTGCACATAAGGGTGGCGATTTCCGTATCACCGGCCATGATGGTCACGGGGACCTCCGTGGCCACGACGTCCGTTTCCCGGGCGGCACCGTCAGACGTGACCTTGACGATATCCATCTGGACCAGGGGTTCGAGAGGCTGGGGATCGGGCATGAAAACTCCTTGCGTGATGGGACTCGGGATTCTGCGCGGCCGCGGAAGGCGGCCGCCGCGCAACTGCCCGATTCCTACCCACCGGGCCGCGCCTGTCAAGGCACTGTGTCTTCAACAGGGCCGCAAAGCCCACCGCAAGCCATTCGTGACAAACTTCACATATGAATCCTTGCCCTTCGGGGACGAAAAATATAGAGGGAAAAACTTGTCGAAGGATGCCTCTTCCGCCTGGCCCGGACAGCCTGTGCGGAGGCGGCGCATCAGAACATTTTAGGGAGGAAGAGATGAAACGGATCCATATGCTCGTCCTGGCGGGCCTCATTCTCGTCTGCGGCGCAGCAACAGCCATGGCCGGGGAATTCGAAATCCCCGAGAGCGTGGTCATGAGCCCGAAGAAGTTCGAAGGCTACACGCCCAAGAAGGCCGACGTGACCTTCAACCATGTCTCGCACATGGATATCGCCTGTCAGGACTGCCACCACACCGCGTACGACACATGGACCATCCAGAGTTGCTCGTCCGAAGGCTGCCACGATGACATCGCGACCCGTTCCGGTGTCAACTCGGTGTACCGCACCTTCCACAGCACCCAGGACACCACCAAGAGCTGCGTAGGCTGCCACCGTGCCCTTAAAAAGGAAGGCACCGCCGACGCCCCCGTGGCCTGCAACGACTGCCACATGTAGAGTCCTTCCGCGCCCCCATCCCCCGGGGGCGCCACCTTTTCACCCCAGCGCCCGCCTAACGTTTCTCATTCGCCGGGTTCCACACAATTCCTTTTCGATATAATGCTTTGATATCTGCATATATCTTTTCTATACGCATCTTCAAAATAAAGACGGATTGCCGCGTCGAAAACTCCTCGCAATGACACCGTTTTTTATCCATTCATTGCGAGCGAAATGCGGCAATCCACACCTCTACTTCTGCATATTGCTTGAAAATTATCACTGCAAACACATATACTCTTCACACAAGATATATTTTATCAACACACGCACGCCAACACCCAGATCAGAGCGGCGGGGTTTGTGCCGGAAAGGGCCGTCGACTGTCTGACTGAGCCTGGCATCGTTGGCTTCCCCGTCGTCAAACGCCGCACCCGGGCCTGCCGCCCCGCACGCGACGGGGAAGCCTTACGAGGCGCGCGAAGGAGTTTCGACGGACCTTTCCGGCGCGAACCCCGACGCGGCGCACAGCACCCACCCCTGTCATTTTTCGGCCCGCCCCCCGACACAGCGTCCTGCACCTCCTCCTGCCTCTTCCCGGCACGCTACCCACGACGCCACCTCGCGCCCACCTCTGTCATCAACCAATCTCACCGCACATCAATCCCCGTCTTCCTAAAAAACACGCTCCAACGAAGCCCCAGCACCGAGCGGCGGGGTTTGTGCCGGAAAGGGCCGTCGACTGTCTGACTGAGCCTGGCAT
>CAZQYA010000131.1:0-9344 GCA_964597325.1 uncultured Desulfovibrionaceae bacterium
TCCTTAGATGTTGTTCCTCAAAATTTTTCCTTCCGGAAAAAGAGTTTGCAAAGGCTTTCCCTATGGGGAAGGTGTGGGTTTGTCAATTGGACATCCCATCTTCGCCCGGCAAGTCGACATTGTTTTTCTGTCTAGCAGATAGGCGACGACACTTCAACAGGAAAGACGTCGGCCTGTCTTGGCGGTTACTATTTGAAATCTCTTACAATTATTTGTTCCTTACGCATCCTGCACCAGAAAGGACGGTCCTCTTCGCCCGGGAGTGGGCGCCGGGGGGGCGGGCCTACGTTGCAGACGCGCTCCCCTTCGAAAACGCCCAGAAAGGGGCAGTTTTCACACGCCGTCACGACCATGAAGGTCTGGCTGCCGGCGAAATCTCTGACGTTTTTCTGGCCCGAGCGCAGTCCGCACCAGTCGGGACGGTCTTCCTCCACGCCCACGGGGCGATGCCGGGGTTCGGAGATGTTGCAGACCCGCTCTTCCTGGACAAGGCTCGAAAAGGGACACTGATTGCATTTCGTGACGACGAAGATCATGCGATTTCCATTGGTTGTATTTCAGACATCGGCGGGCAGGGAGATTTCGTTGCAGTAGTCGTCCCATTCGGCGCAGGCCAGGCCCATGGGCATTTCAAAACTTGCCTGGCAATGGGGGCACAGGACGCGGATGGTGGCATCGTTGCCGTAGGCTTCGCGCATGGCGTCCTCGGTGTGGATCGCCTCGGTGCGGTGGCCGCAGGAAGGGCACGTGGCGGTAATGGTGTATTCTTTGCTCATGACGGACCTCCTTGGAGCCGGTGGCTGTTGTCGGGTCATTCACTGCATAAGGATTCGGGGCGGTCCAGTCAAAGTCAAATCGGCCGCGTGCGGTGAGTTCTGAAGTCCTCTAGAGATACGGTGAGAAAAGCCAGAAAAAGGCATCGCGCAGCCGGATGGGCAGGGAGCGTGCGGCGAGTTCCTGACGGGTCACAGGTCTGGACGATTTCATGAGAGTGTCGAAATGGCGGGTGAGACTTTCCGTCAGATGTTGATCAAGGACTTCCAGAGTCAGCTCGAAATTGAGACGCAGGCTGCGGTTGTCCATGTTGGCCGAACCAAGGTGCACGTAGCAGCCATCCACGAGCATGAGCTTGGTGTGGCAGAAGGGGGCCGGCTGGTAGGCCACGGTGATGCCGCTCTGCAGCAGGCCATCGAGGATGTGGCTGGTGGCCCAGTGCACGAAGGGCAGGTTGTTGCGGGCCGGCAGGATGATCTCCACGTTCACGCCGCGATGCCTGGCCGAGTGCAGGGCGCTCAGGAAAGCCCCCGGCGGCATGAAGTAGGGGGTCATGATCTTGATGGAGGACGTGGCCGCCGACATGATGCCGGAGATGAGCGTCTTCAGGTTGTCCTCGTGCAGGTTCGGGCCGTCGACCACTGTCCGGCAGAGACAGTCCCCGGCGGGCTCTGAGACGGTCACGGGCGGGTGGAGGCGCTCCTTGGTGGTGAAGAGCCAGTCGTCCACGAAGGTGTCCTGCAGCTGCGCCACCACGGGGCCGCGTACGATGAAGTGCATGTCCGATACGGGCCAGGGGGGGCTGGAACCGATTACGTGCTTCTGGCTGATGTTCATGCCGCCGGTAAAGGCAAGTGTGCCGTCCACCACCAGGATTTTACGGTGGTTGCGCATGTTCATGTGCAGGTTCGGCGGGAAAAGGGATGGGGGGATGAACAGGGCTGTGGTCACGCCTTTTTCGCGCAGCAGCCTGGACGCCAGGGGCCAGGAGTATTTTTCGCCCACCCCGTCGACGAGCACGCGCACCTCCACGCCTCTGGCCGCGGCGCGGGCCAGGGCGTCGATAAGCTTCTGCCCTGTTTCGTCCGTGTCCAGGATGTACGTGGTCAGGTAGACGCTGCTTTCAGCCTCTTCCACGGCCCTGAGCATGAGTGGGTAGGCTTCGTCGCCGTTCAGGAGCGGTTCCACGCAGTTGCCGCCGACCAGGTCCGTGCCCAGGACGTTGCGGCCGATGCGTTCCAGCCGCTGAAAGGAGCGGTGCAGGACCGTCGGGTTGATGATGACACTGCGCTGCAGGGGCGGCTGGTAGGACTCTATGCCGGACAACGCATCGATTTCGCGACGCATTTTCGAGGCGCTGCGGCGGACGCGGTTCACTCCGAAGAGGATATAGAGGGTGGGGCCGGCCAGGGGAAAGGTCAGGCAGATAGCGACCCAGCCCAGGGCGGAGCGCGAGTCGCTTTTGTTCAGCAGGGCGTGCCCGGCCGCACCCAGCGCCAGGGCGGCAAGAAGCGCGAGACCGAGCCAGTTCAGCGCGTCCATGGCCTTTCACCATGCGCGTGACGGCGCGTTGCCTTGGCCCGGTTCACGATCGGCCATCCCCAGTTTTGCGGCCTGCTGTAGAAATTTCTTGTTCTCCCTCCCGGCATGCGTTGAAAATGTCGAGGATGGCCTTGTCCAGGTACGCTTCCTCCTTGTACGTCAGAAAGGCGGAGTTGAAGGCTCTGGTCACGGCCGAGACCTTTCGGAATGCCGCGTCGAGCCCCTCGCAGTAAGCGCGCAGGTTGCTCTCGGCGTTCCGCCATTCCGCGGCGGCTTCGGGCGGCAGGATGCCGTCGATGCGTTCGTCCAGGGCTTCCATCTCCTCCCGGATTCCGTCCTTGGCTCCCTGAATGTGCATGAGATGGGTGTTGAGGTAGTGGCACATGCCCCCTGCGGCATTGCGTAGCACCCGGTTGCGCTGGTCTTCGAGAGCCTGGGTGATGTTGTGCGCGATGCTTTCATAGTAGAGCAGGTACCCGTTGTCGTCCATCTTGGCGCGCGCGGTGATGGCCACCTCGATGGACCGGCCGTCCCGCAGGCGGAAACGGACGTGCTTGTCCTCGACGAAGCCGTCTTCGTTGATCTGTGCCAGCAGGTCCGCCCGCTCGGAAAGGTTTTCGTAGATGTCCTTGAGATTTGAGGCCAGGACTTCCTCGCGGCTCTCGAAACCAAGCATTCGGATTCCGGCCTCGTTGATATCGAGGAAGCGGCCTTCAGGGGTCACGGAGTAGACCATGTCCTTGGTACCCTGGAAGAAGT
Organism: uncultured Desulfovibrionaceae bacterium; assembly: GCA_964597325.1. Classification (GTDB taxonomy): domain Bacteria; phylum Desulfobacterota; class Desulfovibrionia; order Desulfovibrionales; family Desulfomicrobiaceae; genus Desulfomicrobium. Next base: position 3,076 of record CAZQYA010000131.1, read on the forward strand.
CGCGGTATTTTTCCTCGCTGCGTTTCAGGGCGTCCAGGGCTTCTTTCTGTTCCGTGATGTCCCGAATGACGTGGTCGATGCGTTGCACCGAGCGTCCCGTGCAGTAGACCAGATGGGCTTCGTCGTGAACCCATTTGATGCGTCCGTTGCTGCTGATGATGCGGTACTGCATCTCCCCGAATTCCTCTTCGGCCAGCTCGCGGTAGTATTTCAGGACCTCTGCCCGGTCTTCGGGATGCACGAAGTGCATGACCCGGGCCTCCCCTGAGGTGAAGGCCCGGCGCGGCACCCCATACAGGGCCTCTGCAGCGGGGTTGATGGCCAGGATGGACTGGTCCACCGGGGAGAGGGAGATGACCACATCGTTCATGGAGTGCAGGATGCTTTCCAGGCGGTCCTTGAGTTGCTGCAGCTCGAGGCGCGTCCTGCGCCGCTCGGTGATGTCGGTGATGGCGGCCAGGATGGCCGGGGCGCCGCCGCAGTCCACCACGGTGAGTTTCATCTCGACGATGGCGTCATCCCCGGCCTTGGGTATGGTGAACTCGATGCGGTCCGTCAGGTCCGGGGAGAACAGCTTTTCCTTGCAGTGCCTGACCACGCGCTCACGGTCCCCTGGGGCGACGACGTTCGAAAAGGGGCGACCGAGAAGGCGCTCGTTCTCCCGACCGGCGATTTCGCAGAACGCGGCGTTGGTAAAGACGATATTGCCTTCGCGCAGGATGAGCACGCCGTCGCTGATGTGTCTGACGATACCCTGATAGTCTATGCTTTGCCGACAGACGTCCAGAAGGTTGGCGTCTTCGAAGCAAGATCCGCTCATGTTCCGTGCTCCTGGTTCGCGGTGCGGTTCCTCGTTTCCACCGCCCGTGCATGATACGCATTTTGACGTGCAGAGGGCCAGCGATTTTTTTCCGAGGTCCTCAGGGCCACGGCGGGTGCGGCGCGCGCGGCATGAAATGTCGGGCTGTCCGAAAGAAAGTGCGGCACACGGCTTGACCGGACCTGCAAGGCGTCATATAGTTCACGGTATGAATGAAAATATCTCAAATCTTCAGGTTCATCCTTTGGAGATTGAAAAATTTCAATCAATTATGGATGACTTAAACCGGGTCTGCCATGAACGTCTTCGCGTTCAGTGTGAACTCTTCGGAGTGAACGAGGCGGAACTGAGATGTTTGCGTTTATTTGAAAATCAGCGATACATGACACCGAAGGACATTGCCTCGGCCTTGGGCGTGGTCCGAAGCCGGGTGACCCGGATAGTGGAAGGGCTCGAGAAGAAGGGGCTGCTGCGGCGCATGCCCGACCCAGACGATTCCCGAGTGGTTCTCTTCAGTCTGACGGCTTCGGGGCGGGAGCGATGGGAGTCGGCGCGGGAGCATGTCCGGGGGGTCAATGCGGCCATTCTGGGACGTCTCTCGGATGGGCAGCGCGGCGACCTGCTCTCGGCCCTGGCCATGCTGAAGGTCTCCATGGATGCAGTCTCCCCTCTGGGGGCGGACGGCGGACCTTCCGGCAGTGACGACGATTTTTCACGACATGACACTTCAACCGCGAGGTAACGGAGGATAGCCGTATGAGCGACATGCAGCAGTTGCAGGAACAGATGGAAACCCTGCGCAAGGAGCTTGCCGGGGTGAAAGGAGCGGTCCAGGAGGACAAGATGTCCATGGTTCTTTTCAGCGGGGATCTGGACAAGGCGCTGGCCGCCTTCATCATCGCCACGGGATCCGTGGCCATGGGTATGGAATCGGTCATCTTCCTGACCTTCTGGGGAACGCCTCTGTTCCGCAAGCCGGACAAGAACGTGGCCGGCAAGGATTTCATGAGCAAGATGTTCGGCTGGATGCTGCCCAAGGGCTCGGCCAAGGCGACCCTGTCGAAGATGAACATGGGCGGTATGGGAACCGTCATGCTCAAGGACCTGATGAAAAAGAAGAACGTCGCGTCCCTGCCCCAGATGATCGAGATGGCCGGCCAGATCGGCGTCAAGGTCTACATTTGCGAGATGTCCATGGATCTCATGGGCTTCAAGCGCGAGGAAATGATCGACTATCCCGACCTGAAATACGCGGGCGTGGCCACGTTTCTGGCCGAAGCCAAGAACAGCAAGGTACAGCTCTTTCTGTAATGCATCCAAAGGAGGATCGTGATGAGCGACATCAAGGTTGAAAAGAAAATCGATTTGAGCGGACTTCCCTGTCCCATGCCCGTGGTGAAGATCAGCAAGGAGATCAAAACCGTCGAGGTGGGGCAGATTATTGAAGCCAAGACCACGGACCCCGGCGCCCTGTCCGACTTCCCTGCCTGGGCGCAGTCCAGCGGGAACGAGATCGTCAAGGTCGAGGAAGGAGCCGACGGCGCGACGTTTTTCGTGAAGCGGTCGGTCTAGGTTCCGGGCCCGGGTATTTCCCGGGCCTTCTCGTATTCGACGCTTTGCCGGCAGTCGCAAGCCGGAGGTAGTATGCTGGACATCCTGACCTACATCGTCCTGGTCCCCATGGTGTATGCCGCAGCAGTGGTTTTTCTGCTCGGCACGGTGTGGAGGCTCTCCGCCATCATCCGCAGGCCGGCCTTCGCCCCCACCCTGAAAATCTATCCCGAGCGCAGGCCCGCATGGCTCCACGCCTTGGGCGACACCTTTCTCCTGCCCATGGTTCGCAGGCACAACCCCGTGCTGTGGTTTGTTCTCATGCTCCTGCATACCACCATCATCCTGCTCGTCCTCGGCCATCTGGAGCTTTTTGCGGAGATGCCGTGGCTGCAGTTCTGGCCCCACGAGGTTTTTCTCGGGGCGGGCTTCACCGGAGTGCTGTGCCTTGTTTGCCTGCTCTACCTGCTTTTCAGGCGTTTTGCCCCTCCGTCCAAGGATCTGTCCGTTCCCGAAGACTATTTCCTGCTCATCATCCTGATTCTGACCGTGATCTTCGGGGCCGAGATGCATCTGGCCCGGCGGATTTACGGGTTCGACTCCATGGGCGTGCCCGAATACCGCGAGTATCTCATGAGCCTTATACGCCTTTCGCCGTCCATCGACGCCGTGACCATGTCCGGGCATGGATTCATGCTGGCGCTGCATGTCTTTTTCGCCAACATATTCATTATGGTCTTTCCCTTTTCCAAGATGATGCACGCCGTGTTGAGCATCCCGGCCAACATGATGCGGCGGAGGTAGCCATGGACGAATCGACCCGCTCGAAGCTTTTGACCCTTTTCGAGAGCAAGCTGACCCGTTCCATGGAGGTCTACCTCGAGACATGCTCTCGCTGCGGGCTCTGCACGCCGGCCTGTCACGCCTATGCGTCCGTTCCGCTGGCCAGGTATTCCCCGGCGCATCGGGCCGAAGTGGTGCGACGCATCTACAAGAAATATTTTAAGACACAGGGGCGTATCCTGCCCTGGTGGGGGCAGGCCGAAACCCTGGATGAGACGGCCATTGTTGAGCTCAAGGAGGCTGCCTACACCTGCACCGGCTGCCGACGCTGTATGCTGTACTGCCCCTTTGGCATCGACACCCAGCAGATCGTGTCTATCGCCAAGCTGTTGCTCATCGGTGCAGGGGCCGAGCCTGAGACCCTGACCATGCTGGCGGACATGTCCGTGGCCAAGGGGCAGAACGTCGAAGCCTTCAAACCCCGCTTCCTGGAAGGCATCAAGCGCCTGGAGGCCAAGGTGCTGGAGCGCTGGAGAAGCGAGACCGAGCAGGCCATCCCCACGGAGGTGCAGGGCGCGGACATGCTGTACGTGGCCCTGGCCGGCGCCCATTCCATCATACCCGCGGCCGCCGTGTTCAACGCGGCAGGCGAGAACTGGACCCTCAGTTTCTTCGAGGCCGTCAATTTCGGCGCTTTTGTCGGCGATCCGACCAAGACCAGGCTTATCCTGGACCGCATCGTGGATGAGGCCCTGCGTCTGAAGGTGAAGGAAGTGGTCATCTGCGAATGCGGCACGGCCTATCGTGTCATGAAGCAGCTTTCCGGGAAGCAGCCCTTTGCCGTGTCATCCATTACTGAAGTGCATGCGAGATACATGCGTGAAGGGCGTATTCGGGTCCGTGAAAAGGGAATCACCCGTCCGGTCATGTACCACGACCCCTGTCAGATCGCCCGCAACGGCGGCGTCATGGACGATCCGCGCTACATTCTGGAGAAGCTGTGCGCCGACTACCGTGAAATATCACCGGAACCAGGCGCCAACTGGTGTTGCGGAGGCGGCGGCGGTCTGGTGGCCATGGGCGAGGAGACCCTGGATTTCCGCATGACATCGAGCAAAATCAAGGCCGAGCAGATCAAAAAATTCGGAAAATGCGGTCCGGATGATACGCCGATACTGGCCACGGCCTGCGAAAACTGCCATACACAGCTCGGGGATATCAATGCGCATTACGCTCTCGGTCTGGAGATACAGTTTCTGTCTTCCATGGTGGCTGATGCGCTGGCGGAATAACCTTTCATCAATCGACACAGGAGGGAGGATGGGAAGCAGACTCGGTATACTGCGTGAAGCGGTTGCAGCGGCTGTGCTGGTCGTTGCATTGAGCGGTACGGCACTGGCCACCAATGGCATGCAGCTCATCGGCATCGGCGCCGTGCAGCGGTCCATGGGCGGCGCGGGCTCGGCCCTGCCCGTCGATACCTTTGTCATGACCCTGAACCCGGCGGCCATCTCGGAACTGCCGGCCATGTTCGATTTGAGCGTGACGCATTTTGCGCCCGATTCAGACTACGAGTCCACGGACTTTTTTGTCGGAGAGTCCGACGAGACCAGCAGTTATCCTGCTTCGACCATCCCTGCGGTGGGTGTGGTCTTTCCGGTTACCGAGAAATTGAGCCTGGGTCTGACGGCTTTTGGTTCCGCCGGCATGGGCGTCGACTATTCCCCGGGCATTTATGGCGCCAAGGTGTACACCAGCTTCGAGATGATGAAGGTCGTACCGGCCCTGTCCTACAAGCTCAGCGACAAGCTTTCCGTGGGCGTGGCCCTGAACCTCGACCGCGCTGTGATGGGGTACGAAGCCGGAGGCGGGGAGGAGCACGACCATGACGTCAGCTTTGGCTATGGTTTTCAGGTCGGGGTCTATCTGAAGCCCGCCGACAAGTGGTCGGTGTCCCTGGCCTACATCAGTCAGGAGTGGTTTGACGATTTTGAATTCGATACGGCCAAGGGGACGGACCACGTGGATCTGGACTTGCCCCAACAGCTTATCTTTGGCATCGGCTACCGTCCCACGGACCGTCTGCGGCTGGCCGCGGACGTCAAGTGGATCAATTGGGCCCAGACCATGGGCAGGAATAAACCGCACATGCCCCGCAGTGAAGCAACTCCGGACTTCCAGCTTTTCAACATGAACTGGGATGACCAGATCGTCTTCGCCATCGGTGCCGAGTACGACCTGGTCCCCGACCGGTGGAAGATCCGTGCCGGCTACAATTATGGCAATGCCCCCCTGAACGAGGCCCAGGCCTTCGAGAACATTGCGTTCCCAGCGCTGGTCGAGCACCATTTTACCGCGGGCGTCGGGTTTTCGCCCCTGGAGGGCCTGTGGATCAACCTCGGCGGCATGTATGCGCCGGAGGTGACCTACTCCGGTTCGAATCAGAACCAGGCCATCATCGACTACGAAACGACCTTGAGCGAATATTCCCTGGATCTGGGGATATCCTATCGTTTCTGATTCTGCGGCATCTTGGTTCAGAGCGGGAGGGTGTAATATGGCGCCCTCCCTTTTTTTTGCGGCTGGTGGCGAGAGGAGGTGCGGGAGGCGCGGGTCGGCGGGGTTCGGGCAAGGTCTGCCGGAACTCCCTCGCCGGCCTCGTAATGCTTCCCGGCCTTGAGGGCTGGTCCGTCTTCCGTGCTTTGAACGCAAGACGGCCGGGAAGCAAACGATTCCTGGCTCGGTCAGACAGCCGACAGCCCTTGCCCGAACCCCGCCGACCCGCTTGAGGCTGTGCGGGAGTTTTTTGAAGAATTGGGATCGAGTTGATTGAGGCTGTGCGAGTGGTTTGCCGAAGAATTGAGAATGATCTGTTTGAGGCGGTTTGGGGATATTGTTCTTGGTGCGAAGGTCGCGTGCCAGCGGAGTTCGGGCAAGGTCTGCCGGAACTCCCTCGCCGGCCTCGTACTGCTTCCCGGCCTTGAGTTTTGGTCTTTCTTCCGTGCCTTGAACGCGAGACGGCCGGGAAGCAAACGATTCCTGGCTCGGTCAGACAGCCGCCAGCCCTTGCCCGAACCCCGCCGACCCGCTTGAGGCTGTGCGGGAGTTTTTTGAA
>CAZQYA010000132.1:0-9110 GCA_964597325.1 uncultured Desulfovibrionaceae bacterium
TCGAGGCAGGGGATGATCCGTTTACTGAGCATTGGCCGCCTCCCTGCAGTAGTCGTAGAAGTTGGAGAGCATGCGCAGGCCGGGGCGTCCGCTTTTCTCCGGGTGGAACTGCGCCGACCAGAGGCCGTTGCGACCGTGCAGGGAGCAGAACTCGCGGCCGTAGTAGGTCGTGCCGATGACGTATTCCGGGGCCGGGTTTGGATAGTAGCTGTGCACGAAGTAGAATTCGCTTTCCGGGGAGATGCCGTCGAACAGGGGGCACTCCTTCTTGAGGCTCACGGTGTTCCAGCCCATGTGGGGGATGTTGATGGGCGCCCCGTCTTCTTCGGTCAGGTCCGGCGTGAAGATGTCGCACCGTCCGGGAATGAGGCCCAGGGTCTGTGTGTCGTTTTCGGGGCTGTATTCGAGCAGGATCTGACACCCCAGGCAGATGCCCAGGAGGGGCTTGCCTGCGCCGATCTCCCTGGCCATGATCTCCTTGAGTCCCGACTGGGTGAGGTTGGCCATGGCCGAACCCGCCGCTCCGACGCCGGGGAAGATGAGCCCCTGGCACCCTTCGATGGTGCTGGCGTCGGCCGTGATGGTGCTGGGGATGGAGAGATAGTCCAGAGCGCGTTTGACGCTGGTCAGATTGCCTGCCTTGTAGTCAAGGATGGCGAGCATACGTTGTCCTTTCTGCAAATGGTGATGAGGAAGGGCGCACTGTAGCCAAAGGTTCCGTAAAAACCAAGTCCCGGATGTTCCTCTCCGCGGAACGGGGGAACGCGACCGCGGACGCGGGAGGGCCCGGGCTGTCTTGCCGCCGGAGGGCTTTCACGCTAGGTGCGGGGGATACGACTTCAAGGGGGCATTATGATCATTATCACAGGCGGCGCGGGCTTCATCGGCAGCGCCATGGCATGGGAACTGAACAGACAGGGCGTCAGGGACATCCTTGTGGTGGACAACCTCGGCACAACGAACAAGTGGCGTAACCTGGTAGGCCTGAAGTACCATCGCTATATCCACAAGGAAGCCTTCCTGGACCTGCTTGGGACCCGCTACATGGAGGGCCGCATCGAGGCGGTGATCCACATGGGGGCCTGCTCCGCCACCACCGAGGCCGACTGCGACTACCTCATGCGCAACAATCTCGAATATTCCAAGGCTCTGTGCCGTTTCGCCCTGGAACGGGACGCGCGCTTCATCTACGCCAGTTCCGCCGCAACTTACGGCGACGGCGGCCGCGGCTTCGACGACTCCGACGAGGCTATGGAGAGCCTGCAGCCCCTGAACATGTATGGTTATTCCAAGCACCTCTTCGACCTCTGGCTCAAGGGGGACGGACTGCTGGACAAGGTGGCTGGCCTCAAATTTTTCAACGTGTTCGGCCCCAACGAGTACCACAAGGACGACATGCGCTCCGTGGTCTGCAAGGCCTTTACCCAGATTCGCAAGACCGGAAAGCTCAAGCTTTTCAAGTCCTACCGCCGGGAGTACGCCGACGGCGAACAGCGCCGTGATTTCGTCTACATCAAGGACTGCGTGGCGGTCATCGACTGGCTGCTGAGGAATCGCGACGTGGGCGGCGTGTTCAACGTGGGCACGGGCCAGGCCCGGACGTGGAATGCCCTGGCCCGGGGCGTGTTCGCGGCCATGGGCCGGGAGCCGCAGATCGAGTATGTGGACATGCCGGACACCCTGCGCGGCAAGTACCAGTACTACACCTGCGCGGACCTCAAGAAGCTTGCGGGCCGGGGCTGCGATGTGGCCTTCAGGCCCCTGGAGGACGGTGTCTCCGACTACGTGCAGAATTATCTGATGAAGGGGTATGCCCATCTGACGTCGCGGTACTGACGGGCAGGAATTCGCAACCAACGAGAGGCGGTCGGGAGCATCCCGGTCGCCTTTTGTTATTCGCGCATGATGTCGATGATTCGCGGGTCGAGGCAGGAGCGCATGAAGGCGTTCATGGCCGATTCGTCGCCCGAGGGGTAGAAGTCGAGCATGAGTTCGTTGAATTCGAGCCTGCGGCTGGCCGGGAGGTTAATGGCCGGGTAGCCGTGGGCGAGGAGATGGGCATTCATGAGGAAGCGGCCCATGCGCTTGTTGACGTCGTAGAAGAACTGGCAGCGGGCCATGGTCAGGAAGACGTGGATGGCCTGGTCGAAGATGTCGGCCATGGTGTCGAGGCGGATGAGCATGTCGTCGAAGAGGCGCGGGAGATCGGCGGCCGGCGGCGGCGTGTAGGTGGTTCCGGTGATAAGCACGCCGCCGGAACGGAAGCGGCCCCATTCGAGGGCGTCTTCCCAGGCGGCCAGGGCATGCAGGGCGCAGGCTTTCTCCCGGGTAAGCTCGAACGTCCCGGCTTCGACCCAGGCGAAGAGCTGGGTCCAGGCTTCGCGCTGGTTGAGGGCGATTTTCTGGTCCGAGAGCCGATGTCCGCCTACGGTCACGCCCTGCAGCAGGGTCTGGATTTCCGGCAGCGTGAAGGGGATGCCCTCCAGGTTCACGGCGTCGCAGACGAATTCCGCAAGCTGGCGCCTGGCCAGCATGAGGGCTTTGGGTACGTCGGGCTGCATGCCCCAGCGGGTGTCTGTCATTGCTCAGGTCCTCGGTTTTGGGGGGCGTGTTGCGCCTGCATAGCCTCCATTGCCCGCGGACCGCAAGGCTCGGACTACAGCTCCAGAAACGGTCCCGTGACCGAGCCGGGGTTGGCCGCCAGCTCCTCGGGTGTACCCTGGGCCACGATGATGCCGCCGTTTTCGCCGCCGCCCGGTCCCAGGTCGATGACGTGGTCAGCCGCGGCCACCACGTCCAGGTTGTGCTCGATGACCACCACCGAGGCGCCCTTGTCCACCAGAGCGTGCAGCACGGAGATGAGTTTGCCCACCTCGTGCATGTGCAGGCCCGTGGTGGGCTCGTCGAGGATGTAGAGCGTCCCGGGCAGGCTCCGCTTGCCGAGTTCCCGTGAGATCTTGATGCGCTGGGCCTCGCCGCCGGACAGGGTCGTGGCGGGTTGGCCCAGGCGAATGTACTCCAGGCCGACCTCTTCGAGCACACCGAGCTTGCGCTCCAGGGCCGGATGGTTGGCGAAGAACTGGCGGGCCTGCCTGACGGTCATGTCCAGGACGTCGGCGATGGATTTGTCCCGGTAGAGGATGTCCAGGGTCTCGCGGTTGTAGCGCTTTCCGCCGCAGACCTCGCAGGTCACGAACACGTCGGGCAGGAAGTGCATCTCCACCCGGATCTGGCCGTCGCCCTGGCAGGCCTCGCAGCGGCCCCCCCGGACGTTGAAACTGAAGCGGCCCGCGTTGTACCCGCGTTTTCTGGCGTCCTTGCTGCCGGCGAAAATGTTCCGGATTTCGTCGAAGACCTTGGTGTAGGTGGCCGGGTTGGAGCGGGGCGTGCGGCCGATGGGGCTCTGGTCGATGGAGATAATCTTTTCCACGGCCTCTGCGCCTTCGATGCCGCTGATGGTGCCGGGCGAGTCCACCTTGAGGCCTCGCATGAGAGCCAGGTGCTTGTAGAGCGAGTCCATGACCAGCGAACTCTTGCCCGAACCCGAGACACCCGTGATGCAGACCAGGGAGTTCAGGGGGAAGCGGGCATCGACGTTCCGGAGATTGTTGGTGGTCACACCGCACAGGGTAATGGCGCGCTCCGAGGTCCGGCGTGCCGGCGGGCGGGGGATGCGCAGTTCGCCGCGCAGATACTTGCCCGTCAGGCTCGGGGATTGGCCCACCAGTTCGGCCGGGGAGCCCGAGAAGACCAGTTCGCCGCCCAGGAAGCCCGAGCCGGGACCAAGCTCCAGCACATGGTCGGCGGCCCGAATGGTCGGCTCGTCGTGCTCAACCACCAGCACCGTGTTGCCCCGGCCCTGAAGCTGGCGCAGGGTGTTGATGAGGCGCTCGTTGTCGCTGGGGTGCAGCCCGATGCTCGGCTCGTCCAGGACATAGGTCACTCCCACCAGGCCCGAGCCGAGCTGGCCGGCCAAGCGGATTCGCTGGGCCTCCCCGCCGGACAGGGTGGACATGTTCCGGGCCAGGCTGATGTAGTCCAGGCCAACGTTGACCAGGAATTCAAGCCGGTGTGAGAGTTCCTTCAGAAGGGGCGTGCCGATTTCGGCGTTCACGCCGGTGAAGTTCAGATTCCGCAGCCAGACCAGGGCGCGGGTGATGGGCAGGGAGCAGAAATCGAAGATGCTCAGGCCATCCACACGCACGGCCAAAGCCTCGGGTCGCAGTCTGGCTCCCCTGCATGACGGACAGTTCGTGGTTTGGCGATAGCGGGCCAGTTCGTCCCGCCAGATTGGCCCCAGGCTTTGCCCCTGTTCCAGGAAGCGGACCACGCCGGGCCATTCGCCGTCGCCCTGGAAAAGGGCGTGGCGTGCGGATTCGGAGAAGTCCTGCAGGGCCGTGTCCAGGCCGAATCCGTGCCTGCGCCCAAGCTCTTCGAGCTGTAGTGCGAAGCGTTCCAGGCTGCGTCCCTTCCAGGGCAGCACGGCACCCTGGCGCAGGGACAGGCCCGCATTGGGGGCGAGCAGGGCGGGTTCGTAGTATTCCACGGAACCCAGGCCCGAACAGTGCGGGCAGGCGCCCTGGGGGCTGTTGAAGGAAAAGAGCTGGGGGCTGGGCTTGGGCAGGCTCAGGTTGCACTTGGGGCAGACCGCGTCGGTGGAGAAGAAGATGTCCTCGCCTCCGACGACAGAGACGATCAGCCTGCCTTCGCCGGACGTCAGTCCGAGCTCCACGGAGTCGGCCAAGCGCTTACGCATGTCGGGTTTGAGCACCAGACGGTCCACCACCAGATCGATGGAATGCTTCTGGTTCTTGGTCAGTTCCGGCATGGGGTCCAGGCTGACAACCTCGCCGTCGACTCTGGCCCGGACAAAGCCCTGGGTCTTGAGTTTTTTGAAAAGATCGGCGTGGGTTCCTTTCTTGTGGTCCACCATCGGCGCCAGGAGCATGAACTTCGTGCCCTCGGGCAGGCCGAGGATACGGTCCATGATCTGGTCGCTGGTCTGGGCCTGGATGGGGGCGCCGCACTCGGGGCAGCACGGCGTGCCCAGGCGTGCGTAGAAGACGCGCAGAAAATCGTAGACTTCCGTGACCGTGCCCACCGTGGAGCGCGGGTTCTTGGACACGGTCTGCTGCTCCAGGGAGATGGCCGGGGTCAGACCCTCGATGAGGTCCATGGCCGGCTTGTCCATCTGGGGCAGGAACTGGCGGGCGTAGGCCGACAGGGACTCGACGTAGCGCCGCTGGCCTTCGGCGTAGACGATGTCGAAGGCCAGGGTGGACTTGCCCGACCCCGACGGGCCGCAGACGACCACGAGCCTGTCCCGTGGGATGTCCAGGGTCAGGTCCTTGAGGTTGTGTTGGCGCGCGCCTTCGATGTGTATGACTTTTTTTTCCATGGCTGCTCTGTTACTGCTGCGGGGAATGTTCAGGTTGGACTTGCGGAATGGGTACCTATAACCATATGAGAACCACTGGCAAGTGGAACACCTGAAAACCGCAGACCCCTTCACGGAGAACGAGAATGAAGATTTCCCTCGGGCCGAAAACCCTTGCGCAGCCGGCGCCGTTGTGGGTCATCGGCTCCTATGACGAGAATGGCAGACCGTGCGTCATGGCTGCCGCATGGGGTGGTATCTGCTGCTCCAAGCCGCCGTGCGTGACTGTTTCGCTGCGAGAGGAGAGGCACAGTTACGCGGCCATCCTCCAGCGCAAGGCGTTCACCGTCAATGTCCCTTCGACACGTTTCGCCGCCCAGGCCGATTTTTTCGGCATGGTATCGGGGCGGGATACGGACAAGTTCGCGGCAACGGGGCTGACCCCGGTGCGTTCGGAAGTCGTGGACGCGCCATATATCTCCGAGTTTCCGCTGGTCCTGGAGTGTTCGCTGGTGCGTACCGTGCCTCTGGGCATGCACGTGCAGTTCATCGGGGAGATTATCGACGTCAAGGCCGAAGAGGATGTCCTCGACGACAAGGGATACCCGGACGCGGCCAAGGTGCAGCCCCTCATCTTCACTCCGGTGACCAGAGCCTATCATACGGTCGGCGAGTACGTGGGTCAGGCATTCGAAATCGGTAGAACCTTCTGTCCGAAGGACTAGCCCTTCAAACCCGGCGGTATTTTTTATGACCGATCAGTATCAGGATTTTTTCTGCTCGCGGGAGCTGGTCGTCTCCCTGGTCAAGGCCGGGGTGCCGGCCAATTCGAAATGGGGTGCCCTCATCCTCTATATGCGGTCCATTTCGGAATACGACTATCTCTCCTCGGAACAGAAACAGCAGATGCAGGATTTGGTCATGCAGATCGTGCGGGAGAGGGATTATTCCGACGCCCGGTTCAAGGAGTTTGCACGGCGCAAGGAGCAGATTCTCTACAAGCCCTGGAACAAGAAGCTGGAGGACGCCTTTCGCGAGACCGTGGGGCTCATCGAGCACATGCGTTCCCAGAACATCCAGCGGGCCAAGGAAGTCAAGGACCTGCGCGAGACGACCATCAACACCGTCCGGGATCAGAATGCCCTGGAGGACATCGTTACCGAGATCCGCGCGGCCTTCGAGAAGGTCATCACCCACATGGAGAAGGACACCAGGGATCTCGTCGAGATGAGCTACACGGACCCCCTGACCAAGCTCAGCAACCGTCGGGCCTTTGATCGCTATTATCAGGCCGCCATTGCCGAACACGCGGTCACAGGTGCCCCCTTAAGTCTTCTCTTTCTCGATATCGACAATTTCAAGGCGTTCAACGACTCCTATGGCCATCGTATCGGCGACCAGGCCCTGGTGACTGTGGCGGGGAAGCTCATGGGATACGCCGGCAAGTACAGCACCGCGCCCAAACGCAGCTTTTTTCCGGCCCGCTTCGGCGGGGAGGAGTTTGCGGTGATTATGGCCGGGGCTGGAGTGGAGGAAGCCTTTGCTGACGCCGAGTCCCTGCGTGCCATCATCGAGGAGTACAATTTCATCATTCGGGACCACAACGGGCAGATACTGCAGAAGGGTATCAAGATTACCGTGTCCATAGGTGTGGCGGCCTTGAAGCCCGAGTGGACCGAAGGTCATGGCGAGCGTCTTCTCGACGCAGCCGACAAGGCCATGTACCGGGCCAAGCTCAAGGGGCGGAATCAGGTCTGCGCCGAGGAGTGCTGATCGACCAGAACGCGATGCAGCAAGGCCCGCCGGTTTTCAGCGGGCCTTTTTCATGGAACATCCGGCTTAAGCGTCCACAAGTCTGGGCGGCGCAATAAATTCAATCAAATATTGCTTAAACAAAAAAACACAGCTTGCGAGGAATCTTCTCTCAATTCGTCATCATGTGTGTTTCATTTTTGGCATGAAGTCTAAATTTTGATTAAAATTATTGATTCGGAAAAGCATAGCTTCTTTTTTACAACGCAATAATTCGGTATGGAGATGGATTGCCACGCTTCGCTCGCAATGACGGGTTAGAACATGCGTCATTGCAAGGAGTCTTCGACGCGGCGATCCATGCTTTTTTTGATACTTGAAGCAGTTTAAAAAGAAGATTGCCTTTGAAACTTCAAAAAAATCTATAGATGTAGGTACGCTTCAACCGGGGCGACAGGCCTCGAGCAGGGAGTGCAGCCGCGCGGAGTAGGTGTGCTCGGCCAGGATGAGTTCCTGCCAGGCCCGGCGCAGTTCCTCCTTCCGTTTTGGCGCGGCGGCCAGCGTGTGGAGGGCCCAGGAGGCCTGTTCCGGAGTGCTGAAGCTTACGTCCCTGGTCAGTTCTCCGGGAAAAATTTCGAGTCCGGGCGTCTCGTCCGTGAGCAGGAAACCGCCGCAGGCCCAGACGTCGAAATGGCGCTGGGTCAGGCCGCGGGGCAGGAGCAGGCTGGTCAGGTTCAGGGTGAAGGCCGACCCGCGGTACGCATCCGCCAGTCCCTGATAGTAATCCACCGGTGCCCGGAGCTTTGCTTTGGGGACGAGTTTTTTCCAGGCCTCGTCGCCGATGATGGTCAGGTCCTCGGTGCGGGCCAGGCTCGACAGGCACGACCTGCGCCAGGCTGCGGACGCCGTCTCAGCCCCGAGCCCCGGAATGCGCACGTCGTTGCCCGGCCAGAGGCGAATATGGGGCAGATGCTCCCGCCACCAGCCGAAGTGGGCCTGGCGTCCCGGCAGATTTCGGGCCATTTCGGCAAGATCTTCAGGAATCCTGGCGGCCGCGAAGAAACGGTCCTTGTCGGGAAAGGACGAGCGGCCTACGAAGATCAGGTTGCGTCCGTCGGGGCAGGTGCCTGCCGGGGTGTAAAAGCTCTTGCCGGTGCCCAGGGGGAGATGTTGCGGGTTGGCGCCGAGTTCGCGCAGGGGCGCCAGGAACCAGTCGTCGGTCACAAAGATTCTGAGGCGGGTCCAGAGGGTGCTCTTTTGGTTGGTGAGCAGGTGCAGCGGATTGTCCACGCACCACACCGCCGTCGGCACCCCGGCCGCTTCGAGCAGGGCCTGGTTCTGGCCCCATGGGTCCAGGCCGTGAAAGTTGACGCTCAGGAAAAGTCCGGGAATTTCACGGTCCAGGAGGTTCGCGAGGTCTTCGGGCGCGAGCGTGGCCGGGAGGCGACGTGGTCTGATTCCTGCCTCGCGGGCCGCCTGCTCCAGTTCCGGGACGATGAGGGCCTTGTCCGGAGCGGGAAGCCACAGGGCCCTGGGGGCTTGGGGCCCCGGGAATGGCCGGATTCGGGCCAGCAGGGGGGCGTAGATTGCCGGGAGGAGACGTGTGGCCGGGGCGTAGTGGAGCACGCCTGCACCGGGGAGCATGTCCGCCGCGTCTTCGGGTGTCACCCTGCGCCAGTCGGCGGGAATGGCCCTGTGCCAGGCTTCGGGCATCTGCGAGTCGAATTCGGGAACGTTGACGAGGAAGACCTGTCCGCCGCCCAGAAAGGGAGCGCAGAGTTCCGGCCGGGGGCCGGGGTTGATGATGAGCAGGTCCCGCCCCCGGGCGAGGAGACGAAGATATTGCTCTCCATCGGGGAGCGTTGTAGAACTTCCCAATTCGTTTTTGAACTTTACACGTATGGGTCTGGCTGGCATGAAGGCGCTCGCTTGGGTGGTCGGGATGCTGCCCCGGTCATGAAAGCATGAAACAATACCGCGA